>NZ_JBNXVR010000072.1:0-17940 GCF_050565595.1 Leptolyngbya sp. AN02str | reverse complement strand
AATCGGGCAAGCTCAGCAGGTCAGTAATCTGATGGATGAGCGCTCTAAAATCATCCAACTTTTGGGCCTACCTTACTGCCGTTACTACCTGCTTAATTAATTCCCAGCAACCTGCGGAATATCGGTTGAAGGATGCAGCAAAACTGCTTGAGCCAACTTTTCATGCCCCAGACATCGGCTTAATTCAATTCACCAAATTTAAATTCATCCAATCAGGTGATACACCTGGATGAGGTAAGTTACAGGTAGTTTTGGGTATTCTTAAAGCATGAACAAAGACAAGGAAACGACTCATGAAGCTCTCCTATCGCGGCGTTAAGCACGAAACCCGAGTTCCTTCGATCGCTACAACCGAAGGCAAAGTCATTGGTAAATATCGCGGTGTAGAACTACACGCACAAGAAATCAAAATCAAATAGGGATACATCTCTAGAGATAAACCTCTTTTGCTGACTGATTAACGAATTTCCAAATGCTGAGAAACGAAGATTCAATGCCTGGTAGGGGGCTACCAGGCTTTTTTTGTGTTTACGTAGCTAGCATGCCAATGGATAGCGATATGGAAGCAGGAGTTGACCCAAAAAATATGAATCATCACCTAGCGAGACGGATAAAATAATGGATGTTAGCTGTAAGGAAATGGTATTCAAACATTAGAACGGCCACGAGTTCGTATCACGATCATGCTCATTATTTGATCATGACCACACGATCAACTTGAGTAGAGACCACACTTCGTTTCTAGCTCAGGATGAGATTGAGTATGAATATCTCACACTCATCGTTTAGAGATACGAGAACGAAACACTGTGGGCAACCGCTATATACCCATGTTGTGTACAGTTGTGCAAGTCGTGTACAACAGTGCGATCGCCATCATCTTTAAAGTTTCGGTTCTGCGGTAGCCCCATGAGCCTCATTTACCCAATCGCCAACCGCAAGGATGACCCATCATGGTGCGACAAATTGCCCAACGCAACGGGGTAACCGTCAAAGCCTACACAGGCACGACCGGAGTGTTGTTGGCAATGAACGTTGAGCCTGACCGCCGAACGGGATTGTTAGGGTTTGCGATTAAGCGGCGAGATGGCCGAACAGGTCGCCATGAATGGCTCATGGGCGCGCTACCGTTCCCCCATATGCGACACAAACCTGGTACATTGCTGCGATCGAACATTGCACCGCTTCAAAAGTTTCGCTGGTCAGACTATCGCGTTTATCCCGATACTTCATATGAGTACGCGGTTTACCCAGTGTATGGCACAGCCAAACATCCCGAGTTGGGGGATGAGGCCGTGGTCGCAGTGCGGACGGCAAGCATGACCCAGGGCGACCATCAGGTTATCTTTAACCGGGCGGCGGCGGCCAGCCAAGCATTTTCACGCAAGTTTCCCCAAATAGCAGATCAACTGGATGCAGCACGGCGGCAAAAACAACCCGCACCACCACTCCCGCCACAGGTTTTGGAATGGTTGACGCGAGGCGTGCTAGAGCGTATTCTGAGCTTCATTCAGCAAGCGGCAGACCCAACATGGGCGCTGGATGTCGCAATTTATGAGTATCAATTGCCAGATATTGTAGATGCGATCGCCGCTGCCCATGCGCGAGGGGTAGCAGTCCGCGTAGTCTACCATGCTAAGCCAAACGATCCTGCAACAACCGAAAATGAGCATGCTCTAGAAAGTTTGCCTCTCGCGGTCAAGCAGGGTCGCATAACTTATGGCATTTGCCATCACAAGTTTATGGTGCTGAGTCGCATCGAAATGGGCGATCGCGTGCCTGAAGCTGTGTTATGTGGTTCCACAAACTTTACCCACAATGGGGTGTATCGTCAGGCCAATGTGGTTCATGTTGTGTGTCAATCGGATATTGCACAAGCATACCTGGCTCTGTTTGATGGATTGTTTCGTGGCGATTCAGTTGGGGAGACCCGACGCTATATCAATCGGGTAAATGCGATCGCGCCAGATCAATTCATTCCATCATCCTCGACGCTGTTTGCAGGCTTTTCTCCACGAACAGGACAAATTGATTTAAATACGTTCATCCAACTCGTGCGAAATGCAAAACGAGATGTATTGTTTTGTACGGCATTTAGGCTGTATGCGGGGTTAGAAGAAGCTTTTTTGGGAGAACCTCATGATTCAATCTTGCGCTATGGGTTGCAAAATAGCCGCTCCATCATTACAGGCATCCACGCCGATCGCACAGCAGACTTTACCGCAACTGCAATGCTAAACGAAGGGTTGGAAGGGTTTTTGAAAGAATCAACTGCTGGCCAACGTGGCAATATTTTGATTCACACGAAGTTAATTGTGATTGATTTCACATCCGATCATCCGATTGTAATTAGCGGCTCCCACAACTTTTCGAGCAATGCTTCACGCACAAACGATGAGAATTTCTTGATTATTCAGGGCGATCCACGGGTTGCCGATTGTTATGGCTGCGAGCTGATGCGATTGTATGATCACTACCGTTTTCGATTTCGGGTGCGGCAAGATGCACAGGCACGTTCGCTAGAAAATTCACGCGAGAATTCAGCGATCGCGTCTTCAAGGCGGCTCACCCTCAGCCCAAACGATGGCTGGACAACACCTTACTTCACCGAAGGAAACTTGAAGCAAGCCGATCGGTTACGGTTTTCGGGATGTTGATGTTTGACCGTTGGAAAAGGAGCGATCGCCTATGACGCCAGAGCCCATTGTCATTGTGGAATATGACGCGACTTGGCCTGTACTGTACCAAGCTGAACAGCAGAAACTCACAGCGGCCTTGGCGCCTCAACTCCTAGAACTACACCACATTGGCAGCACCTCTGTTCAGGGATTAGCGGCCAAGCCCATTATCGATATGCTGGCAGGGGCACGATCGCTCCAGGAGGTTGAAAATTGGGTGGAGCCGTTGCGGCTGTTGGGCTATACGCCCGAAGCGATGCCATCCATTCCCGATCGGCGCTATTTCTTTAAATCGGGCTATCACTTACACATTGCAGAACCAATGAGTCACTTTTGGCAGCGGCATTTGCGATTTCGAGATTATTTGCGATCGCATCCATCGACCGCACAGCAGTACGAGGCATTGAAACGGCGCTTGGCACAGGCTTTTCGGGGCGATCGCTCATCCTACACCCAGGCCAAATCATCCTTTATTGAATCGGTGATTCAACGAGCGCTTGAGCCAGATCCATCATCCCCGCCCCGTCACAGATAACCCTTCCACAATTAGGGAGGGAGTATAGCAAGACCCGTTCCACTCGGCATCCCCACCCAAGGCCACAACTTGTTTCAATGCGGTGTAAACATTGCCTGCCACCATCGTGTCTTTTACACGGCCAATCACTTCTCCATTGCGGACGCGATAGCCTAAATCAACATTGATCGAAAAGTCTCCCGAAATCCCTGCACCGCCTCCCAGCATTTGATCCACGATGAGGCCATCAGTCATGGTGTCAATGAGCGTTTCCAAGGGATGAAACCCTGGCTCAATCAGCAGGTTAAACAATCCGGGTGTAGGATAACTGCCCAATCCAGGACGAAATCCGTTGCCGGTGCTGCCACTGCTTAGCAACCGACCAATACGGCGATCGGTGTAAAACAATTGCAGTTCACCTTCTTTCACAAACGTGATGGATTGCGTGGGAATGCCTTCATCGTCAAAGGGGCAACTGTAGGGACCAATGTCGGGATGTTGAAACAATGTCAGCAGCGGCGACATCACCAATTCTCCCAGGCGATCGCCCCAGGGAGATGCACCCTCAACAACCTGCTTACCATTCATGGCCGCTTGCACGGTATCCCACAGCATATCGGCGGCCTTGGAGGTAAACAGCACCGGAACTTTGCCCGTGGGCGGCGGCGTATTCTCTTTTGTCCATTCCAACCGCTGCAAAATTTGCTGAGCCAGGGAAACGGGGTCGAGGCTGCCTCGCTCGGTTTGGCCATCCCCCACACTCAAAAAGTCTTCGCCCCGAATCCACTCCGCATCCATGTAACAGCTCAGGGTGGTGTCGGTGTAGCCACAGTCTAATCCACGCGAATTTATCAATCGGGTGGTTTCAATGTCACATTCCCACTCGGCCGTACACAGAATTTCGGGATACACATCGCGGATGAGCGCGATCGCCTCTTGGCCCCATTCCACCAACTGCTCAACAGGTACCGCCTCGCCCACATCAGGATACCTGCGGTTCGTTGAGTCGCTCAGCTCAATCGTTTCAGGCTCGTTCAGTTGGCTGAGTGCCAGCGCTCGATCCACCAAGGCTTGGGGTTCAATATCGCCATAGGCCACTGCCAAGCCAGGGCACCCGTCGCGCCACAGCCGCAGGGCAATTCCTTCAGCTTCTGAGATTTCGAGCTGTTTGAGTCGATTGGCCTCAAAAAACACTGGACGAGAGAGCGATCGCGATTGAAACACCTCTACGGCCTCTGCTCCCGAGCGCAGCGCCAGTTCCAGCAATTGTTCTGCCAATGCGGAATATTGCGGACGATCCGAACCCATAACTGCGTCAATCAATTGGTAAAGGGGCTAGGAGTTAGGGACTAGGGGTTAGGAAGTCGGGAGTGGGAAGAGTAGGCAGAAAACGGCGTTATCAGGAAATGTTCTGAATTAGGGAAGCACTACGAGAAGCCAAATTGTG
The DNA here is from genome assembly GCF_050565595.1 of Leptolyngbya sp. AN02str. NCBI lineage: Bacteria > Bacillati > Cyanobacteriota > Cyanophyceae > Leptolyngbyales > Leptolyngbyaceae > Leptolyngbya > Leptolyngbya sp. AN02str. The sequence continues at coordinate 13,301 of NZ_JBNXVR010000072.1, read as the reverse complement.
AAATCAAACCACCAGAACTTACAAACCAAACGCAAGCTTGTCAGCCACCCCCTAGCCCCTACCTCCTAATCCCTAGCCTCTCCCCGACTCCCTCTTTACTGCCCCCAAACTATCTTCCGGGATTGTGGTACATTACGCCAGATTTAGTTCTTGCATGAGCCAGAATCCGGCAAAGGTTTCGGCTTCTGGGCCAGATTGCACTGCTAAAAAGTGTACGCCGTTGGCTTTTTCTTTGGCGGCTTCAAAATCTTTTGCTTCTTTTTGTAGGGCTGGGCTGGAAAGATTGGCCAAGATCCAGGCATCGTTACTGCCCGTTTCCAACAAAAGTTGGGGGCGATCGCCCGGTGCAAGTTTGACGAAGGCCATCTCTAACCCAGACATCCATGCGGCCAGAGGGAGCGATCGCTGCGAAAACACCAGCAGCCCTGGAATGGTCATATTGGGTGCCAGGTTGAGCAAATCGAGCGGAAATGCCTCGCTAAAGTCCATTTCCCACTCGCTCATATCGGCAAAGGCGCTGGCCTCTAGCGACACAAAGGCCCATCGTTGACCGATCAGCGCATCGGGAAGTGGCTGCGGATCGGAGCTGGGCATCATGACCGAGGGGTTGGAGCCAGGTTGATAGTTGGGATAGGTGGGGTACTCTTCGGCCATGCGCTGGTTAATCCATTGATTGAGCGCAATGGTGCGGCGGCTGGCATAGCCAGGAATTCCCAGTTCGTCGCAGGCTTTGGAGATCATGTTGGCCATTTGCCGCCGAAAGAAGCGAATTCGATCGGGTGGCTTGGGAGCTTGGGCGATCGCCGCTTCGATGGCTTGCCGCAGATTTCCCGAGTTAACTTCGGTATTGGCATAAAACTGCGAATAGCGAAAGAGTGACTCGGGCTTGCTTTCAATGCTGAGGGGGCTTTCGCAAATCAAGACTTCCCAAAGTTTTTTTTGATTCTCATCGACAACGGGCCGCGAGTAAAAATCTAATTCCCAAATAACAGGCATGTGCAGTTCATCGGTTAGGCTCTCCTGATTGATCATACGAGAGGAGGGGCATTGCTGGTCGGTTTAGGGAGTTGGGAGGGAGTCGGGAGTCGGGAGTCGGGAGGTCAGTTTGTTGGGGTTGAACGATTTTGGTGGAAGGGTTTGCGGTAAGCTGGCGCAGTTTGGAGGCAGGGTGACGCATGGATGGGATCGATCCGGTGGTGGGAAATGATTGGTATGTGGTGGGGCGATCGCGCGATATCGCTGCGGGAATGGTGCAGTTGGTGCGTCTGTTGGGGCAGGATTTGGTGCTGTGGCGGAGTGCCAGTGGGGATGTGAGCCTATGGCGCGATCGCTGTCCCCATCGCAGTGTGCGGCTCTCCGTCGGGCATGTCAGCGGCAATACCTTGGTGTGCGCTTACCACGGCATGGCCTTTGGAACAGATGGGCAATGCGTGTCGGTTCCAGCCCATCCCGGTTTCATACCGCCAAACGCCTGTGCCCAACCCTATCCAGTGCAAGAGCGCTACGGCCTCATCTACACCTGCTTGGGAACAGCCCCGGCTGAGATACCCCCGTTTCTGGAGTGGGATGATCCAGCATTTCGCTGCTTTGTGGCTGGCCCTTATCCGATTCAGGCCAATGGTTTGCGAGCAATCGAGAACTTTCTGGATGTGGCCCATTTCCCATTTCTGCATGAGGGAATTTTGGGCGATCGCACATTGCCTCACATTGAGCCCTACGACGTTACGCTAGAACCAGACGGAGTTCACGCTCGCAACATTCGCGTGTGGCAACCCGATCCCATCGGAACGGGTGAAGGGGCGCAGGTTACCTACCACTACTGGGCCATGCGTCCCCTCGCGGCCTATCTGCAAAAGCTGAACCCCACCGGGGAAAGCTTAACGATTTTGCTTCAGGTTACGCCTGTGGATGAGGTCAACTGCATCGCCTGGATGCTGATGGGAATGAACACCGCACACGAGGTACCCGAAGCCGAGCTAGTGGCATTTCAAGATGGAATTGTGCAGCAGGATTTGGCCAATTTGCAGGCGCACAATCCGCAAGCGCTGCCCCTGGAGGGTGGCCTGGAATTCCATGTGCCGAGCGATCGCACTTCTGTTTTTTACCGCAAATGGCTAAAGCAGTTGGGGCTGACTTATGGAGTATGGCGATCGCCCAATTCCCTCACCTGAAAGGTATTGGCGAATGGCGATCGCTGTTCCACTTCGCCATGGGCTTTTAGCAGCGCGGCTAGCTTGCGCCGCATAATGATTCCCGGTTGATCGGACAGCATGTGTTGTTCAGCGCTAATCTCTAATGGAGTGTCCCAATCGGTGGTTTCCAAGACAGCCTTGTCTTCGCCAGTTACCTGTCGGTCAAATGCAATAATATCTGCCGCTTTGGCCTCTGCCTCGGTATCGTTGCGAATGCAAAATTGAACGATTTGAGACACGCGATCGCTGACTGGAGTTGCAGCCGTAAAGATCAGGTGCATTAATCCATTGGGATATGTAATCTTTAACGTACGGCAGAACGGCATGTACCACGTTGAAAGCGCATAGCGAAACGTGTTTTCCTGTGGAATATTTAAGTTCTTTTGCTGCATGGGTGGATTCACCACAGGAATGGTGGCACGAAGCTGCAAGCCATACTCCAGCGTGCTGAGTTCGGCACTGGCCGGCTCTGGCTGCTGCTGATTGCCAAACGAAGCCGCATGGACAAAGCTGAAATGCGCATTGTCAAACGAGTTTTCCATCAGTCGCAAACCGCTACACTGCCACGGTTCATAAAACTGGGGAATGAGACGATTGGCAGCATCATCCGCTTCGGGAATGTAGGGAATAGGCAATAGCGGCTCATCGTGCAGACAAACCCACACATAGCCATAACGGGCGGCACTCTTGAACGCCGGAACTTGATAGCTGGCAGGAATTTTCTGATCAGCTGCCAATTGGGGCACATTCACACAGGTGCCATCTCGGTCAAACGACCAACCGTGATACGGACAGCGCAAACAGCCGTCGATGATCACCCCTTTAGAAAGCTGAGCCGAACGATGGCAGCACCGATCCGCCACTGCCACCGGATGCCCCGCCTCATCCAGCCATAGGGCGATCGCCTGCCCCAAGAGCTGAAACGACTGTGGGCGATCGCTCGATAACTGCTCCATCGGCATCACCGGATACCAGAAGCGCTTCAACACAGGCTGCTGGGTGACTAACATCGGCACTCCCTCTTTAGAAATTCACCAGTTTGCCAGAAAATCAACAGCCTAAAAGGTTCGCCCTAGTGAATCTGTAATGCTCATTACCTGTAATGCTCATGACTATGGGCGATCGCCCGATGGTAGCCCTTGCCAGCTTAGTTGAGGTAGGGTCAGGCTTAGAGAGCAGTGGCGTTCCACAATCCGGCTGAATTCATCCTAGACATGGGTTATAGAGTTCTGGATTCGCAGAGCCGCCAGAATTAAACTTCACAAGCTAAGCGCTCCCGGCAGTTTTTCCAACCCTCGCTTTGCCCAAGCAGGTCTTACGCTTAGGGTTGGGTATTGGGTACAAACCCCCAATACCCAACCCTACCCCTCGGTTTGGTGGACTGGCGTCAGTTCTGCCTGTGGATCTCGAACGTTGGTTGGTTATCCTAGAAAATGACCAACCGACTGTAAGGGTTGACGTAGTTTTGTAATGTGAATCCATGGCAGGACATAGTAAGTGGGCCAACATTAAGCGCCAAAAAGCGCGAGTCGATGCAGTAAAAGGCAAGATTTTTGCCAAGCTTTCTCGCGAAATTATTGTGGCTGCACGGCATGGCGTGCCCGACCCCGCCGCCAACTTTCAACTGCGCAACGCCATCGATAAGGCGAAGGCCGCAGGCGTACCCAACGACAACATTGACCGGGCGATCGCCAAAGGCTCTGGCAAGCTTGGCTCCGAAGCCGACCTAGAAGAAATTCGCTATGAGGGGTATGGGCCCGGCGGCGTGGCAATTTTGATTGAAGCCCTGACCGATAACCGCAACCGCACCGCCGCCGACCTGCGAGCCGCCTTTAGCAAGCGTGGCGGCAACTTAGGCGAAACGGGCTGCGTTGGGTGGATGTTTGATCAAAAAGGCGTTGTGAGTCTATACCAACCCGGCACGGGCAAGGTTAAGGTCGAAGCCATCGACGAAGAGGCCCTGCTGGAAGCGCTAGTGGAGGCCGGAGCCGACACCTATGAACTGGCCGAAGTTGAAGAAGATGTGCCTGGGGCAGAGGTCTTTACTGATCCGACCAACCTGGAAGCGCTCTCCCAAGCGTTGGAAGAGCGCGGCTACAAAATTGTGCAGGCTGAGTTGCGCTGGATTCCCAATAACAGCGTGGACGTGACAGAGCCGGATCAGGCGATCGCCCTGCTCAAAATGATGGATGCACTGGAAGACTTGGACGATGTCCAGTCCGTTACGGCTAACTTCGACATGGCCGATGAGCTCATGTCGCTGAGCATGGTGTGATGACCAACGCCGAACCTCCTGACGAGATGGGTCTGGTAGGCTACCGCCCCACCTGGGTAGAGTATGAAGCCGCAAGCGATCACCTTTGTGCCCACTTGCGCCCCATGATGGCATCGCCCTTATGTGACATCTGGGGCGTTGTTTCCGAGGAGGGCTGGGAACCCGACTGGCCACTCATCTTGTGGTTTGAGGCAGGGGCAGTTAGCTTTAGCACCAAGTGCAGCGAACGATGGGCGATCGAGCCCTGGAATGCGGCCACGCATTTTGATCCAACCATTCTCAACGAATCGACCTTTCAAATATTGGAGCTGGAATCCTTGGTAACTGGGCGATCGCCCCAGCCCGCTTTTGCCCCACTCATTGGCCAAGCTCTGACAACTGTCCATTGGCCCACCCATCGTTCCTATGGCGTGCTCCAAAGTTTTTTTCTGTGGTTTGAAACCGTCGGTCTGCACATCTTCGATGGTGGAGATGAAATTGCCTGTGCGATCGTTTCAGGCGAGGAATGGCTGACCTTAATCGCCCATACAGAGTGCCTTCTTGCCTGACTACAGAGTCCAGGTTGGCGGATTGAATGTGCCGGGGAATGACGGGTGCTTCGGCTTCAGTTAAGAGCTTTTCTGAGGGGTGCGCGACGCGCACCCCTCAGAAAAGCCCATTTTTGCGGGCGTGTCGCGTACGCAAAAATGGGCACTTCAGCTTATCCAAAACTCAGGTTAATACAGGGCCGACATGAGCTTGCGGCGGTAGGTTCCGGTCAAGGGATGGGTGCTGCCCAAGCGATCAAACACCAAAATCATGGTTTTGCGGGCACCATCGCTGCGGTATTTGCGATCGCGCTCCACAATCTCCAACAAGCTTTGCAACGCCACTTCGTACTCTTCTGATAGCGTGTGCTTCACTGCGGTTTGAAACTGCCTATCCAACTCATGATCTGTTGGAACCTCATCCAACTCACGCTTGAGAGACAACAGCGATCGCAACGCCTGTGCCCGAGCATACATCTCCTGATCTTGAGGCAGTACTGCCGACAGCAGTTGATCGGCCTCATCCAGGCGATCGCGCTGAATCAACATTTGCACCACCTCTAGCAGCAGCTCATAGTTTTCGGGATACTCACCCATCAGCGCCCCCAGCAGTTGCTCTGCCTCACTCAGGCGACCTGCGGCCTTGGCTGCGCGCACTTGAGCCAACGCAACCTCCAGCGTTGAAGACAAATTGAGCTGCGCCAGCAGTTGCCGCAGCTGGGGCTCAGGCAGCACCCCAACAAAGCCCGGCATCACCTGCCCTTCCACAACCACCCGCACATCGGGAACCCCTTCCACCCCATATTCACGGGCCAGCTCCGGGCTTTGATCGATATCAACCTTGGCCAGCGTAAATTCATATTCCTTCACCAGCTTTTCCAGCATGGGCTTGAGCATTTGGCACGGGCCACACCACTGAGCAAAAAAATCGACTAGAACTGGCTGTTCATAAGACTTACGAATGACCTCATCAGCAAAGGTGGTGGCATCAACGGTGACAGAGCTTCCCATGATTATTTTTTCGGTGGAGGTTCATTTACATTTAACAGATTGCCCCAATTTTAGACGGCTTGCGAAAACCTCGTGGGAATTCATTGAGTACATTTCAGATTTACCATCAATTTTTCACGATCAGCATTCCCCGCTACACTTGAAGGCTGAAACCAACCGACTATCCCCCCCTCGCCAGTACAGTGCTATGATATCTGAGCCAACTTCTCGCCATATTTTTCTTGCTGGGGCTAGCCGTGGGCTAGGCCGCGAAATTGCCAAAGCCTTACGGGCGCGATCGCTCTCGGTGACTGCATTACTGCGATCGCCCGCAGCCCAAGCCGACCTCGAAGCGATGGGAATCGAGGTTGTGTTTGGCGATGCATTAAATCCTGCCGAGTTGGCCAACGCCCTTCAGCCCAAGCCCAACACCACCGTCATCAGCACCATTGGTGGCCTACCCCAAGCCGGACAGCGAGCCGACTACCTGGGCAACCGTAATCTGGTAGATGCCGCGATCGCAGCAAAAGCCGAGCAGTTTATCTTAATTACCTCCATTGGCAGCGGCAACAGCCAGGGCGCACTGGCCCCCCACATTTTGGAAGCGCTTGGCCCCGTTTTGGTCGAAAAAGATAAAGCCGAACAGCACCTCATTCAAAGCGGGCTGACTTATACCATTATTCGTCCGGGTGGCCTCACCTCCAATCCTGCTACGGGCACTGGAGTGCTCACACCAGATCCCACCATTTCGGGCAGCATTACCCGAGCCGATGTGGCCGAGCTGGTCTGCCGCTGTCTAGAGGCTCCTCACACCCATCAGCACATTTTCTCTGCGGTGGATTCCACCACCGTCCCCAGCGACAAAGCGTTTGAGGTGGTTGAGCTGCCCCATCCGTAGCGCGATCGCCCATCAGCCCGTACGGCAACGGTTCAGTTGCAAACTCCATGCACGCTTAAGGGCAGCAATCTGCCAGACGATCCGGATTGATGCGACGACCCCAGGAGAGGGTGATACCCCATCGGATTGTGGACAGCATCAGGCTCAAGGTTGAGGGATCCTAGCGGCAGGGGTTCATCATTCCGCCAGGCAGGATACAAGTCAACTGAATCTAATGATCCAGATGGGGGATGCGATCGCCCCAGTTGCATCGCGATGATAAGGGGCGATTATTAGAGTGCTCGCGTTTGCGATGGCGGCGCTTTGCGGCTATTCTGCATAAGTTGCGGTTTTGCCAGTTTTTTCTCAAATTTCATCCGTTTCGACAGAAAGACTATGCATTCTCCTCAAACGCTCATTGCTGCTGGTATTGGAGTGGTCCTCTCATTGGGCTGGGTCGATGTCGTGAGAGCAACCTCTACCCCCGATTCCTCGCTCACGATTGCCCTTGCAAGTCGCGAAGATACGGTTGAAGCCGCCACTGCGCCATCTTCAGAGTCCGCGCTCGTCATTTCGGCCTTGCCCACCACTCCAGAAGCAACCGCATCCACCAAAGCGATCGCTCTGACGATTCCTGTCACCAACACCACCCAACCCATCGTCAAAAATAGTTGGGAAGCGCCCCTGGCCAGTGCCACCGTGCCAACTGTAGAAACACCAAGTGCTGAAGCGCCAGCCGTTCCCTCCACAGCAGTCTCAACGGTAGCGCCGACCAATGCCCTGGCCGAGTCTGCCCCGTTGGTGCAGGCCATGTCCAAGCCTGAATACACCGCTCCGTCGCGGTTGGCCCAACTGCCCACCCTAGAGCCCGACGATGTTCCTCCGGCTGAGAACGATCCGCTGGTGAGCCCTGAGGATGGGTTTCAAGACAATCCTGAAGCCGCGCCGACCGTTACGCCAGAGGCCGAGCCTATCACCACAGGCGATCGCGTTCCCATCCCCGAAGCCCTGGAACCCAGCCCCAACCCACTCAACTTTCCTACGCAGCCTAGCGAAGTAGAAGTGGTGGTGGATGAATCCATTAGCCTGGAGCAGGCGATCGCCCTAGCCGAGCGCAACAATCGCCAGCTTCAAGCCGCCCGCCTGGAGCTTGACCGCACCAGTGCTGCTCTCGCCGAAGCCCGCGCAGCGAACTTGCCCAGCGTCACCGCCCAGGGTTCGCTTGACCTGCAAGAGGCCGATGCCAACACCGAAAGCATTACCGGAGACAACGTTACCGCTACCCTGGGAGCCAACCTCACCGTCAACTACGATCTGTTCACTTCGGGGTTCCGCTCGGCTAGCATCCGCGCCGCTCGGGGAACCGTTCGCCTCCAAGAGCTGCAGGTTGAGGTTTTGTCTGAACAGCTTCGTCTTGATGTCAGCACCGACTATTACGACTTACAGCAGGCCGACGAAGAAGTACGCATCGCCCAAGATGCGTTGGCCCAGGCCGAGCAAAGCCTACGGGATGCCCAAGCCCTTGAACAAGCTGGAGTTGGCACCCGTTTCGACGTGCTGCAGGCCCAAGTCGATGTGGCCAACTCTCGCCAGGAGCTTACGCAAAACATTAGCCGCCAACAAATTGCCCGTCGGCAACTGGCTCAGCGCTTAGGCATTGCGCAAACAGCAACCCTTACAGCGGCAGACCCCATTACCGTTGCCGATGATTGGGATCTTACGCTGGAAGAAAGCATCGTACTGGCGTATCGCAACCGGGCTGAGAATGAGCAGCAGCTCGTTCAAAGAGATGTGTCCGAGCAGCGGAGACGAGCCGCGATCGCCAACTTGGGGCCACAGGTTTCCGTCTTTGGTCGGTACTCCATCCAAGATGTCTTGAACTCATCGGGCAGCGGCGTTCCCGATAGTCTAACCACCAGCCTCGATACTCGCGATAGCTATAGCCTGGGCTTGCAAGTATCGCTCAACCTGTTTGATGGTGGCGCATCGCGCGCCCGTGCCCGTCAAGAGCGCATCAATTCCGAAATTGCCGAAGTCAACTTTGCCGGTTCGCTCGAAGACGTGCGCTTTCAGGTGGAGCAAGCCTATCTGTCGCTAACCGCCAACCGAGACAACATTGAAACCACCACACTTGGGGTAGAACAAGCCCGAGAATCGTTGCGACTGGCTCGTTTGCGCTTTCAGGCGGGCGTTGGCACCCAGTCCGATGTACTGCGCGCCCAAACCGAACTCACCCGTGCTGAAGTGAACCAGCTCAACGCCATTTTGGGGTACAACCGATCGCTGGTGGCATTGCGCCGTTCGGTCAGCAACCTGCCAAACAACAGTCTGGTGGATGTGCCCTAATTGGGCGATCGCCCTCTAAGGTTAGGGTCGGATGGAACTGAGTTAGGACAAGTGTTTTTGGAAACGCTTTGCATGGGCTTTTTAGCCTCTCCAACACTCATACGCAGTTCGGGTTTGCATCAATGGGGATGATCAGGGTTTGTCCTATCGTCCCCACGGTTTTAACGTCAGTTTCGATCAAGGGTTTTTTCTAAGGTTTGCGCAGTGCGCAAACCTTAGAAAAAACCCTTTTTGCGGGCGCGACGCGCCCGCAAAAAGGGGCACTTCAGCTTATCCAAAACTCTGTGTTTTTTACGGGCGGTCAATGCATCGAGTCAAGGCTTGCCAAAACTGAATCAGCGGTTGCTGGCTCAGGTCGCAGCACTGCGGATCGTTCACATCCATCACGATCCATTCCCCACCCTCTAGCTGAGCAACATCCACCGCCAAAAATGGTACATCCAAACGAGATGAGGCTTGTAGAGCGATCGCCAGCATGGCCTCTTCTTCTGCCACGGATAGATAGCGGGGATGGTCTCCTGGCCACAGGTAACCATAGCTCAACGGCTGCTGATGGTAGCACACCACCCGAAACTCTCGCCCCATCGGCCATCTCGTCACTTCTGGATTCCAGAATTCCAGCTCGGCCCCGTAAATGGGAACCAGCTCGCGAACAATGGCGCGATCGCGCGACCAGGAAGTCAACTCTCCCAATAGTACGGCCACCCGCGTGCGCAGTTCTTGAGGACCAGTTGCCACACAGGCTAGCCAACCCTGCGCCCGCAGTGCCCCAACCGCCCCCCGCACAAACACCGGAAACCGAAGCTGCGGCAAGATGCTTTCTAGCTCCTCCATTTCGCTCACCACCCAGCTTTGGGGAGTTAGGTGCGCCAAGTAAGGGTAAGCACGGTCAAACTCTTGGGCAAGCTGGTGCTGGGCCGCATTGTTGAGCAAGTGCAGGCCCTGCTGCTGCGCCACATCATACCGCTGTTGGTAATCTGCACAGGATAGTGTGGAGCCAAAACACAACATCGCAGTGCCCCGCTTACCCAGCGGCAATGGCTGATCCACAGCATGGACAGAAATGTGAAAGTGATGTGCGATCGCCAGCACCAATTGCTGTGATGAGGAGGGATCGGTAGGGGCAAGCACAATCATAGCGATAGATAACGCAGAGCCAACACTCATGCAATGACCAACTGCAACGATTGTAAAAGAGCGATCGCCATCCGCACACCACCCGTCTAAGCAAACAGCCATCATGAACCGTAAAATCCTAAGGCTCTATGCCATCTGCTGTGCGGGCAGCATAGAGCCTTAGGATCTGGTTTTGCATGGGGTCGAAGTATGTACCTCCCTCTATCCCAATGGGGCTGACACAATCTGCATGCTTTTGCTAGCGAACTCCACACCAATCCACCCCAAAGTATCCAAAAAAGTATCCAAAATTCCTCAAACCCTGCTTACAGTGCGGAGGCCATAACCGATAAACTCTAACCAACAAACTTTAGTCTCCCGATAGTTTTTTTTGGTTCAGAGAAAGATCTACACTGAGCTATGCACAGTCTAGTTTCATGTCAATCCCCCAGATGACGCTCCACGTCATCATTTCAGCCTGTGCTTCTTTATCTTTGGGTTTCCTGCAACTATGAACAATACCGACGAGATGACGCCTGCCGTATCTCTTAATCCTCCCATCGCCGACAAGCGTCCCTACGTTCACACGCTCCATGGCGATAGCCGGGATGATCCTTACTTTTGGATGCGCGATCGCACAGACCCAGCGGTGATGGCCTACCTAGAAGCAGAAAACGCCTACACCGAAGCGTTCATGCAGCCCACCGAGGCTCTGCAACACACGTTGTACAAAGAAATGTTGGCTCGCATTCAAGAGACCGACCTTTCAGTGCCTTACCGCAAAGACAACTATTGGTACTACTCCCGCACCGAAGAAGGCAAAGCGTACTCCATTCAATGTCGCAAGTTAGGCAGCTTGAACGCACCTGAAGAAGTGCTGCTCGATCAAAACAAGCTAGCCGAAGGGCACGAATATTTTGATGTGGGTGTGTTTCAGGTAAGCCCCGATCACCGCATTCTGGCTTACTCGGTCGATACCTCTGGCGCAGAGCTCTATACGCTCTACTTTTTAGATTTAGAAACGCGCCAGCTCTACGCCGAAACCATCCCCGAAACTTACGAATCCTTTGCTTGGGGCAACGATAATCGCACCATTTTTTACACGCAGGTCGATGCAGCCCATCGTCCCTACAAGCTGTTTCGCCACACCTTGGGAACCCCCATCGAGCAAGATGAGCTGGTCTACCACGAAACGGATGAAGCGTTTTACCTGGGCGTGGGCAAAACCCGCAGCGAAGCATATATTCTGCTGAGTCTGAATAGCAAAGTGACTTCCGAGGTGCGCTATCTGGATGCGAACCAGCCTGGAGGCGAGTTTCAATTTGTGCAGGAGCGATCGCCCTCTATTGAATATTATGTAGAGCACCATCACGACGGTTTCTACATCACCACCAACGAGAATGCAATCAACTTTAAGCTGATGTGGGCTCCCGTAGGAGTGAGCGATCGCAGCCAGTGGAAGCTCGTGTTACCCCATCGGCAGGATGTCCTGATTGAGGGAGTCAGCACCTTTGCCGATCACTTGATTGTGTATGAACGGCAGGCGGGAGTGCCCAACGTGCGGGTGCGGCAGTTGTCCACCCAAGCCGAGCACCTTATCGACTTTCCAGAGCCCATTTATGAGGTGATGGAAGGAGCCAACCCCGAATTTCATACCACCACACTGCGGTTCACCTACACCTCGCTGCTAACGCCGAGTTCCGTATTTGACTACGACCTCAACACGCGCGATCGCCTATTGCAAAAGGAAACCCCCGTTCTGGGTGGCTATGACAAACAGCAGTACCGCAGCGAATGGCTCATGGCCACCGCCCCCGATGGCACCGCTGTCCCCATTTCCATGGTGTACAAGGCAGACATCTCAAAGGATGGCTCCAATCCCTTACTGCTCACTGGCTACGGCTCCTACGGGGCCAGCTATCCCGTCTACTTTTCATCAACACGTTTGTCATTGCTAAATCGAGGAGTCGTGCTAGCGTTTGCCCATATTCGGGGTGGGTCCGAAATGGGTCGCAACTGGTACGAAACGGGCAAGTTTTTGCAAAAGAAGAACACCTTTACCGATTTCATTGCCTGCGCCGAGTACCTGATCCACCAAGGATGGACCAGTCGCGATCGCCTTGCAATTGCGGGAGGCAGCGCAGGCGGATTGCTCATGGGTGCGGTCGTCAACATGCGGCCCGACCTCTTCCGCACGGTCATTGCCCAAGTCCCCTTTGTAGATGTAGTCAGCACCATTTTGGATACATCGTTGCCGCTGTCGGCCATGGAATGGGAAGAGTGGGGTAATCCAAACGACCCCGAATTCTACCACTACATGAAATCCTACTCGCCCTATGACAACGTCGCTGCCAAAGATTACCCAGCCCTGTTGGTGACCGCTGGGCTCAACGATCCGCGAGTCTCCTACTGGGAACCTGCCAAGTGGACCGCCAAACTGCGCGATCTCAAAACCAACAACCACACGCTACTGCTCAAAACCAATATGGGCGCCGGCCACAGTGGTGCTTCCGGTCGCTACGAACAGCTCAAAGAAATTGCCTTTGAGTATGCTTTTCTGCTGAAAGAATGGGGGCTGGTTGAGGACTAGCCTGGGGCGATCAACTAGTTGATCGAATCTATCTTGATTGCGGCTCGTGCTGAAGCACGAGCCGCAATCAAAACCATGACCTACCGCGCGTTCAGCGTTGTCGCGATCGCCATGTCAATAGAACCGTTGTGAGGTTCAACCTGTCCCTGTCCTAACGGCACTTAAAACTGATAAGTAAGCAGCCATAATTAAACAAAAATCCCTAAAGCCTTGTGTCGCCCGCGACGTGGACGGCATAGGGCTTTAGAGTCTGGGTTTTAATGGGATCGAGTACTGAGAAAAACCTGAGTTTTGGATAAGCTGAAGTGCCCATTTTTGCGTGCGCGTTGCGCACGCAAAAATGGGCTTTTCTGAAGTTTGCGCGGCGCGCAAACTTCAGAAAAGCCCT
>NZ_JBNXVR010000013.1:0-150085 GCF_050565595.1 Leptolyngbya sp. AN02str | reverse complement strand
ACAATCGGGCAAGCTCAGCAGGTCAGTAATCTGATGGATGAGCGCTCTAAAATCATCCAACTTTTGGGCCTACCTTACTGCCGTTACTACCTGCTTAATTAATTCCCAGCAACCTGCGGAATATCGGCTGGAAGATTGCTTCGTGACCGTTGGACTAATCACGTTCGCTTGAGCTTATTGATAACCCAGCACTGGTAAACCCTATTCAGGATAGACTCGAAATTGTCCTTGGAGCGCATTCGTAACTTAATGACAGTTACAACATGCGGGGCAACAATCTTAAAGCAATAAATTTGACAACTTACCTATTGCCCAAAGTGATCGCTTAGATCGTTATCTGACCTTGAGCACACAACCATAAGTTGAGCAGGCTACAAGGCATAAGTTGAGCATAATCCAGAGAACTGGGAGCCTGAAATCCCTATCTCTCCGATCTCAAATTCTAGTCAGTTTCGCCCAAAACAAGCATAAAGTGAGCATAATTCAAAATACAAGCCATAAAGTGAGCATAATTTGAGAACCTCTGAAAAGCTTGCTGCTACTGGATTGTAGCAATCAAACTTCCGACATAGAAAAATAATCGGCAGAATTAGATGTGGCACAAGCCTATGTAGCCTCCCCAATCGCCCAGTAAACAGTCCCTAAGCCTCTTACCCTATAGCTGGCTTTATAAGGTGAATCAGTTGAGCTATCCACTATTCCAGCTTCTGTAGGATCTGCTGCCATTGCTCAATTTGCCGCTGTAACCCAATGGCACGCTCGTTAAGGGGGGATGCAGGAGAATCGCCCTCTGCTGATTGGTCTTCCAACAAACCTGCTTCAGTTGATTCAGTCAATTCAGCTTCGGCTTGAGCGATCGCCTGCATCAGAATTTTCCCAGGCTAAGTCTCTCCTCTATAGATAAGGGCACTGTTCCGGGAGGCGCAATCAGTCCACGAGCAAGACGTTCTACAACTTCGCTGCGGCTGATGCCGATTGATTTAGCCTGCTGATCCAGGCTTTCTCTTGCTGTTGGTGTCAAGGACAGCAGAGTGTCTACCTTGACCTCATCATAAAATTCGCCAACCCCTTTACGGCTCTTATGCCCCTTCTTTGCCATAGCTTCGTCCGCTAACGTCAATAGGTGACATATGCCACCTATTGACGGAGCCAGAGAATTGACTTATAAGGTGGTATATGCCACCTGAATTCCAGGTGGATGTTCATTTTGTTTAAGCCAGTGTTTAGATTTGCCGTCTCACACTGGCTTAATTTCTCCCGCCCTTTCGGGGTTGGAGTTCTTACCCATCATGCGGCACAAGAGACTTTCTGGCAAAGGTTTAATCGCTGGGTAGTGTTTTGTGTGTCAAGTTGGATGCCTGGCTCTAGCCTGGCTCTGGTGCTTCCTGCTGAACAAAACGGTAGAAGTACCACAAAAACAAGTTCTTACTTGACTCTGCTATTGAGCAGGTAATTTTTCTCTGCCTAATTCAGGGAATGTTTTGGTGCAGCAAGTTGGATAGTGGATCGTTTTGCGGTAGAGGCGATCGCTCACTAACCCAAATCAATAGGAGGAATTTTCCCGGCTCAATGTCCGAAATATCATCCCATCTCCATCGCCTGGATCAGCTACGCTACCTTCCAATGGAGCCTACTGATTATTGCGAACGTTGGGTGACCGCTGAGTCAGGGAAGGGCTATCTGAAGGTTTGCATCAACGTCCTTGCCGAAGCAACAGGGTTAAGTCCTGGCACCATTAAAAATTGGGGAACTGACTTTCATCGCCGACCACAGTACGTGTTGCGATTATTGCGGCAAGCAGACCTATTGAACCAAATTAAAGCACTTGAACAGGCAGGACATCTGACCATTTCTGAGGACTCACTACGAGACTAAACAAATTGGTCATAGATCGTGAGTAAGTCGCTCTAAAACCCCTTGTATCTCTTCTATGACTTGTTTATTCTCCTGAATGCATTAGTGCGGGCGATGCCTTCAACAATTTGAGGGCGATCGCACCTGCCACCTCCAAAACTAAATCAGGAGCAGTATCCAGACTGGTGTTACTTCCGGCTATGCCTCAGTTTTGGTAAGGGAATGTTCTTAGCCCTTCTCCATCCAGGCAGTCTTAGGCTGAAATGCCAGACTTCTGAATGCTGCTTATGAATTGATCACGCTCTGTACAGTAGTGTTCAGAATATGTCCCACCCTCTATTTGGAATCTATCAATCTTTTCTGCGAGCTTCTGTTGTTCGCCTCCATCCTGAACTGGAATTGCTATGGCAACTGAACGACAACCTACAGGATGCCCCGTTACCTCCCCTGTCGTCCATTGTGACTAAACTCTCCCTTTGCAATGAGGTGATTGAAACGGATACCACTCGTGTGCTCGCGATGCCCGACTTTCATCTCTTTTTTCAAACCTGTCTGAAAAACTTCCGTGGAGCCTCCCAAGCCAAACTACTTTCCATTGACCCTGATCCAGACAACTGGGGTCTTCACGATTTCAGCGGGCAGATGGAACTCTTTGACTTTGAGCTATCGACCCAGCGTAGTGTGGATGGGAGTGGCAGGGCGTGCGTTATTTATTTTTATGCACTATCCGTTCGCCTGCATGAGTTTACCGCAGATCTCGAAGCCATTCAGATGGGGCGGTTGTATGAGTCCCCGTTCAGTTTTGTCAGCCAAGACTTTAAGTATCAGCAAGAAGAGATTGCTCGACAATTAGAAACTCAGTTTTCCCAACAGGATGTCATCCTACCCCAACTATTGGAGGAAGCTAGTTGCATTATTTGCTATGCTGCGCTTGCTTTTACTTTGGAGGCAAGAGTTGAGGCGTTTTGGCAGCACAAAGATGCCCCTCTGGAACAACTCCTCTCCGCGTTTACCCAAGTGCATACTTGATCCTGATTGTGCCCCTTAGTCTGTTGGTCAAAATGGTGTCTGAATCTCTCGCTCATCTCCTTACGGTTCACCATGCTATGCAAGTTCAGTGTGATGCTGTGGTTGATGAACAATTGATGGAACTTTATAGCCGCATTGCTCAACAAATAATGCAAATACGACAGATTGAAGCTCCCTACTTGGAGCAGCGATCGCAGTTATTGGAGCAAATTCGTCCTTACTTGGAGGATGATGCACGCTCTATACTGCCATTACCTGAATTTCAGATTTTCGTAGAGCAATTCTTGGCTACCTGCAACTCTAGCCTTAGAGTGGCTGATCATCCACCGATTATTTCGGTTAATCCTTCCACTTGGCTCTTAAACGGCATCCCATTTCCATTGCAGTTAAGCCACTACCGCTCGATTCAACAACCCAGATTTTATGCTTTTCAACTGACGGCGAGATTAGAAACTTGGCAACAGACATTTGCTGTAACGATCGCCCGCCCAACTGCTGATGGAAGTGAACTTGATTTTTTTGGAGTCGATAGACAATGGGCGGAAATTCTCGCTCAAATCCGGTTAGATACTGCAAGCCTTCATGTCTTTGAGCAGGACGCTCGGCTGGCGCAAGAGGTCGGATGCTTAATTTGTTTTGTTGGTTCGATATTTGAATTAATTTCTCCAACTGTTTGGTTCACGTTCCCTTAGACCATTCCTATATTTGATTGCTAGACAAATGTTAATTGCTCAAGTGCCCCTCAACTTAGATCAATTTCTTCAGAAGTATCCTATCCTTTTCAAAAAACTCTGTTTTTGGGCGCGTAGACGCGGTGTTGAAAATCCGGCAGCACAGGTACAGGAATATTTGACCGAATTGATTATTGAGGCAGACGAGGATGGAGACAATACCCTTCTGCTAAAAAAATGGTTCAGTGTGCTTTCCCCACAAGAACGAGTTGAATTAGTTCACCGCAGCCCTATTACAATTTCAGACTATCCAAATGGTGATTCCTGGTATTCCTTTAATTTAGGAGAGTACAGCGTTGTTACTGAACCTGTTCTACAGGAGATTTATTACAAAGGTCAATTGCAAGGTTTTATCACCCGTAATCGGTACAACTGTGAAGTGCTTAACTGCGATCGCATGTTAATTATCGACGTAGATATCTGCTCACCCTGGAATGATGAAATTCAAGACTGTGCTAAAAGCTCTCAAATTGCGATGACACAGCGACAAGCGATCGCAGCAGTGAAAAGCCTTACAGAACAGTTTCCTAAGTTAGGATTTAGAGTTTACAGGACACGAAACGGGTTGCGCCATATTTGTACAACACAACCTTTTGATCCACTTGATCCTGCGACCCATCGATTAATGCAGAGCTTCTACGTCGATCCACTATATGCTCGGTTATGCAAGTTTCAATCTACCTTTCGTGCTCGATTGACTCCTAAACCTTGGCGAGTCGATGAAGATTACGCAGAAAGATTTGTGTACGATCGCGTGACTAGACTAGTTCTCCCAGAGCCGAGCAATTACGCAGTTTGCTATTTGATTGACATTATTGGAAACCAAAAGATTATTTGTGAATTTGAGCCATTAATTCAGACCCATGACTCCTACTGCCATGTAAGTCATTTGAGTTTGGAACTGGCTTAGAGAGATGATTACCAATGCACGATGAAATCCAAGAAAACTCCATTATGAATCAAGAACTAACAGCGGATTTACTACCGTGGAGAGGTGGTTCTAAACTTCGTCAAGCCAGGATAAGAATGGGATACACACAAGCTGAATTTGCTCAGAAGATTAACTCAGCAGAAAGTACTGTGCGTTACTGGGAAAAGAATAAGCGCGTTCCGAAGTGGAATCGAACCAGAAGAGAAGCTATTGCACAAATCTTGAACCTGCCCATAGAGGAGATCTTGACCTGGTTTGAAACGGAAATATAAGAAACTGGCGATCGCCATGCTGAGTTCTCATTGTGGTACGTGACTCTAACCAAAAGGATTTGCCCACTGATGTTTTCCATACCTTGTAGCAAGCCCAACTAACTGCCCAGCAGCAACGCAAAAATTTTTTGGAATTGCCATAAGCAGGATGGATGGTTTCGCCCACTTTGCAGGGTGGCTAGAGTGGCTTATGAATGATTTGCTGACGATCACAGGTGGATTAGAACTCTGGCAGATTCTCCTGCTCGGCATTGTCCATTTGGGTTCGCAATTCTGTTATGCCCTAAAACTAAAATCCGCTGGACTTACAAAGCACTTTTTGTTGTTCTTGTATTGATGAGTACATTGCTGTAATGGTCTTACACTCAACTCGACCCCAGAAAGAACTTCCCAACCCGTGAATTAATTCCACAATACGGTTGCTGTTGGCTTGCTGATGGCATTGAGCATTCACACCTTCATTGCTGAGTTGCGCTACATTCCTTCTGAGTCAATGGAGCCAACTCTGGAAGTGAGCGATCGCCTTTGGTTGAGAAACTGAATTTCCGTTTTCGTCTCCCTCAACGAAACGATTTAGTAGTATTCAAAGCCCCTCCTTAATTAGAGACAATTAGAGACACAAAACCTGCATGATGACCTGATTAAACGTGTGGTTGGTTTACCAGAGGAGGAGGTGCAAATTCATAATGAGCAGATACTCGTTAATGGTAAGCCCGTTGCAGAACCTTTGAAGGAAAAACCAGCTTACAACTACAAACCTGTAACTGTTTCCATCACCAGTACTTTATTCTTGGAGATAACCGAAATCACAGTTATAGCAACTATCTTTGGGGAACTTGTACAAGAGCGAAACATAATTAGTCGGGCGGCTCTAAGAATACATCCTCTGCTTCAGTTTGAAGTATTACTGTAAAGATGGCTCAAGGCAATAAAAGCAATTCAAAAATATTTGTCTTAGTTCAAAATCCCTTGTTAGGAGTGAAGTATCTGCTTACAGAACTAAAGCCTTTAAGAAATAATTGTCAAAAGACTAGAATCATTTATCAATTTGCGCTAATTTGTATTTAGCTATTGCTGCTAAATCAACAGCATCGATAATCTCAGCCAAGTAACACAACGTGTCGCAAACTTCACTAATAGACATTTGATGTTCTGAGTTTATGGTAAATTTACCAGCAAAATATTGAAGAAACTTTTCATCTACAGATCCATTTCTGTGGGAGTATAGATGTCTTATTTGAAGTATTTTCTCTATCTCATTCTGCTTTGTTTCATCAAGTACACCCAAATCATTTATTTGTCTATTCTCTTTGATGAAGCCCTTCACGCTTCCTTTTTGTAGTTTACCAATTTTCTCCTTTGACCAATACTTTATAAATTCTTGTAAGTCTGAACAATTCAGAACCTCTTCAAGAGTAACCTGTTGTTTAGATTTTAATGTAGCTGGATTTGCAAGAAATATTTCGTACAACAAGTCAGAAAGGTATGTTTCAAAATTATCTACAAAAGACGAGAACAATATTCTTGTTAGGATTTTTCCCTCTTGGTTAGTTGTGGGTACATCCGCATCCACTGGGTAAAGAATCTGACTGAGATCGTCTAATATCTTTAGAATACTTTGATAATGACCAACTACTCTTATCTTGGAGTTTGTAGCTTTTTTCTTGTATTCTTCGAGTTTCTGATATATATCTTTTATCTTTAAGTATCCATCAGGCTTGAGCTTAACTTCGGTAGGATTTAGAAGTCTAACTGTAGAGCCAGCCCTTTGATAAATTTTATCTTCTACAGCAACTAACTCATCTGATTTCTCAACTTTGATCGCATAAAGTTTTTTCCCCTCATACACAACGTACTGGTAGTATACTTTGGGCTGAGGTGAAAGAAGATCTAAAGCTTTGTGAGTAATTGCATTGGCATGAAAATCTTCACTTAAACCATTTATCTCAAGGTTTTCTGATACCCCTAAAATAATATATCCGCCGTTAGCATTGGCAAACGAACTTATTAATTGAGCAATATTCCTTGAAGGTGGCAAAACTGCTTTATATTCAAGTATAGAACTTTCCGCTTGCCCAATAATTTGAGCTACTTCGTTTGTAATATCCATTTAATTAACGGGAATTCTATTAATACCTGTTGTCTTAAGGATTTTACCTAAAGTTAGTCTTTTAGGTTTATCAACTCCATTATCAGTCCACAACTCTGCATTAGAGGTATCTAGTGCATCTTTTTCAGAACTGTAGTAAATAATAACTTCTCCGTTATCTGATGGTCTCACAACAACATAAATAGGCAAGCCATCTTTCTTAATACCTCCAATCACAGTAGTGGCTAATTCTTCTAACTCACTGCAATCATAGGCTGAGAGAGATTTCAAATAACTTATTACATTAGCTTTTGATCTCTCGATCAATCTTTGAACAGCAAGAAACATTTCAACAGTTGGTGTAGATTTATGTGTGAATTGGGCTGCAATACCTTTATCTCGTAAGGCTTCCTCTAATTCTTCAATAGAAGTTACCCCTAAACTCAGTAAGGTTTCTTGAGTAATTTCTATTTTATTAGAGTCGTCAGCAAGAACATTTTGAGCCAACTTAAGCATACTCTTCAAAGCTGATATGTTCTCAGCTTTGAATTCTTCTAAGAGACTGGTTAACTCTTTTGCCTCTTGAATTCTTTCAATGATTGAAGAGTCATCTTCAATAATCTTTGCAACGTCAACAAGCTTAGACAAGTCTGTACAAGTTCGCATCACCTTGTAAAGGCTTTCCTTATCTCGTATCGTGTTCATAAAGATTTCAGCACGTCTACGATATATTTCTGGAAACAGTTCTTGCCCTTGCTCAGGATTCTTTTCAAACCATTCAGATAACAGACTAATGGATTTTACAAGGTTGGTAGTCCTAAACGTGTAAGGATGACTAATTTCTAGCTTGAGTAGGGTACAGCGGTAGCTGCTGAAATGCTATGTCTAATCTGCTGCGCTCTAACTTAGCCATGCCCTTAACAGTCCCCTGCTGCCCTAGTTGCCGCTCAGAGCACGTGGTCAAAAACGGCAGAATCCATAACGGCAAGCAAAACCACAAATGCAGCGACTGCGGTCGCCAGTTCGTCCAAGACCCGCAAAACAAGGTCATCGACGAAGGCACTAAACGCCTCATTGACAAGCTGCTGCTCGAGAAGATCCCACTCGCCGGGATTGCGAGAGTCACCGACGTTTCCGAACTATGGCTTCAGCAATACGTCAATGCCAAATACGAGCAGGTGCCCCGCCAAGTCACGGTGAGCACCAAAAAAAGGGGCGCTTGACCCTGGAATGTGACGAGGCGTGGTCGTTTGTGGGTCACAAAGGGAATAAACAGTGGATCTGGTTGGCGCTTGACCGCAGTACACGTGAGATCGTAGGCGTACATATTGGTGACCGGAGCCAGGAAGGTGCTCAAGCCCTTTGGGAGTCTTTGCCAGCGGTCTATCGCCAGTGTGCCCTCTGTTATACCGACTTTTGGCAGGCATACCGTGCGGTCTTACCGCCCCAGCGGCACCGTTCTGTTGGCAAAGAAAGCGGACAGACCAATCACATTGAGCGCTTTAACTGTACGTTACGGCAACGCGTCTCACGCTTGGTTCGCAAGACCCTTTCGTTTTCCAAGAAACTGGAGAATCACATTGGAGCAATTTGGTTTTTCATTCATTACTACAATGCATCCTTACCTCTTTAGCACTACCCAAGGTTTTCATTATTTTCATAGAAAGGTTTCTTTAGCTCTCTATTCAAAGTTTCTGTTATTCTGACTGCAATATCGCTTTTCTTTTTTTCCTTAATATGTTCTCTTATAAAACTTACATTTTTATGAAGTAGAATTTCCTTCCAGTCATCACCTAGTAAGGCTAAAACATAAATTAGCTCATCATCTTGTACAGCATCAATGTACAGGTTTATTTTCTTCTCAAAAGCTCCATTTTGATTAGGAATAGCCAGAGTTTTTTCAAAGAGTATGAGGTTACTCTCATTATTAAGAACAAATTCACCGAATGAGTTTAGCCATTCAAAAGTATCTTGCTCGTTTTTTCTTAAAACCAGACCAAGCTTACTAATATTTTCTTGTTTTGCTAAACCATTTACTAGCACTCGGTAATCTACTATCTTCCACCCATCCCACGATATATTACACCAATCATGAATGTGAGCTTTTCTACATACTGCATGTGGAGCTAAATCAAAAACAAACCCCCAAATTTTCTCTCTTATGGCTTCCGAGAAATCTTTCTCTGGAAAGCATAAATCCTTAATTGCGCTTTTTTCAGAGGTATCATCTTCAAGCTCAACAATTTTGACACTATAAATAAAGTCTCTAACTGGTTCTTGGATAGATGCCTTATACCATTGCTCATCAAAATATCTACTGTCTGTAGAAGGTACTCTAGTTTCTACAATATTATGTAAATCAAAAAAATCCTCCTCTGCAATTTTAGAAACTAGTTCTTGATATAATTCAATAGCACTTTCTAAAAGCTTTTGATTTTCTTCTACTTCATCATCAATACCTTTTAACCAAATTCCATCTCTCTCTGTTTGAGGATTGAAAAAGAAGCTATTGACAACTACAGGAAAATGAAAATTCTCAGTTCCGATAAGAGGGAAGTCACAAAACAGTTTTGGGAACCCTTTTATGCTCTTGATTAAGTAGCCTTTTTCAACTTTCTCAACATTAGAAGCAATTGCAACTTTTTCATTAGAGAGACACAAAATTAAAATATCAGCTTCTTTGCCATTTTTTATTTGTGAAATATGCACTATGGAATCATCACCTGATTCCCTTCTATTTTCAAATGAAGTAGTGCTTTTACTAATATTGTCTCTAATTTCAATTTTTTCTATCTTGGGAACAAACGCTAAAACGAAAGGGATTAGTTTTGAAAATTCTTCTACTCCAATTTTGGCAATTCTTTTTTGTTCTTCTGTTTCTAAATGGTAACAAAAAGACGTATTAAATCCGTTTTTATTGTAATCAGTGTTTATTTCTTTAATGGATTCACGAAAATGTTTCCAGGAATCTGCAATTCGAGGCATAAGTTGCGTTGTTGTTCTGCCTCGCCGATCTAATAAAAATTCAAACTCATAAAAACTTCTATCGGGTGCTTCTAAAATTCCCTTAATGTTAATTACCCTTGAAAGCAGGTGTGTTGTAAGAAAACCTGTTCCAAACCTACCTGTTTTTTTAGTTTGTTGTCCTTCTTCAACTTCTTTAGAAGAAATTTGGCTGATTAGCCCTACTACATCTGCATCTGTGAAATGGGTTCCATTATGCCTAAATTCAACACTTTCTTCATCAAGCTGTATCTGGACAGATACAGTTCTGCTATCATCCTCCGCTATACTGTCCTTCGCATTTTGCAAGAGTTCCCAAGCCCAACGCCCTTGGTTATTCTCAACAGTTTTTTCTAAATCATGTAAGCGTTTTACTATTTTGTCAGCAATTGACCGATCTCCAGCTTCTCTCCTGCCATCTTCAATTGATTGAATCATAATCACTTCTGACGATTTGCAAAATCAGGGCTACCTACAAATGGCTTAGATTTCACCACAAAATCTGATAGCAGCCAATAAATACTTCACATTCTACTGTGGTCTTTAAAGCTACCTTAATTTCTTCAATGTTTCTTCAGACCACTCCACCTTACATTTCACAAGTACAATCGAGACTGGAGTAAGTTTTTCCTTGTCGGTTTCCATTAAGCATTAATACTTGGCTTGTGGCAGAGAAAATCGAAATGTACTCGCCCCAAATCGCTTTCTATCTCAATTCGACCAGACTGAGATTCTACTAACCGTTTGGTGAGTATCAACCCAATCCCTAATCCTTCCTGCCGCAGTTCCCTCGATCGCCCTCAACGCCGAAAGCGATCGAATTCACGCGATAAATCCGCAGCAGAGATGCCAATCCCCGTATCCGTGATACTAACCCAAAGGTACTTCGGGTCATAACTCACCGAAACCGTGACGCTAGTCTCCAGCGTACAGTTCAACGCATTCGTCACCAGATTGACCAGAATTTGCTGGGTGCGATCGGGGTCAGCAAAGATCGGGGGAAGAAAATCAGGGCAATCGAGGGTTAAACGACAAACTTCCTGACGTTCCTGAATGGCTAAGGAACGGACCACCTCTGTATTAAGGGTTGAGGTTGAACAACCAGAAAGTTTAAGTGGAGGAGTTCAAACTCCAGCGTGGTTAGCTCAATCGACTCGACTGGTGTACCAAGAGTCTTCTGAGCCACCACCTAGCGGAGATCGTGTACAGAGCGCGACCAACATGGCTTCATTAAGTTTTAACGAAGTCTGCTGAGTATTTACGCGGAGTGGGAACTATATATAAGGACTCTGAAAATTAGGCGTATCATGTCTCCCCCTGATCAAGGTCAACTCGTTGATGTCCGGCAGCGTCGCTATGTCGTTACAGGAGTCCAGAAGGCAACTTTACCGAGTAGTCCTCTCATTCAAGGAATTCAGTCAGCCCACCACCTCGTCACTCTGACTTCAGTTGAAGATGATGCTTTAGGAGAGGAGTTGCAGGTCATCTGGGAACTGGAGCCAGGGGTTTACGTTCACGAGAAAACGGAACTTCCTAAGCCAACCGGATTTGATTCTCCTGAACGCCTTGATGCGTTTCTGGATGCAGTACGGTGGGGTGCTGCCTCTTCTGCGGATATCCGCACGCTTCAGGCTCCATTCCGTAGTGGCATCGATATTGAGGACTATCAGCTTGATCCAGTTGTACGGGCAATTCAAATGCCCCGTGTGAACTTGCTGATTGCTGATGATGTGGGATTGGGCAAGACGATCGAAGCTGGATTAGTTGCCCAAGAACTGATTATTCGCCATCGCTGTCGCCGAATTCTAATCGTCTGCCCATCTGCCTTGCAAATCCAGTGGCGGGATCAGATGCGGGACAAGTTCGGTCTGGATTTCCGCATTGTCGATAGCGCGTTGATGAAGGACTTACGGCGGCAGCGGGGGATTCACGTTAATCCCTGGGTTCACTTTCCCCGGCTCATTACCTCGATCGATTTCCTCAAGCGCGATCGCCCCCTCCGCCTGTTCCGGGAAGTCCTACCCGCTGAAGGTGAGTCCCTCTACCCTCGCCGATTTGACTTGCTGATTGTGGATGAAGCCCATAACGTGGCTCCCTCTGGCAGTGGGCAGTACGCGATCGACTCCCAGCGAACTGCCACGATTCGGTTGCTGGTTCCCCATTTTGAACACAAACTGTTTTTAACGGCAACTCCCCACAATGGCTACCCAGAGAGCTTTACGGCACTGTTGGAACTACTGGATGCCCAACGGTTTGCCAGAGGCGTTGAACCGGATCGAAACCAGCTTCAAGTGGTCATGGTGCGGCGATTGAAGCAGGAGATGCAGAACTGGGACGGTTCTCCCATGTTTCCTGGTCGCAAACTGGAGGCGATTGCCGTTGATTATCCCCAGGCGGAGCGAAAGGCTCACGCCGCGTTGAAACGGTACACGGAACTGCGGACGAAGGGAGTTGACGACAACGTTGAGAAATACGCCACAGAGTTTGTCTTGAAACTGCTGAAGAAGCGGTTGTTTTCCTCACCTCAAGCCTTTCTGACGACGCTGACTCAACACCAAGAGTCATTATCAACTGCCCGTCGTCGTCAAACCAGCAGCCTGAGTGCTAAACCCACTGAGGGTATTTTGCGGCGACAGCTAGAGCAGGTGGAGGAAGAATTTGCTGACGATGAGGTGTACGAATCAGCAACGGATGAGTCGGTTGGTAACACCAGTCGGTTGTTTCGGACATTGACCCCGGAAGAACAGAGCTTACTGAAGGAAATGCTGGATTGGGCGGAATCCGCTTCCCGGCAACCTGATGCGAAGGCAACCCAACTGCTCAATTGGATCAACGAGACGATTCGCCCCAATGGGCAGTGGTCAAACGAGCGGGTGATTATCTTTACTGAGTACCGAGCAACTCAGAAGTGGCTCTATAACCTGATGGCATCAGAGGGGTTAGTGCAGGGCGATCGCCTCATGACTCTGTATGGCGGGATGAATTCAGACGATCGCGAAGCGGTGAAGGCAGCGTTTCAGGCACATCCGGATGTTTCGCCTGTACGAATTCTGCTGGCGACTGATGCGGCTTCTGAAGGTTTGGACCTGCAAAACTTCTGTTCAAGGCTGATTCACTACGAAATTCCCTGGAACCCCAATCGGATGGAGCAGCGGAACGGGCGGGTTGATCGTCATGGACAGCGAGCAACCGAGGTCAAAATTTACCACTTCGTCGGTAAGGACTACCAGGAGCAGGCAACCAGCGGTGCTCGTCCCGGTGATTTGGAAGGGGACTTAGAGTTCCTGATGCGGGCGGCGCTGAAGGTAAACAATATCCGTGAGGATCTGGGGAAAGTAGGTCCGGTGATTGCCGCGCAGGTTGAGGAGGCAATGCTAGGGCGACGGATGACGCTGGATACCTCCAGGGCAGAGCGGGAGTCAGAACCTGTGCGACGGATGCTGAAGTTTGAGCGTAAGGTACGGGAGCAAATTGAAAAGCTCCGCGAGCAACTGCATGAAACACAGCAAAATTTACGCCTGACTCCAGACAATATTGAGTCAGTGGTACGGATTGGGTTGGAGTTAGCAGATCAACCCCCCTTGATTGAGACAGAAGTTGAAGAGATGAAAGGGCGTGCCTTTCATCTGCCTCAATTAAAGAGTAGTTGGGCAGCTTGTGCTGAAGGGTTGGAGCATCCCCACACCAAAGAAATTCGTCCGATCGTGTTTGATCCCGATGCGGCTCACGGACGCGATGATGTGGTGCTGGCTCACCTGAATCATCGGTTGGTGCAGATGTGTCTGCGGCTCTTGCGGGCTGAGGTCTGGTCTACCGAGAACCGGAAGAATCTCCATCGGGTTACTGCCAGAGTTGTGACATCCAAGGCAGGGATAGAAACCCCGGCTGTGGTGGCATATGGACGGCTCGTGATTTTAGGGAGTGACCAACAACGGCTCCACGAAGAGGTGATTACGGCAGGTGGGGTGTTGAAGGAAGGGCGATTTAGCCGTTTGGGAGTGATGCAACTGCAAGCCGCATTAGGGGCAATCACCTCTGGCTCTATTCCCGACACGATGCAGCAGAAGTTGGCAGAGATGTGGGACAAGTATGCCGACCCATTGATGCAGGCATTAGAGGTACGCAGGGGCGAACGCAGCACGAGCCTGCAACGGGATTTGCAGAATCGGGCAGAAAAGGAGATTGCTGATATCACTGCTGTTCTGACGGAATTGCAGAAGAGCATCCTGAAGGAGTTGGAGGAACCGCAGGTCGAGCAATTGACCCTATTCAGTACACCGGAGCGGGAGCAGTTTGAGCGCAATATGAATAGCCTCAAAGCCAGGGCAGAACAAATTCCCAGGGAGATTGAACAGGAGACCAACCTGATCCGTAAGCGGTTTGAGAACCCGTCAGCACGACTGTTCCCATTGGCAGTTATGTTCCTAGTTCCGCAGAAACTGGCAAGATAGATGCGTATTATGAGAAATCTACCGAATAGGTTCAAATATGTGGGTTGAAAACATCACGCTCGAAAACATCAAGTGCTTTCAGGCGCAAGAGATTTCCTTTACGAGGAATGATACAAATCGCCGTGATAGAGCTAAACCCTATAAGTGGATTACCTTACTGGGAGAAAATGGAGTTGGGAAGAGTACTTTACTTCAAGCCTTAGCATTGCTTCTAGCTGGTCCTGAAGCTGCAAAGGAACTTCTCCCTCGCCCTACAGGTTGGGTGCGTAACTCTGCTACTCCAGGAAAGCTAAGTGCAACTTTGCACCAAGAGGACGGGGATTTAGGAGTGTTTGGAGATAAAAAAATCCGTAGATCATTCTCCTACTCATATTTTGTTACTGGTACACAAGCCGTTCAAGTTGGCACTGGCAAAGAAAAGGAAACTTATACTGAGCCTGCTCTAATCGAAGAAACCTCAAAGATTCTTAGTTGGCTAAGGACAAACGCTTTTGCTTCCAACAGTCAAGGCTGGTTTGCTGTTGGCTACGGAGCTTTTCGCCGATTAACACGAGTGAGTCAAGTTCTTATCCCCAGCCTTGATCAACCAAAGCGTTCTAGTAATTTCATCACTCAATTTAATGAGGATAGTGCATTGAACTCCTTTGAGAGATGGATGGTTTACTTAGACTACCGATTAGCAAAAAACCCAACAGACTCACGAGCCAGTCAAATGCGCGAGGTGGGTGAAAAAGCAATTACAAGACTGTTGCCAGGAGATGTGAAAATTACTGAGGTAACAGCAGATGGACTTATTCAGTTCAGTGTCGATGGTCGGAAAGTACCAACTGTTAGTTTGTCCGATGGCTTTAGAAGTGTGATTGCTTTGGCTGGTGATTTAATTTGGCGACTAATTCAAGCATTTCCAGATTTGGATGATCCAACACAAGCATCGGGAGTTGTCTTAATTGATGAGCTAGATATTCATTTACATCCTTCTTGGCAAAGGCAAATTGCAGGATGGTTACAAGAAGCTTTTCCAAAACTACAGTTTTTTGTGGCAACTCATAGCCCACTAGTTGCTGCTGGCGGTGGAGAAGATGCTCTCACACTTCGTTTAGATATTGAAAGCGGGGAAATAAGAATTACTCAAATTGACGATTTATCGGCTCTTGATGCCGATCGTATCTTGCGGAGTCCAGCATTTGGTCTTGAATCCACTCATTCGCCCGCAACTGACAGAAAGATTAAGCGTTACCACCAGTTAAGAAGAAAGCGGGATCATCTCACACCCGAAGAGCAGCAAGATTATGAACAGCTATCTCTTTTTATGAAAGAAGCCCAACCTCTTAGCATTGAACCTGAGCCAGGAACCTTAGAAGCAAGGATTAATGCTTTTCTTGAGGAGACGTTACCTCAATGATTCCTGTGCCAAGAACACCTCAACCTAGCGCAATCACGAGGAATAGTGCTAAGTGGTTGAGAAAGGTAGGAGAAGCAAGAGCCAACTTAAATGCCACACTCGCTGATCCTTCCAAAACTGAGAGTGATATCAAACAAGCTCAGGGTAAGCTCAAACAAGCCCTAGAAAAATACAGACATGATGATATAAAAAATGCTCTTATAGAAATGTTTTCAGGTAAGTGTGCATATTGTGAGAGTAAAATCAACCACATAACTTATGGTGCTATTGAACACTTTCGTCCCAAAGGCGATCCAGCGTTTGAACACTTAGCTTTTGAGTGGACAAATCTTCTTCTCTCTTGTGATATTTGCAACGATGCTGGACATAAAGGAACGAACTTTCCTGTTGATTCTGCTGGCAATCCATTACTAATTGATCCAACAGATGGAATAACAGATCCCAATACTCATCTCGACTTTTCCTGGGATAAGGTTGCTGGGCTAGCAAGTGTTTATGGTCGCGATATTAGAGGGCAAGAGGTCGAACGGATTTTTGAGTTGAACCGTAAAGAACTACTGAAGATTCGTAGTCTGCATGTTAAATCGCTAATTGCTCTACTTGAGCTTGCTAAGACCGGACATATAGAAGCAGTAGCCCTTTTGAAAGAATCTTGTGAACCAGACGCTGAGTATAGTGCTTTTGCTCTCATTCACATTCAACCTCATATTCCTTAACCTTCTATGTCTACTGCACGTCATCACGCTGAATGGTTGTCGCTGGTTGAAGCATCGGGTCCATTTTTGAGTCTGCCCGTACTGCTCAAGACGTTTCCTGCTGGATTGGATGCCCATGACCCGGAGCATTTAAAGCTGTTGCGATCGGCGTATGAGGAGTGGCAAGATAATCAGCTTGGGCTAAAGCCAGAGCCAGCCATTCATAGAGCGTGGGTAGAGTTTGTCTTGAAGCAAACCCTGGAACTACCAGAGGAAGTGTTGCGGAGTGGGCAGCAGATTCCATCAGGGTTGAATGTGGCGATCGCTGAACAAAACGAAACGCTGCGTCCAGATTGGGTGGTTGTGAATCCAACAGGGACAGCGGATGCAGGAAAGCCTCGATTATTGGTGCAGATTGTTCCAGCCGAGCAGGGGTTAGAGAAGCCGTTGAAGGGGTCGCGGTGGGCAGCGAGTCCAGCGACACGGATGATGGAATTGCTGCACGCCTGCAATGTGCGGTTGGGGCTGGTGACGAACGGCGAAC
This sequence comes from Leptolyngbya sp. AN02str, assembly GCF_050565595.1. Lineage (NCBI taxonomy): Bacteria > Bacillati > Cyanobacteriota > Cyanophyceae > Leptolyngbyales > Leptolyngbyaceae > Leptolyngbya > Leptolyngbya sp. AN02str. Next base: position 133,084 of record NZ_JBNXVR010000013.1, on the reverse strand, counting down.
ACTGGATGCTGGTGAATGCGCCAAAAGGAGAAACCACCGGGTTTATTTCCTGGTACAGCACGCTTTGGGTGGAAGAGCATCTGACGCTACGAGCGTTTCGGAGTTTGCTGGGGGTGCGGCGGTTCTTTGGGGTGGATGACTCCGAGACGCTGGAGGCACTGCTGACCCAGAGCTTGACGGATCAGCAGGAAGTCACTGACCAGTTGGGCTATCAGGTGCGACGGGCAGTGGAGGTGCTGGTGCAGGCGATCGCCCGCCTCGACCAAGACCAGAACGGAACTTTGCTGAAGAACATCCCTGAATCGCAGCTTTACGAGGCGGCATTGACGGTGATGATGCGACTGGTGTTTCTTTTTTGTGCCGAAGAACGGGGACTGCTGCTGTTAGGCGATCCGATTTATGACCAGCACTATGCGGTGTCTACGTTGCGGGAACAGTTGCGATCGCACGCGGATCAGCATGGGGAGGAAGTATTGGAGCGGCGATCGGATGCCTGGTGTCGGTTACTGGCGACGTTTCGGGCGGTGTATGGTGGCATCTTTCACGATACGTTGCAGCTTCCAGCCTATGGGGGAAGTTTGTTTGACCCCGATCGCTTTCCGTTTCTAGAGGGGCGAGTCAAAGGGACGGAGTGGCAGACGAGTGGGGCTGACCCACTGCGGATTAATAACCGGATTGTGTTGCACTTGCTGGAAGCGTTGCAGATTCTGCAAATTCGGGTGCAGGGTGCAGGGGTGGAGCCGCGTCGGTTGTCGTTTCGGGCGTTGGATATTGAGCAGATTGGGCACGTCTATGAAGGCTTGCTGGATCACACGGCGGTGCGAGCGACTGCAACAGTGTTGGGGTTAGTAGGAACTCGCTATGAGGAGCCAGAGGTTGAACTGAGTGAGCTAGAGCGGTTTCAGGCGCAGGGTGAAGCGGCGTTGCTAACCTGGTTGAAGGAGCAGACGGGGCGATCGCCTGCTGCGTTGAAGAAAGCGTTGAGTGCAGAGATTGAACCACGCGACCAGCAGCGATTGCGGACAGCTTGCAACAATGACCCGCAACTGTTCGATCGCGTCCTTCCCTTTGCGGGGTTGATCCGGCAAGATACGCTGGGCTATCCGGTGGTGATTCTGGAGGGGTCGGTGTATGTGACGGAGGGGGTCGATCGCCGTCAGACTGGGACGCACTACACACCGCGTAATCTAACGGAAGAGATTGTGCAGTACACGCTGGAGCCGTTGGTGTTTGAGGGGGTGGCAGAGGGTAAGCCGAAGGAACAGTGGCGGTTGCGATCGGCGGCGGAATTGCTGCAACTGAAGATTTGCGATATGGCGATGGGGAGTGGCGCGTTTTTGGTGCAGACCTGTCGCTATCTGGCTGGAAAGCTGGTGGAGGCGTGGCAACAGGCGGAGGCAGAGCATCCGGGGCAGGTGGTGATTGCGCCAGAGGGAACGCTGTCGGGGGCACGTCCAGAGGAATGCCCGATTCCAAAAGATTTGGATGAGCGGTTGCTGGTGGCGCGACGGATTGTAGCCGATCGCTGCCTCTATGGAGTAGACAAAAACCCGTTAGCCGTTGAAATGGCAAAGCTGTCGCTGTGGCTGGTGACGTTGGCGAAGGGGCGACCATTTACGTTTCTGAATCATTCGTTGAAGTGGGGTGATTCGCTGTTGGGGATTACTCGTGCTGAACAGATTGAGTATTTGAATCTGAATCCAGACAATGAAGTGGTGCAGTATCCGATCGCTTCCCAAATTTGGCGACCGATTTTGCAGGATGCGATCGCCAAACGCCGCAAGTTGGAAAGTTTTAGCGTCAATGGCATTGAAGATTTACAGGAAAAGGAACGGCTGTTTCAGGAGGCAGAACGGGCGATCGATCGGCTTCGGTTTGTGGGGGATTATTTGATTGGTAGAGCGTTGGCAGATGCCGGGAAAACGTCTGATTTGACGACGGAAGATTTGATGGTGGTGTCGCAGCGAATTGAACAGGAATTAGCAGGAAAAGCAACAGAAGAACAAACGCGAGACATTACGGCACTGAAGGCAAGTGCAGAACGAATGTTAAACCTGGGAAATCCAGTAAATCAACCGCCACGAAAACCATTTCATTGGTTGTTGGAGTTTCCTGAAGTGTTTTTGGAAGGTGGAACGAAGGGATTTAGTGCGATCGTTGGGAATCCACCATTTCAAGGTGGTTCTAAGATTACAGGTGTCTTGGGTACAGACTATCGAGATTTCATCGTTAAATTTATTGCATTTGAGAAGCGAGGTAGTGCAGATTTATGTGCCTACTTCTTTTTACAAGCAAGCTCCCTACTTAACGACTCTGGAGGATTTGGCTTAGTTGCAACAAATACGATCGCTCAGGGAGACACCCGTGAAGTTGGATTAGATCAGCTAGTTGAGAATGGAAACGTGATTACTCGCGCTGTATCGAGTCGTCCCTGGACTGGAAGCGCAAGTTTAGAGGTATCTTACGTTTGGATACAGAAACAGAAATGGCACAGTGAATACATTTTAGATTCAACTTCTGTCACTGGAATCACATCTCTCTTAACGAAAGTAGGTAAGGCGACAGGTAGCCCCTATAAACTAATTATTAATCAGGGAAAATCCTTTTTAGGAAGCAAGCCATCTGGAATGGGATTTGTCTTAACGCCTGAAGAAGCGCAAGCTCTCATTGAGAAAGACCAACGAAATAAGGATGTGTTATTTCCCTATCTTAACGGTGAAGATTTGAACTCACGCCCCGATCAATCTGCAAGTCGTTGGATCATTAACTTTAAGAACTACCCTTTGAGCGTAGAACATGATGATCTAGAAAAGCCAAAAGGTGAGCCTTATGCAACAAATTATCCTGACTGTTTATCAATCATAGAGGAAAGAGTAAAGCCTGAAAGAGATAAAAAAGCCACAGGTAACGCAACAGACCGAGATGAAGCAGAGCGATGGTGGCAGTTCAAAAGACCAACAACAGTACTTTATGAGTCAATTGCACCTCTGAGTCAATTCTTAATTCGTGCGCGTGTTAGCAATATCAATTCAATTGCTTTTGTTTCAACTAATATGGTTATTTCGGAAGCAACTGTAGCTTTCGCTTTTGAAGAATTCGCCGCCTTTGCAGTCTTACAAGGAGCAGTACATACAGAGTGGTTGAAATATTATGCATCTAGTATGAGGACTGACATTCGTTATACTCCCTCAGACTGCTTTGAAACCTTTCCCTTCCCCACATTCGATCCCTCAGACCTCAGCACCCAATTCCCAACCCTCAACACGATTGGCGAAACCTACTACACCCATCGTCAGGCAGTCATGCGCGATCGGCAGGAAGGGCTGACCAAAACCTACAATCGCTTCCATGATCCCAACGAGACAGCAGAGGATATTCATAAATTGCGAGACTTGCACATTGAGATGGATCGGGAGGTGGCGATCGCCTACGGTTGGCAAGACCTCGACTTAGGGCACGATTTCCACACCACCAAACAAGGCATCCGCTTCACCATCAGCGAAACGGCAAGGCGCGAAGTGCTCGATCGGCTGTTGGAGTTGAACCATCAACGGTATGCCGAAGAGGTTGCCCAGGGTTTGCACGATAGGAAGGCAAAAGGCAAGGGGAAAAAGGCAGCAAGCAAAGCAAAGCCTTCTAAAGCAGACTCAGAGGAGCCAATGCAGGGTAGGTTGTTCTGATAAAAAACTTCTGAGGTTATGAGATGAGGTTATGAAATGCAAGAATTAGAAGAAGTAGGCATTTGGTGGATTCCGTCTGATCCAGACTTTCAAGTATCTGGTCTATTGAAATTTTCTAGTTCAACTGGTATCCGACTAGAACTAATAGGCTCTTTTCAAGAATACCGCAAGGTAGATTGTCCAATTATTTTGGGTGTAACTCAAGGTAAATTAGTTACGCTTTGTGGAAATAAGCCCATTCATTCACGTTCATCTTCTCCTGGATTTGAGAGCGAGAAATACTCTGTAAAGACCGCTTTTATTGGTGCTCATTTTTCTAATCTTGATGAAATGAAGTTTCATCGAATAGCAGTTGAGTATAGTTACTTAGCTGATTGGGCTAATCTTCCTTTAATTAGAAGACAGGAAGAACTTGAAGAAGATAACTATAACATTCGAGGATTTGATTTTTCATATACTCGCCCTGAACCTATTCGAGGCAATACAAGTCAGGGTGTTCTCTCACTGGTTTATACTTGGCATAATTCTGGGTTGCCATTTCAAATAAACTTTAGTCAGTCTGCAACATTTGAAATTAAATCGCAGGAACACTTATCTTTTGAAGAGTGGATGTCAAAGCTTATCTTCACACTTCAAAATTTTATTACTTTAGCAACTGATAGACCCAACTCTGTGACACGAGTTCTAGGATTTTCTCCCTATGGAGATCGAGCAATTGAGGAGACTCCCCATTTCACCAAACAAGATGTTTCCATTGAAATTATCTACCGCAGTGTATATACCGAAACAAGACAGAAGGATCGTTTATTGCGAGATGATCTTCTGTTTGAACTAAAGGATATTCAAGAAACCTTTGGAGATACGATGGCGCAATGGCTTACAATTGCGGCTGAACTAGATAGTGTATGCAACCTTTTCTTTAGCACTCGATACAGCCAAAGAATGTATCAGGAGAACCACTTTCTTAATATCGTTCAAGCAGTAGAGTCATATCATCGGAGAAGGCGATCCAATCGCATATTACCTAAGCAAGAGCATGAGAAACGCATCAACAGAATAGTCAATAATGCATCTGAAGGGGATAAAGAATGGCTAAAACAGAAACTAGCCTTTAGCAACGAACCGAGTTTAAAGGAACGCCTTGTATATCTGGTGAAAGAGACACGAGAGATTATTGCACCACTAGTGAATGACGAAGAACCGTTTATTAAACAGGTGCGAGATACTCGTAATTATTTAACTCATTATGATAAATCACTTCAGAAGAAAGCTGTGAAAGGGGGAGCTTTGTATTGGCTTACCTATACTTTAGAAATTCTTCTGCAAACCTGTTTTCTCAAGGAATTGGGCTTCTCCTCTGAACAATGTGTTGCTTTATTCGACAAAAATGAGCGGTATCAGTTTGCAATACGAGAGACAAAAGGAACTAACAATTAAGTAGATGGCGATTAAACTTCTACTTTAGAGTAATTGAATTATGAAATTGAGATCTGGACAGGTAAAGTCTGCATAGTAATGCGAAGAACTTCTTCCCTATCGGAAAGACCAAAACTTTGAATTATCTTCCAAAGGCTTTCAGGATTCCATACTTCGATCTCAATGCCAAGCTTATTGGCACGTTCCTTAATCTCCAGTAGAACTTTAGTGCATTTGGGAGGTAAATCTTCATTTGAGTTGTGGACAAAGATCCATTTCTTAATTAAGAGATGACCCCATTTTTCTAAAGCCCGGTCAAAATTCTCCTCCATCTTTTTTGCAAACACGGAATCTTTAATAGAGTGGGGAGCATAACATTGGAAAAAAGTGTTGTCTCTGTAAGAGATTCCATCACAAGCCCAGTCACCTTGCTTGCCACCAAGTTTGATTTTCTGAAAACTGTCATCGTATTTCTTCATGATTCTCTCAAACCATGACTGAAATTCTGAAGCTCTAATTTCGTAGCAGAGCAATCTAAATCGTGCGTAATGGAAGTAATCAGTTGCAATTAAGCAGTACAGATCAAGTTCCATTCTACTCAGTGAGCCGCTTACGTCGATTAAGCGAATTTCCTGACTGGAGTTGTAGAAATTCAATATCTCTTGATCTGTAAATCTCCTCAAGTGCAGTAACCAAACATCTGTTTGAATTCCACACAAGTTCAAGGGATAAATCTTAGAATCTAAAATTGCTGAGTTGGCTTGGCAGTACTTCAAGATTGTTTGGTTATCAGACAAATGGGGTTGTAGTATCAGTCCAAGCCTTCCACCGTCTTTAGTCCAGCCTAGACGCTTTCTAATCTCAGATATTGCTGCGGCTGGGGGAGTCAGCGTTTTCGGATAAATTAGTTGCCAGGGAGGATTCCCAATAACAACGTCGAACTCTGAATGCTCCTCCCTCACTTTAATATTGTTGAGTAAGAAACGGCTTTTAGCTAAAAGTGAAGGATTAGTTGTTGAGAATGTCTCGTAACGAAGTTTTGTGCGTTCCTCGCTGTTTCTGCACTTTCCCATTAAGTGGTTGTACGCCTCAAGAATAAATTCACCGCTGCCGCAGCAAGGATCGTAAATCTCATCCCCAATTTGTGGATCTACAGCACGGATCAACCATTTATTCAATTCACGGCTTGCAAGTAACTCTCTTGCGGAACCAATCGCAGGTATGGACTTGTCTACAGGGGGGCGCAAATAGAAGTCGAAAGAATCAAAATCGTCTACGTGCTCTTCCTTACCTAAAAGATTGTCAATCCAACCCTCAGTTCCTTGCAGCAATGCTGCTGGTAAGACTTTCGTTTCGATGAGTAATCTGAGGAGTTGATTGACGGCAAGTTTCCCCGAAGCCATAACTATCTGGTGCGTTTGTACTTCTTTATTTGTGAGATCAGAGTTTAACACGAAACGAATTGCTTGAAACCATAACCTTTGGAGAAGACAGGGTATCTAAAGCTACGATGAGGATAAATACTTATCAGGCTCTTATCCGAACACGAGTAGCTCTCAAAGCAACCCGATTTTGCAATGCTTGGTAAAGCTCAATCTGTTCTGACTCATGCCAAAACACAATAACTAAGCCATACCTTTGCAGAGAGTCGTCTGCTGGGAAACGTTGTTGGCATCGCACCACAAAATGAAGAACAGATTCAGATTCACCATTGGGAAGCGATAATGATGGTCTCCTTTGCCAAGTCTTGCTGCGAACTTGAAGCGTTGACCATTGAAGCTTACTCTTCGTTGGGCGCAGATCTATTTCTGCACTAGAAGGTAATGAGGAGGGTAGCGAAGATTCATCCTGCTCCTCCTGCCTTGCCCGGTAAAGCTCTACCTCCTCAGTAGTCAAACCCTGAAGCACTTCGACCAACATCGTGCGTGCCAAATATTCACGACGACTAGCACGTACTGGTGGATCATACGCCAAAGCAACAGTAACCCCCCGCTTACCCCGCGTAGCCAGAAAAATCTCAGGAACTTCAATCCGATAAACGTGCAGTTTATTATCTTCGATCGCATCCTCAGCAATGAGCCTCACTCGATTCTTGCGAGACCAAATTAAGTCTTCAGTTGAGCAAACCCCATAGCCAACCAGACGCAAAATGTCGTTCTCGTCACCCAACCACCCCTCTGGGCAAGACGGTAAGGTTGCTGCACTGGCGACCAATGCTCGGATTAAGTTGGCTGAGGGCATTCGCCCCAGGGAGGATTGCAGGCTTGCCATTGCGATCGCGGCTGCATGAGCGCCATGAGGAGCCGCAAACGAAGTACCAACACTTGTCCCAATAAAACGTCCATTTTGTCCTAAACAAAGCGTTGGTTCCCCCAAGTTCAGGTGAACTCGTGTCCATCTTGGATCACCCCCAGCAATAGTTTGCAGTGCATAATTGCCCCCGTAATCTACTAAATCTGGCTTTACTGGTGGAGAACTGGAATTCGACGCATAGCCAGGTCCAACACGAGTAAACGGAGGCGGGGCAGCCAGTGGTGCGGCTGCGAAAGCATCGCGCAACCTTACTCCACTTTCCGAATCATCCCGCCCCAGTGCATCTGAACTGGCGATCGCTCCCACTGTCAAAGCTAATGCTGCCGTTGCCGGGTTACACAGCCGTTGTTCTGCATCATTAAGAAGGCGATCGCGCACCACTTCCTGAAATTGCTCACGAGTCAACGCACCGTCTGGAATAGGAGGATTACGGCGATTTCCAGAAGAGACAACAATCACAATATCAAGTTCTCTTGCTAACTCATCTAACTTCTCTGCCCACGCAAACTGTCGTCCATCTGCATAGACCTCGCATTCCGTACCCAACGAAAGATTAAATATCTTGCACTGTCGCTCTTGAACGAAATAGCGAATTGCTTCTTCAGTAATTGCTTCAACCCGCCGCTCGTCAGGAAAAACTGGATTGTTGAACTCATCGTTCCGCAAGACTTTGGCACTACAAATCCTGACCCTTGGCTCCCACGTTTGCGTTTCTAAACACTCCGCAATACTGCCATAAACTACCAATCCAGCAACCGCTGTACCATGCCCGTTTAGGTCTGTTGGGGTTTCTTCACCTGTACCAAAATCATTCTCCTCAATGACCCAATTAATCAGAAACGGATGCCCAGACAAGACACCACTATCAACCACACAAACCATTGGATCATCTTCAGTAGGCAAAGGCAGATTTGGTGGAGGAACTGTGTTGAGAATCTCCGTGTAAGCAGGTGCAAGGCGTGGAGGCAAGTCTACCCGTGCGACAAGATCTAGATCGAGCAATGCTTCAGCCAACTCTCGATTCGCTCGAATCTTTGCCAACAAAAGGCTTGAGGTACGCACATCCTCAAGTACGCTGCCGTTTAAGCTGCGACAAAGCGTCCGAACCTGATTTCTCAATTCCTGTGTTTCCTCGTTACTGGGAGGATGCCAAAAATCAACGTCAAGATAAAACGGCTCTTGTTCAGGAAATCCTTCTTGTCGTAAGCGAATACCAGTGCGCTCATCACGGGAGGGCGGGCGGATTGGCAGTTGCAGTGCATCAAAAAAATTCCGCCTCATCCCTGGCGGTAACGTTACACTCTCTTCTGATTCGGTTGAGTAAAGTCGCAGATCATCAAGAAAGAGTTGACGCGACGTTTCTGTTGGAAACTGAACGAGAAAACGGTAGTTTTCATCCTCTCCATCTTTCGCAGAATACTCCTCAACTACCCAGGCTTGATAACGCTCAATGATTTCCCGTAGGTCAAGGTTGACACTATTAAACTCCAGCACAAAGAGCCGACTAGGATCAATACCAACCCGCATTCGAGTGGCAGCAACTTGCTCATTTGCCTCAACAAACCCAACATTAACCTCCTGAGCATGGGTTACGCGATCGCTTGGGGTTGGAGGTCTACGAGGGGTAAAGCCACGAGTTCTGCGATTGGGTTGTAAATCCGGTACTCGTTCAAACCGTATATGAGAGAATTCTCCCTGGCTCGGCTCAATAGGCATTGCAATTAATTACTCCTTATCAATCGTTGGCGTAGCCCCTGTAATTGAGTGGTTGAGAGTGTTCCGTCGATAGGCATACCGGGAGATTGCATCTGCGACATCCTGTTTTTGAACCTTGCGTATTCCTTGCATAGCACAGGATTTACGAATATCGAGACAAGCTCGCTCTGCATCGGCGTAGGTTGCCCCATTGAGTCCATCAGTTAACTCATTGATATGAGCATTATCAAACTGTAAAGGTTGTAACCGTTTTTTAATCAGAAGCTTAAGCTCCTCTGAAGACGGTTTTTCAAAGCGAATGATGTCATCAAATCGCCGCCACACAGCCGGGTCAATAGCCTGCTCAAAATTTGTTGCTGCTATGACGAGAGACCTCCCCCGGAAGTTGTCTAGGATTTGCAGAAAAGAGTTAACGACTCGTTTAATCTCACCATGCTCAGTGGGATCATCACGAGATCGTCCAATGGCATCAAATTCGTCAAAGAACATGACCCATTGCCCACGTTGAGCATAGTCAAACACCTTTCTCAGGTTGGTAGCGGTCTCACCGAGTAGGGACGATACAACCGAATCAAAGCGGACATATAGCATTGGTAAACCAAGCTCTGAAGCGATCGCTTCGGCGGTTGCTGTTTTACCACATCCCGACGGTCCACAGAATAGAATGCGCTGTGTGGGCTTTAAGCCATTTGCCTCCAAAATCTCCCACGATCGAAATTCCTCTACTAAGCGGTCAATTGCTTTACGAATCGGCAATTCTAAAACTAGCTCTTCCAAGTAACGCTCTGGATTCCTCACCTCAAGCAAGGGAATTCCTTTATCGGAATCCTGGGGAGGGCGCTCAAGGGCATGAAGACCATTTGAACCGTTTACAGCCGAACCATTATTCAAAAGTTGCTCTAGCTCATTAGCTAGTACAGGGTGATGCTTCTTCCGCTCCTCCTCAATAATTTGAACCACAATTTCTCGAAAGGCACGTTCGTCACCCTTCTTGTGGCTCAAAATTAATTTTTTAAGGACATCGGCTCTAGTCATGACTTACGATGATTAGCACATACCTATACAGTCAGCAAAAGAAATAGTTTTTATTTATGGTTCAATTGTACTATTTTTGAGGCAATGGTCTCTCCTTCATTAGCACACCCATGAACATTGTCAACTATTTGCTGGGCATCCTAATAGCTGGTGAATAAATTAACAGTGCTAAATTTTGCCAGAAGTAGCCCAAATGCCCTTCGAGATCATCCACAAGCCCACCTTCACCAACCAACTCCTCGCCATTCCCAAAGAGCGAGTCGTTCAGATATTAGAGAAGATCGAAGTTCTGCGGGATGATCCCAAGCCCCACGGTAGCCTGAAGAAGAAGCTACACGGCTACAAGGGCGATATTTACCGCCTGCGCTCTGGTGATTTTCGGATCATCTACACCTATGGCGGTGGTTGGGTTGCTCTGCTTGGGGTCGATGCTCGTAAGGATATTTACAAAGGCGATAAATTGGTCGCCGAGGACACTGAGGTTGATGTCACTCCTTTTTCTAAGCTTGACGACCTCCTGACCCCTGAAAAAACGTCTGTCCCTCCCCCAAAACCCTCTCAAACCGAGAACCTACTTCCGGTTAAGCTAACCGAAGACCTCTTGGATCGCCTGCTCATCCCCAAAGCTTGCTTCCCTACACTCCTCGCCTGCCGCACCTTCGATGATTTGCTCGAAGCCGATGTTCCTGACGGTGTGCGCGATCGCCTCTTTGACTGCATTACGGCTCCCAACTTCGATCAAGTCCTAAGCCAACCCAGCTTTGTTACAGGCACCCCAGATGAGCTACTGCGCTTCAAAGAAGGAGACTTACTCGGTTTCCTGCTCAAACTCAATCCCGAACAGGAAAAATTTGTGACCTGGGCAGTCAATGCAACGGGTCCTACTCTACTAAAAGGCAGTCCCGGCACGGGCAAAAGCACTGTTGCACTTTACCGTACCCGTGAGATTCTAAAACAGCTTCAGGCGAACGGCACTCGTCAACCCCGAATCCTCTTCACCACCTATACCAACGCCCTGGTCACTTTTTCTGAGCAACTGCTGCAACAGCTTTTGGGTCAAGAGGCTCAGTTTGTGGAGGTGAAGACTGCTGATGCTCTCATGTCCTCACTGGTTCGCCAATCCACAGGTCAGCCAAAAATCGGAACGACTAAGGAACTGCTCAAGTTCATTCAACAAGCTGTACCCAAGGCGATCGCCACCTTGGAGGGAAACGTCCTGCAACAGCAAGCCCAACGGCTCATCCTGCAACGACTCCAACCAGAGTATCTTCTGGAGGAACTGACCGAAGTTATTGATGCTAGAGGTATTGAAACCTTAGAGGATTACCAAGCCACCCCTCGCACGGGTCGCAGCATTCCACTCAATAAAACCCAGCGACAGGCAATTTGGAAGCTCCGACATTATTTCAATGAGCTTTTGGCGACTCAGGGCATTGAAACCTGGGCGCAAATGCGAAACCGTGCCTTAGCTCTCCTTCAGTCAACACCCCAGCCCCCGCTTTACGATGCCGTCATCATCGATGAAGCTCAGGACCTCAGCCCCACCATCCTAAGATTCCTGATTCAACTATGCCGGGAATCCAACCGCTTCTTTATCACTGCTGATGCCAATCAGTCTATCTATGGCAGCAGCTTCCGCTGGAGTGACGTTCATGAGTCGCTCAAGTTTGTGGGGCGTACTGGCATTCTCAAAGTGAACCATCGCACCACTCAAGAGATCGGGGAGGCTGCTTACTCCTACCTGCAAGAAGGCAAACTGGACGAGGATGACAGCGATCGGCTTTATATCCACACGGGTCCACCGCCTGCCGTTCGTGCCGTTGCCGATCGCAATTCTGAAGGCAACCTCCTAGCTCAGTTTTGCCGTACTGCTGCCCATGAATTTCGACTGGGGCTAGGAGCTTGTGCCATCCTGGTTCCAACCGAGAAAGTTGGGAAGAATATCACAGGACAGCTTAACTACCTGGGGATTGAGGCTCAGTTCATGACGAGCAAGGATCTAGACCTGAACAGCAAAGGCGTAAAAGTGCTGCCCCTTAAGGCTGCAAAAGGGCTGGAATTTCCCATCGTGGCGATCGCAGGTTTCCTGGAAGGTGCCTATCCCACCATCCCCAAAGGGACTGCCCCGGAAGCTGCCACTGAAATTCTGAATCGGGAACGACGCACTCTATACGTCGCCATGACCAGAGCCATGCGTGCCCTTCTGGTTCTCGTGCCTGCCAAGAAGCTTTCCCCACTTCTCCAAACCTTCGATCCTCACCTCTGGAACCTCGGCAACTCATGAAGATCATCAAGCTCCCACCCATCCTCCCCGGTGACTTAGACTTGGCAGCCGTCAACCAGCAATTGCGCGATCGCACCGCCCAGTTGGATTGGAGTTCTGTCGTTTCAGCTTCTGAGCAACATCTTGCTATCTTGTTCGCAGGACTTGACCTCTCCAATGATGCCGATGTTCTGGGAGACAGCACCTTGTCAGAAACGATCGCCGCCAAAGTGGTACAGGCGCTTGAGGCATTACCAGAACAGCCTAAAGTCTCTCAATCAAAATCTACTGCACCCAAAGTTACCCCTGCGATTTGGGAGCAATCGAGCTTAATCGAATCTCAGTACGTTGCAACCTCCGAGAACAAGGGCGAAGGGCAGGGCAAATTGGTTGAGATCCAGTTTGTTCCGGTTAATCCCTCAGCAGATCAACCCTCTACAGCCCAGGCTAAGGCTCCACCGTCTCCTTCGGAACCAGTCATTCTCACCCCCCCTTCTCACTACCAAATTCGAGCCGAGCTAGAACAAGCCGTTCTTGCTGACCTTCTGGGTCCAGCCGGGGGAGAGTACGAAGAAGTCGATGAAGCACGAGTGAGCGATCGCTATTTGGTTGGCTTACTCGCCCCGTTACACCGCCGTAACAGTCCTGACCAACCGGATGACCAGCTAGAAAAGACCGATGAACTGGCAGCCGCCAAAACAGGAACAGTTGAGGAAGGGACAGAACAACTGGATGACCTGGCGATTGGTGGGACAGGCACGATCGATGACGGCGCGACTGAAACGACCAATCCGGCGATCGAGACTATGTTTCCCTCGTCGCTGGGTATGAGTTTTTGTGTGAGCGGGACTGCCAAAGCCATTCGCATCAAAGCGGGCTGGGGACAATACGAGCGTACAAAGAGTGAATATCTAGAAACACCGACGGGCGCACCGAAAACGGTTTGGCGCAGATATCCAGTTGTGGGACAATCCCCCGTGATTCCCCTTGAAACAGGTGGAATTGATCCCTGGCGCGTTGACCCAGATCGAGACGTGTGCGTGCGTGGGCAGGTTCGCCCGTGCGGAGATGATTGGATCATCAGTTTGTTCTTAGTGAACGAACAGCGGGAACCCGATCGCTCTCCTGACCAGGCATGGCTGTTTCAACCTGAATTGAGTGTCGCATCCGCTGATCCCAATCAACCGGATATTTTCTTGCGGAAAGCTCAACAGCGATCGCTCGGCAAACTTGACCCAGTGCAGTATGCCGAAGAACAAGCGATGGAAATGCTCTATCGGCATCAGGTGGAATTTGCCGTTGGACATGGAACAGGAGTTCATGCCGAATTAGCCCAAGGCAGTACCGACCGGGCAATTCGTCTTCGGACCTGTGTTGTACCGACCTACGAAGTCCCCAAGACCGATGCTCCTACCCCCGATGAAATTCCAGGACTGACAGGACTAGTTTTGGATATGAAGGAGTTAGCCGAGTCTCCGGCAACTGACCTGATTGGTAAACTTACTCCCTTGGTCACAGCTTATGCTGACTGGATTACCCACCAATCGACTCGTATCACTGATTCAACGGCTAAGTTGCAGGGGTATGAGGCGATCGCCCACGACACCTTAGCCAACTGCACCCGTGCGTTGGAGCGAATTAGAACAGGGTTAGACCTCCTGCGATCTAATCCACAAGCCTTAGAATCGTTCCAATTCATGAACCGGGCAATGTGGCAGCAGCGGGTTCATTCAATCCTTTCTGAGCAAAAGCGTCGGGGCGAGGAGGTTGAACTAGACACGGTTGATATTCCAAAAAACCGTTCCTGGCGACCATTCCAACTTGCTTTCATTCTGCTGAACTTACCCAGCATCACTGACCTAAACCATCCCGATCGCAGCCATGAAACTGGGGCGATCGCTGACCTGCTCTGGTTCCCGACAGGCGGTGGTAAGACAGAAGCTTATCTGGGATTAACCGCTTACACGATTGGACTTAGGCGATTACAGGGAGTCATTGCCGGACGCTCTGGAGAATCGGGTGTTGCCGTTCTGATGCGCTACACGCTACGACTCTTAACCCTCCAGCAGTTCCAACGGGCAACCGCACTCATCTGCGCCTGTGAAGCCATCCGCCGAGAGAACCCCGTCAAGTGGGGTAAAGAGCCGTTTCGTATTGGCTTGTGGGTGGGTCAGAAAACCACGCCCAACCGCACAGAGCAGAGTGAGGAGTTCCTTAAACAAAAGCTGGGACAGTATCAACCCACTAGTAGTGGTTCTCCTCACCAACTGACGAATTGCCCCTGGTGTGGCTCCAAGATTGACCTTGGTAAACAGCATATTAAGGTAGAGTCGTTTGCCAAAGGACAGGCACGCACTTTGATCTACTGTGGTGATGCGCTGGGTCGCTGTCTATTTACTCAAAAACAATCACCCACTGAAGGTTTACCAATTCTGGTGGTGGATGAGGAGATTTATCGTCGTTTGCCAACGCTCCTGATCGCAACCGTCGATAAATTCGCTCAGATGCCCTGGAACGGGGCTGTTCAAATGCTGTTTGGACAGGTCGAAGGCTACTGTCAGCGACACGGGTTTGTCTCACCTGAAGTTGAGGATTCTCCGAGTCACCCTGCCAAATACGGTCAACCCCTTGCGAAGACTCTCCCCCACAATCCTTTACGTCCACCCGATTTGATTATCCAGGACGAGTTACACCTCATTAGTGGACCGCTGGGAACACTGGTCGGTCTGTACGAAACTGCCGTCGATAAACTTTGCTCTTGGACAGTAGACGGCAAAACTGTACGTCCTAAAGTGATTGCTTCAACCGCCACCATTCGCCAAGCTCGCGAACAAATTCATCACCTTTTCCTGCGTCAGGTACAGGTCTTTCCACCGCAGGGCTTGGATGTCACCGATAATTTCTTCTCCCTTCAGCGCGAACCGAGCGAGGAGTACCCCGGACGGCGCTACCTGGGCATCTGCGCCACAGGACGCAGGCTCAAAGCGGCACTGATTCGGGTTTATACCGCTGTACTTGCCGCATCCCAGGCACTCTACGAGAAATATGGAGAAGCCGTTGACCCTTGGATGACGACCGTGGGCTACTTCAACTCCATGCGAGAGTTAGGCGGAACCCGACGACTCGTGGATGACGACATCCAATCGCGCCTGGGCAAGATGGATCAACGGGGCTTGGCACGGCGATCGCGCATTGAAGTCAAAGAACTCACCTCCCGTATCGCCTCCACCGATATTCCAATTGTCCTAGATGCCCTGGAAGTCCCCTTCAACCCAAACCGAGATAAGAAAACTGATCCTCGTAAACCCATCGACGTTTTGCTGGCAACCAACATGATTTCGGTGGGTGTAGACGTAAGGCGGCTAGGGGCAATGGTTGTGACAGGTCAACCAAAGACAACGGCGGAGTACATTCAGGCGACTTCCCGTGTCGGACGAACCTTTCCTGGCATCGTGTTCACCGTTTACAACTGGGCACGACCAAGGGATTTGTCCCACTACGAGCAGTTTGAACATTATCACGCCACGTTCTATAAACACGTTGAGGCGCTTTCCGTCACACCATTTGCCCCCCGTGCGATCGATCGGGGTCTAGCTGCACTACTCGTCTCGTTGGTGCGATTGAAGGGTGTTGAACTCAACAAGAACGACAAGGCTGGACGAATCGATCGCAACCATCCTTTCATTCAAGAAGCGATTGAAACGATCGTGACTCGTGCTGCCAATGTGGATGGACTTAAAACCAGAGATCTCGTCAAGCAGGAATTAGAAGCCAAGCTGGACTACTGGTTGGAGCAAGCGGACAACCTGGTTGGTGGAGCCGTACTGGGCTATCAACCCCAGAGGGACGGCATTACTCAGGGATTGCTGGAACAGCCAGGGCAGGGGGATTGGCAACCCTTCACCTGTCTCAACTCCCTGCGAAATGTGGAACCGACGATCGGACTCATTCTTGACGATCGCATTCCCGACGATGACTTTCGTTCTCCCCAACCCATGCCCAGTTCACCCTAAGAGGTTTTATGGCACAAGCACAAACTCGCAACAAAGTCGGTGAACTGCGTCCCAGCCAAATTCTCTTTTCGGCTGGTATTGGCTCTGTCATCGATCTACCCAACCTTTCCACAATGGTGATGGGGCTGGATGACTGGGATATTACCCATGCCACAGAATTAGGCGAAGAACGGTTACTCGCAGCCGTGAAGCGATCGCTCAGTCATTCGGTCAAACGCCTGCTGTCACCACCCCTGCCACCTGAGTCCGATAGCGTTCCTAATTTACTAGACGAAAGCCAGCGGGTTGGTATCCCAGTGTCTCCTTTTCCCACCTGGATGCTCTGCCCAAACTGTCGCTTGCTGGCTCCACTTCAGTCAGGACTGTTTGATCTAAAGACCGATCGCTTCCGCCCCGACCAAAACCGCTATATCCACACCAACTGTCCGAGAGGCAAATTTCCACCCACCGTGATTCCTGCCCGATTTTTGGTGGCATGTAAGCACGGGCATTTGGACGATTTCCCTTGGCGGTATTTCGTTCATCGCGGGGGTGATTGTGGAAGCGGTACATTGCGACTGAACGAGTATGGTGTGTCTGGTTCTGCGGCAGATATTGAAGTGAAATGCGACGGTTGTGGTGCAAATCGCCGCATGTCCGATGCCTTTGGTGAACCAGGCAAGAAGTTTATGCCTCAGTGTCGCGGTCGCCACGTTCACTTGCGGAATTTTGATGAGGGCGGCTGCGACCAGCAGATGGTGGGTATTTTGCTGGGTGCGTCTAATAGCTGGTTCCCGATAACCCTCTCTGCCCTCTCGATTCCAACCGCCGTGGATAAGCTGGCGCAGTTGGTTGAGAAGCACTGGACGGTGTTGGAGAAAGCCTTCAGTCTGGAAGTTCTAGCAGCTTTTCGGCTGATTGGGCAGTTAAAGGAGTTTGCCAAGTATTCGGATGCAGAGCTTTGGGCACAGGTGCAACAAAAGCGATCCGCACCCTCAGATGATGGGGACGATGAAGCAAAGGATATTAAAACTCCAGAGTGGCAAGTGTTCTCCAATGCCGATACGAGCCTCAATTCAGCAGATTTTTGGCTCACACCCGTTGCCCCACCTAAAGGCTATGAATCCTATTTCAATAAAGTGGTGTTGGTTGAACGGTTGCGAGAAGTTCGCGCCCTGGTTGGATTCACCCGCATCGAATCTCCTGGAGATTTTGTGGAAACGGGTGAGATTCCTGAGGACTACTGGGCACCGTTAAGTCGCCAGGAACCAAAATGGGTGCCAGCCACAGAAGTGCGGGGTGAAGGACTGTTTATTCAGTTCAGTGAACAGGCGATCGCCCAATGGGAAGCGTTGCCACAATTGAAGGAATACAAAAAGCAGAGCGTAGAGGCACATCAGCGTTGGCGGACAGCACGATCCCTTGATCCCAATGCCAATTATCCCGGTGTCCGCTACATCCTGCTGCATTCCTTTGCCCATGCCCTGATGCGACAGCTAGCGATCGAGTGTGGCTATACCGCAGCTAGCCTCCGAGAGCGGATTTACTCGAAATCTCCTCAAGATGATAACGGACCAATGGCAGGGATTCTCATCTACACTGCCGCGCCTGATAGTGAGGGAACACTGGGTGGCTTGGTGAGTTTAGGTGAACCTGCTACCCTGGGTCGCCATATTGATCAGGCATTGGATCAAATGCGGCTATGTGCCTCTGATCCGTTGTGTGCAGAGCATAGTCCTTTACAGAACCCGAATGTTCTCCACTGGGCTGCTTGCCATGCTTGTCTCTTCAGCCCAGAAACGTCCTGCGAACGGGGTAACAAGTATCTCGATCGCACGCTGCTCATTCCGACAGTCAAGACCGAACTATCCTCGATCGCCTTCTTCAAGGATCTGATGTGACCACCTTTTCACCCAAGCTGCTGGAACAAGTTCGCCAAGTCACTCAGGAGGTGCCCACCTCAACCCTGGACTCCCTAATTAAAGTGCTAATGGGAGTGGAGCGGTGTGAGCCATCCCAGATGAAACCCAAACTCCTGCAACTTCTACCCAGAGGATCATGGCGACAGGCGGTGAGCAACCTGGTTGATGTGTGGCAGACGGAAGCCAGTGAATTGGATGGGAAGGTAATGGCGATCGCGCTCTCCACTGCTGCTCATTGCCAAACCAAATTGCACCAAGAATTATCAGCAGAGTTAGTTTGGACAGGACCGAATCCCGCATCACTTCCAATGCGGCGAACGGATCAAGCGTTGCTGCAACTGATTCGAGCCGCACAACAGGATCTCCTGATTGTCAGCTTTGCCATTTACAACATTCCTGAGATTGTTAAGGCATTAATGGCTGCGATCGATCGAGGTGTTAAGGTTCGCATCGTTGCTGAAACACCAGAAGCGAGCAATGGCAAGATTGCTTATGGTATGGCAGCCAGCTTTGGTTCTCAACTTCTAGAACGTACTCAGGTCTATATCTGGCATAAAGACAAGCGCCCAGTAGATGAGCAAGGACGATACGGTTCCCTTCATGCCAAATGTGCAGTTTGTGATGGTCAACACCTGTTCATTTCTAGCGCGAATCTTACTCAGTATGCGATGTCACTCAATATCGAGATGGGTATTTTGATCCATAATTATGGGCTTGCAGAACAAGTGATACAGCAAATGGATCAACTTATTGCATATGGAGATTTAGCTCTTTTGAGAAGCAACTCTTCGCTGCTCAAGGAATTTGAAGAGCATTAGCTTCAGAAGAATTGTTGTTGCAGCCGTCTCGAAGGAAACTCTCGAAAGCTGTACATCACTTCGCCTTCTCATTAATATGACGGCAGAGTTTTGCAATATGCGAGATTGTGCATTCATTTAGTATGCGGTTATTCATCCCGTCATTCGAGCCGTGGATGTCTATCGGCTGCAAGACAAGCTAAAGCTACAGTGGTTGGTGATCGAGAATGAACTGGATGGAGAGAATATTATCTAAAGCCCTAACACCTTCTATTATTCAGAAGTATAATATAGTTCAATTGAACTGCTATAGGTACTGAAGGATTGCTAGTGCTCCAGTAGCAGCATCAGTGAAGGATTAAAATCTCCAACTCTAGTACCTGCAAGCGAAATCAATCACAAATGATGAACTCAGCAACAGAAGAACTTGAATTATCTATTCTCTCTCAGCTCGATAAATTGAGAAATGAATGGGAGCAGCAATATCCTGCGCGAGCAGAAGGTGGTCAAGTTGCTTTAACTGGGTTTAATCATCAATTTCTTCTAACCTTATGGAAAATTGTTGTTAAGTGGAAGGCATCAGACGAAGCGAATCGCCAGAATCTGAGCAAAGCTCACGAAGTTCTAGCTGAAGCAATTTCAGACATCACGGAGGCAGGAAAAGTAGTTACCTTTACCCAGGTAAAGAGAACTCTTTCAGAAGAAGCACTCAGGAAAGGACTTGAAGAACTTTGGTTAATTTTTAATCTTGCATTTGATTGCACACCTGAACTTGCAGAACATCTTCAATTTGTAATTTCAGGTCAGTATGAGGGTGAAGAAAACCCTGAACAAGTTATTCGAGGTTGGAGAACTCGATCCCCAGAATACCCCCAGGAAAAACTAGAGATATTTAAAGATCGTGTTTACTATCAGATAGTTGCTAACCCGAAAGAAGATTTGGCTGCTGAGTTGCAGGCTCTTGCACGGGATGAAGGCTCTGAGACAACGATCGCTCGGTGGCTAGGTTACCTACTTCAGATTGGTTCGGGTTTTTCTCCTGAAAGTATAAGCACTTTTATCTGGAAAGAGCTTGCTAATGATGGAAGTATAGAGGCGTTTCGAGCGACACTTGCAAGATTATTTAGCCTATCTCACAACCGACTTTGTGCTATTAGAGAGACGCTCGGTGATCACATCACTTTTCCGAGAGCAAAGCTTTTAGATTTACGAGCATCTTTACTAGAGAAGAGTATTACGCTTCTCATCGGTCCATCTGGCTCAGGAAAATCAGCACTTTGCAGGATAGGTATTCAGCAAGATTTTAAGAAAAATTTTGACTGCTTATTTCTTCATGCGTCTGATATTGCCTCTTTCACAGAATCTTCTGATGTAATTGCTAATCGAGGGCTAAGAAGGCTTGATGAGCTTTTAATTGCTCGAATTACTCAAAAACCAATTCTCGTCGTCATTGATGATTTGAGTGATGTAGAGGATCAGCATTTCGATGCTGTTTTGAATTTACTTCATAATACGTTAACTGCTAGTACATCATCTAATGTGCGTTTTGTTCTTGTGGCACATATAGATGCTAAGCACCGTATCTGTGAAAAGATTTCTGCTCAATTTGGCAATAACTTTGTATATGCTGACGTTGAGTTACCACAACTTCCTATTGAGGAACTTGAGTCTTCTGAGGAATTGCCAGACAGTATTATTGGTTTGATTCAACGGCATCGCGAATTTGGTCCTGCTCTAAACTTGAAGTTGATCGATTGGTTAGTTCGTAGTGTTCAGAGGGATCAGGTTGATGTCTCTGCTTTCAGGAATGACTTAGATTTACTAACTTGGTTTTGGTGTAGCCATGTTCAAGATGGTCAAGATTTCAATGCTCTAGGTCAAGCATTGACTAAAATCGCTGAGGAATTGGCAAATAGGTTTACACCTGACCTTCCATGTTATTTTGACTCGTTAATTGAAAATGAAACCTTACGCGCACTTGTGCGGCGAGACTGCCTTCGGATTGTTGATGGGCGGATTGCTACTACCCATCGATTTGTTGGAGATTGTGCAAGGTTCTATTATCTTCGAGCGAACTGTCGAGAGATTGAGAGTGAACATTTAGTGGAATGGTTGCAAAATCCATTTTGGGTTCAACCTATTCGCTGGTTTGCACTACAGCTTGCACTGGAATCAAGCGCAGGCGAAACTTGGCAAGAATTATTATGCGAAGCTTTAGAAGGTGACCATCTGCAACTGTTGGATTTACTTCTGGACGGCGCAATTCTCAGTAAGCAACCAGGCTCTGTTCTTCAGGGATGTCCTGATGAAAATTTGCCATTTGTAATTGAGCGTCTCATTACTCGCCTTTTGGCGATCGCAACAGAGCCATATCCTTTTCATGCAGACGGTTTTCAATCCACCCCTCTCCGAACACGCATTGCTATTCAAGAACAAATAACAGGAATTCCAAAACCCGATTTGTGGGAACCCGTTTGGCATTGGCTACTATCCAAAACTCCAGAAACTGTAATCGAAGCTTCTTGTATAGTCTTCAAGGCGGCTGAGGCTTGGCTAAATTGGAGTGACTACGCAGAGGGCTTCTCACTTCGGTCTGAAGTAGCAGAATTCATACTCGATCTTGCACAAAAGCTACTGTTACCTGATCCTGCTCCGAAGACACAAATTATTGATCACAGGGAAATTGATGAGATTATTAAGCTCAGACAGCAAGGGATACTGCCAGAGCCTGAGCCATTTAGAAAAAGAAGCTATGATTTAGGCGGCTTTAGGTCAAATGCTTTTTCCTGCATAGTTTTTTCCCTCAAAATCATTCCCGAACGTTCAACTTGGTTCTTACGAGCGTTAGCAGGTCGGGAAATTGTTCCGGCTAATAAACTAGAACCAACCGAGATATCCTCCCTGCTTAGTAGACCTGGTGTTGGAATACTTGAATCTCCGTACCCACAAGGTCCGTTGGGACGTGTGAATCATGAGTTTCGTAGATTCATGCTTAAACAGGGTGGTCTGTACCTCGATTGTGTAGTTAGGATTGCTCCGTTACTTGGGGTTGAACTGTTGCTGGCATTAACGATTGAGCCACCTCGCTATCGATATGAATCTGATGAGGATTTTGACAGCTTAGAAGATGATTTTGGAACGGAAGGATCTCACGATATAGATGTTGTAACGTTCAAATTTTTACCACTCATCTCTCTGCTAACAGCTAATGAGGAGCTTGGAATTAGTACAATATCAACTCTTTGTAAAGTTGCAACAGGTCGTTGGCATAAGCTTCGGTGGCAACGGCTTCATCAAGGAAAGACTGATCAGGAAGAGTCTGATGCAGCTATCCTGCAAAGCGCTATGGAAACAGACATTGACGGGATAGTTCTTCTTGTTGATGGTAGCAGGAAGTATTTTCAAGGTGGTCGTAAATCTTTGTACTGGCACCGTAAATTACCTTCCGCACCGCAAATTGTTGCATGTTTCCTGATGACTTTGGAGAACTGGCTTTACAACCGTCCAACAATGGCAGCAATTGAACACTCTGTGTCGCTTATTCTTAAACATGCTGACACAGTGGCACTGGTTGGAGTTCTTATTTCATTCGCAAAATGTTATCCAAATCTGTTGACTAACCTTCTGTTGCCACTTGTTTCATCGATACAGTTATTTATTTGGCTTGAGTTCGAGCAAATTGATCAAGGTCAAGATTATGCTTTTGATTCAATTGGAGCGCAAAAGTTATCTAAAGAAGATCGGCAAGAACTCTATGAGTTTCAAAAGTTACAACATCGCTATAATCCTTTGTTGCAAATTGCACTTCAACTGTGGCTAGAGGAGAAAATTCCTCCTGAAAGAGCTTCTAAAATTTTGAAAGATTGGGATACATACCAAATTGGTCTAGTTCCAGATGTCAGTCAGTATAGAGCTTTGAGACTCAGATCTTGGTTTGATCGCGCAAATTGGAATGTGATTGAGGATGGGAAAGGTAGTCGTACCTTTCAGTTCATTAATAACTTACCTGATAATCCTGAAGTTGATGCTAAAGCTGAGACTGCATTGAATAATCTCCGGCACTATCAGATTATAATGACCTGCCGAAACATTTTGGATGGTAAAGAAGGAAAGACACTAGAGTTGCATAATCAATTAACAGAGCTTTTATCAAGTGAAGAGCAAATTAAGTTTTTTGAGGAGACTCTTGAACCTCAAGCTTTTAATAATTTAATGTGGGCAGCAATCGCAGTTCTTTTAGAGCCTTCATCCAACGCTCTAGACCAGGAGCTAGAAACTGATCTGAGCAATTTGGCTGAATCTTTTATAAATCTTTCATTTTCTTTAGATAATTGTAGTCGTTGCCAAGCTTACAACTTGGATGCTAGTGCCTTCATTGCTCACGTATCTCCTAAATTAATAAGAGGACTTAAGTCTGATAACTCAATTGGCACAGCTGCTTTTCGATGCTTAATCAGTAAGCGAAATGAGAGTACTTCCGCTTTTATACGAATGTGGATCAGAGAGTACGGATTGGAACACCCACTTACTCAACGTCTTGTTAATGCTGTCCCTCTCATATCTCGCCTTATATCACTAACCCGTGCATTTACTTATATTAAGCATATTGAGAAAGTTGCTCAACCAGATAGGTCCTATATAGTCCCACGTCCTGAAGAGATTGACTATGAAATTAGCAAAAGAGAAGATTCTCAAATTGAAGAAGCTTGGCTTATCTTACAGAATGATTTTACTGAAGGTAGATTGCAACTAGTATCAATTACTGATTCTTTTGGATGGATTCCAGAGGTATTAGTTCAACCTATTCAGCAAACTCCCGACTGGCTACAGAAACGCTTTATTCAAAATTCTTTGGATTGGGAGTTTTTAACTGCCGCGTTCATCCCTATATTGGAGATGAGATTGGAAGGTGATGAGCCGCGAGAATTTTTTATTGGTTTGTTTGAACAAGTATTTCTAGCTTTTTTACAGGAAAGAGAAAAGATTTATGTAGAATACAAAGCTAGTCAAGAAAAAAAGCAGAGTTCAGAACAATTTTATCGTTACAAGAGTGTACGTATAACCCTTAGTCAGATTCAGTCTCGTCTTTTAGATTCAGTAATCCTATCTCATCATGGAAATGCTCTAGAGAAAATTAGTAATCTCATTCATTTACTCAAAAAATCTAATTTAATAGATTGTATTCTGCTAGAAAATGTGATTGAAACCTTAAGTTATTGTATTGATGATAGTAATGCAGCAATAAGTGGCAGCTCATTTAAGAGCCAAATAGCTCTTTTAATTGGAAATTATCTTTTTGAATTTAAAGACCAGTCAACTTCTGATTTTAGAATTCTTGGTAACATTAGCGATGCTTGGGAGAAACTAATTGAGCTACTGTTACGAAAATCAAAGCACTCCGAGAATATAGAAATTTCAGATCAGCTTCTTGTACAATTTTTCAATCGTTTTGAGAAGGTTTTATTCCCTTACTGGTCGTTGAGAAGGAAACTTTATCGTGTAGCTAGGGCATCAGGGTATAAACAGTTTCGGCGCAGTATCTTTCAAGCGATCGTCAAACACTCAGATCTTCTACCCGATGACAGGAATGATGAAAGCGAGAGCTTAGTTCAAGTGCTTGCTGAGTTATGGGATTCTGATTACAGTTGGATTATTTCTAAGCAATCGCGGTGTCAAGATTTAAGGGCTTTGCTTGGGCGGTTGCAAGAAGTTGACGCACTGGGGGCAAGAAGTTTAGCAGATCAGGTAGCCAACTCTCTATCGAACTCTTCTAATTAAGTAGGAAGTTGCATTAGAGAAAACTTCTGGTCAATAGACTAGCCTTGCTTTAAGGGTAGAAACTTGAAAGTGGTAGTCTAATTCTGCTGATTTTGTGGATAACCTTCTTTACTCCAAGTGAGCCAAGATTAGCGCAAAGTCATACGTAGAGCAATTGTTAGAAACTTACAAGTATTGATGAATACATCAAGGTACTGCTCTGATTAAACCTACAGCACACTTTTTTAATTCCACAGTTATAATTTAGTTCAAATGTTCGCTTTGCATCTCATCTAATGTATATGGTTCAAGCGATTCAAATCAGTTCAGAGCAGTTAATTCGCAACCTTGCTACAGGCATAGTGCAGCATTTTGGAAATCTTGAAAAATCAAGATACTGGGAATTTCCACGCTCCCTTCATCGAGCCGTTGAGCATCTTCAGATCCTATGTCTGGCTCAAGGGACCATAGGAGTAGTTGGCGTTCCTCAGTTTCTTTACTCTTGGGCACAAAAACCGATTTTTGAATGGGGAGTTGCCCTGGAATTACCTGATGATTGGGCTAATGAAACACTTCTCGAACAAGGTTCACCTAGTCCATTCTGCATCGAAATTCTCCCTGAATTGAGTGAGGATGAGCAAAGCCAAAGGGCTTTTTTCGATGCAGTTTTTGCGCGATCGGCTACTCAACCCAGTCGCTACAGTGATCTGCGGTGCTTTATTAATGAGAATCCTGTGATTCGGCTGGGTGAATTGGAAATTCGGCGCATCACCGAGCTTGAGGAGTTTCAGGATTTACTTGCTCCACACGCAGAATTGAGCTATGAATCTGCTCCAGAGTCTTACCGCTATGAGGGTAAGTTTTGGTGCTGCGGACACTGTGGAGGGCTGCTACATCGCATTTCTAGTGCAAAGGGGCTTGAGTCACTTCGCTGTGAAAATACCTTTTGTGCTCAATACCAAAAACCTCCTTTGCCATTTGAGAGCGATGAAAAAGACCAGGTGTTGCGCCTAAAGCGGTATTTGCGGCGCTCCTGGCATCGCCCTGGTGTGGCTGAGCTACGACTTGCAAGGCAACTCTGTCAGCTAGGAGTAGACGTAATCTTGTACCCCGATCGTGACGCTTACGACTTGCACCTGACATTTGGTGATGGTTCCAGTTGGGCGGTTGATGTCAAGTTTTGGAAGAAAGCTTATAACCTTGCAAAATCAGTGACGCAGCCTATTCCTCAAATCGAGTTAATACCTCACCAAAAATCATTTTTTGTTTTTGCCGATGAGCTAAAGCATGAGGGAACAGCGTACATCCGAGAATTTCTCAATATCTGCTCCGTCAAGCTGTTACCTGAGCAAGTGCAGTTTGAGTCCGATTTTATCCAGTTAGTCCGGCAGCAACAGAGGAAATCCAATGCGTAGAATTACAGCGTGGCAAGACCGCTTAAAAGCCTCGATTCAGTCGCTGCCGGAAAAAACGCAAGTACGAGAATTGCTGGATGCTGAACTGGGGTTATTTCTGCTGAGTCAAGTAGCTGACCAGGAAGAGCCTGCAACTGGAGTGTGGGTATTGCTCACTGGGTATCCCCATGATGCTATTTTCAAAAATCTTTCCGACTCACAAAAGCAGGCGATCGCTATTGCAAGACATTTGCTAGTAAGATACCGTCGTCCCTATAGCTGGAAAGAACTGCTGAAAACTTATCAGGCTTTCCCAGAATCCGTTCGAGGCTACGACCTATCTCCTGATTGTACCGTCTATAAAAGGCGGCAGAATTTTTCGGAAGCCCTCGATCGTTTTGAAATTTACGAGCAAACGCTCAGTGCTGAAATTCCGTCTATTAACCGTTCCATCACCTGGGCAACCGCAGGAGATTATGAGTGTGAGGTGAGCGGCATCAGGCAAACCCTTCACTTGCCAGCAGAATTTGTTGCGACACCGCCACGATCGCATAATTTAGCAGGCACTCCATCCAGAAACCCCATTCAAATACCCTGGCATGAATTGTCAGAAACAGCACAGTGGATGGACGACCAGCTTACAAAAATTGGTAAGACTCCCGAATGGGTCAATCGCTTTGCTGGTTTACGCTTGAAGACCTTTGATGTGGGTGATAACTTGGAGGTCAATGATGTTTTGGTGATTGATGGTCCGACCCACATTGGTGGTCAGCTAGGGGTTGGAAAATCCAACCTCATGAAAATATCGACCTGTCATCAAGCCAGAGGTGGCAAGCGAATTGCGATTGTGGTTGCGGATGTAATGCAGGTCTTTGATCTCTGCAACTTTTTTCAAGCATTGGGGCTGTCAGTCGCACCAATTTTAGGCAACTCAAACCGCGAAAATCACCTAGAACGGCTCCTCAGAGCGCCTAAAGGACAAACACCCCAGGAAATATTAGACCATTACAGCAATCCAGCTTTTGATTGGGTAAGTACAACCTGTCCTCTATCTGCACTAATTCAGGAAATGGAGGTGCCTTTTGCTCCCGGAGAACAGCCGTGTCGTTTCCTTAAACCCCTTAACAGTAAAGCTGAAGAAAAACACGCTTGCTCTCTCTACTCAGTCTGTCCCTACCACCACAAAGATATAGCTTTAGTTGACGCTCAAATTTGGATTACGACACCTGGTGGCTTAGTCTATAGCCGAGTTCCTGCTCAAATCAATTCAGAGAGCCTGACTTACTATGAATTAATTCACCGATGCTGCGACTTGGTAATTATTGATGAGGTGGATCAGGTTCAGAAGAACTTAGACACCCAATTCTGCCCCCATGAAACTTTTTATCGCCCTGGCGGAAGTGCCTGGTTTGATCAACTTTTCCGCACTGTACAGGCAGAATTAGATCGTCAAGAACGTAAACCACTCCGAAATCAAAAGATTTCTGACTGGTGGGCGGCATTGCAAAAAGCAGATATTGCGAAGGATCGTATTTATCGTCTAGCCTACCCAGAATTGAGCGAGTGGCAGGAGCGGGGGGAGTATTTTACAGATTGGATGATCTTCAATCGAATTGCCAAAGACCTCACTGAAGATGAGCAGGCAGCCGACGAGTTCATGCTAAAACACTTCCAGCCTTTTCTGAATTCTGATTTTCAGACAGATCCCTGGTTACGAGATCTAGCTAACGAAGCACTTGATCGCGATGTTAACACCGATTTGCAGGAATGGATTCGGCAACAAATTCCGCATCTCAGTCAAGCTCGAATTCAGCAAGCAGCCATTAAATTAGAATTTGCGCTACTGGTCTGTACTTTGCAGAATAAGCTTAATACGGTCGTTACTCGTTGGTTTGATGTTCAGGATGATTTGAATTTAGGTGGTGACTCAAAATGGTTCCAATCCCCGCCATTGGATTACAGTACACTTCTCCCCGTATTTCCAATGGGTAACCAATTAGCTTTCCAGTACACCAAAATGCTGAATGAGGAAATGGGAAGCTTGCGGTTTTTCCGTTGCATGGGCTTGGGTAGATGGCTGATTACAGGCTTCAAGGATATTTTTCGAGCCGACAACCTTGCAGCACCTCACGCTTTGCTACTTTCAGGCACGAGTTGGGCACCTGATTCTCCGACCTACCATGTTGATATTCCGATCGAGAGTGTCCTTGTTTCTGAGGCAATGGATGTACCAGTAGAAATTCACTCAAAAATTCTGCCGATGCGTGATCTGCGAACAGGTGCAGCAATTTCGGTATCTGGTACTGGGGCTAAGAAGGAAAATAATCTGAAAACGATTGTTCGACGGTTGATTGAGGATGAGTATTTGGAGGATGCCTTTGATTTAATTGGCACTCGAAAAATCGTCCTTTATGTCCCCAGCTACGAACAAGGGGTATGGGCAGCAGACGTTGTAAATGAAAGTGAATATGCAGATCGTGCTGTGCTTCTGGTACGGGACGATTCTGGACAGAGTAATTTGGGTAAAATTTTGCGGTTGCCTAGAGGACAGGTTGAGCAGTTTGCTACTTTTTTAGATCGGGATATTTTAATCGCACCCATATCTGCAATGGAGCGAGGTCACAATATTACTGATAGCCAGGGAAATGCTGCCATCGGTGCCATTTTTATGCTGGTTTTTCCGCATCCAGTGCCCGATGATTTCAGCCATCCTGTGCATTTAATGTGTCGGTGGGCAATGGATCACTACAAAACAATATCGGCTGACACCGTTGTTAACATCGGACAGGAATTTAGCGATCGCGCATTTTCAGAGTGGCTCTCTCTGCTGCGGCAGCCCATAATTCTGCGGCAATTAAGCCCTAAAGCTTTGGCTCAACAGGCTTGGGATATAGCAATTCAACAGTGGCAAGCAATGTCTAGAGCCACGAGAAACTGCAATCCTGCCTGGATCTATTGGTGCGATGCAAAATTCACTGAGGAAAATCCAGTTCAATTACTGGAATTAATCACGCAAAGTCTGAGCTTTTATTTTGACCCTGCCTCAAAAGCAACAAAGCGCGATCGCCAGATTGCTCAAGCCCTTTATGAACCGTTTTACCTCGCCCTCAAAAATACCTCACGGCTCTGATTTATGTACAACGAAATCCGGCTGCTTTCATTACGCCTCAAAAATCCGTCTGCGGTGCAGCAGACCTACTCCTGCCTCAAATTTCCTAAAGATGCAGTAGCCAATCTCAAGACACTCAGCGCGATTCGTGATAATCGAACAGAAAATACGGTTAACCTTCCGAGTACTTCTTTAGTTCATGCAGTCCGGGCTTGTATTCCAGATATCGCAAGTATTCTGCCTGGACTTGGCTTAACGGGCGGTAGAAATTCAGATGGCTGGATTTTTTCATCTGCTCCCATTTCAACCCCTTATTTTTCGGTATTTTTCCGGCACTGGTTGAATGTGGAATATCCATCCGAGAACTTGCGAGGCGATTGTCGAGAAGAACAATTAAAAAATGGAGCGATCGCAGCATTTACTCCGGATGCTCTGGAAAAATTGACGGGCGAGGTAATCTTAGATGCAGCCCAATGGGGACAATGGGAAAACGGTACAGCCAAGCCTGATTCGCTGACTTTTAACCTTTTGCCTGATTTCCTAGCAACGCAACTAACGGCTCCTGGTTTGCGATTTAAACTACAAGGCGAGTGGATCAGATTCTACCGTTGTAGCTCAAAGGAGGGGCAGGCGGAATTAATTTCGTTTCCTCCCCTCAAAGCATCATTAGGCAAGCAAGAAACTGATTTTTATTATTCAATGGCGATCGCTATTGATGTTGAAACTGTGCCTTTCCAGGCTGAGCCAGAAGCTAGATTCAACATTAGTGTACGGCGTTGGGTAAGCAGTGAAGTCAAAAAATTTGTTGGGAATCATGCTGTGTCGGTTTATTTCCGCAATCCACTCGCTTGGGGCAAGGCGATCGATTCTGGTAAAAATACTGGCTATTTTCAAGTCGCACCGCTTATCTGGCGAGGAGACTACCATTGGGATAGTAATTTGTTGCCCCTGCTAGAGCAATTTAATCCTCTGTCCCTAAAACCTGCCGAAATTTGTGCTGATCCGGTCAAAGCTCTTAATCTAAAAGGCGATCGCAATATTGCCCTGACTCACGCTGACGGGATTTATCCAGTCCACCGCGTTGGTAAAGGTTGGTTTACTGAGGATTGTCGGCAAATTACCGAGCAAATTATTGAGCTTTTACAGGACGATTGGGCACCGATTAATTACCTCCGTGTCTCTGTCCCTAAAATCGCCAAATCCTTTGCTACGCCTTACCATTCGCCGAGACCAAACAAAAATTCTTGGGATGCGACTCCACCAAAACGACTGAAGGATGAAGACGATGCCACATATCAAAAGCGGGCAGAAAAAGTTGGCAAACAGAAGTACCATGAACGCTTGATTGAGGCTAAACGCTTGCGGGAGGGGATTGTCGCCTGCGTCGGCAAGCATTTAGTTTTAGAGATTTGGTATCAAAATACCTCTAGCCGAGATACCTGTGCCCAAGCAGTTTGGTTTAATTTAGGGCGGGAATTATTGGAGGCAGATACGAGTCAGAATTATCCCGATGGCGTGGTTGTAGACACCTGCTATTTCCCAGAGGAGGATTTAACTGTCACCCTACTTAAAATTGAAGCCAGAGGGATTCCATCTGCTCTTGCCCTAAAATCAGACAAGAAGCCAAACGAACGTGAAATTTTAGCAGCATTCAAAAGGCGGCAGGAAGAAATTTCTCAAAGGATTCGGGAACTTCCAGAGGTTCCAAAAATCTCTGAAAGAGGTGCAATTTTAGAAATCGCAGGGCAAGACCAGTGGGAAAAATCATGGCTTGACCCCTATAAAATTTGCCGAGCAGTGTTCGCATCCGAAGGGAGGCTGCTGCAATATATTACTCAGGAGCATGAAAGGGTTCCGAAAAATGAGGGCGACAAAATTGGGATCGCGCGGGCAAAGGAAACACTAAATTCCAGAGCCACATCATCCGTACAAGACGTACTGCGGGCGCTGGGAGTTCAAGCTGTACCACCCAAAATCGTATTAAAAGGAGCCACACTCCCCGACCCATTGGTTTATGTTGGCGTTTGGCTTGTAAACCGCACCTCAGAAACCACCATCAACGGAAAAGGATTACAGTTACCGATCGCAGTTATGCTGCGCTCTGACTCAAACCAAGTATGGATTACTTATCCAGGAGCAAAGCAGAATGGCTCAATCTGGCTTCCCTACAGTACTGGGCAATTAGAGATTGCGTCAGGGATCACGCCTATTGCAGCGGAAACAGCCCCAGAAAAACGGAAAGCCCTACAGAAATCTGTCACAGATTTTCTTGCTAATGTTTTACAAAGTAAGGAAATTCGTCGAAACCAAAGTCTTATTACATTTGATGCCTGCAATTTCCGTCAGGCTCTACCCTGGCTACAAGACAGAAATTTAATTAAAGATGCTCTTCAAATGGGTGATGCACCTCCGAAAACACCAGACAAACTACGCATTGTTAGGATTCGTGAAGGAGAGGAAACCCCTGATTGGTACGGAATGCATAGCAAAGTAAAAGATTTAATTTCGATTTTTGACCAAACAAAAGAGCTTCCTAAAGCGTCTGAGATGGTGCAGGGTTTATTTTGGAATGGTGTGAACGATCGCGTTTTCCTGAGCATTGCTCAAAAAGCGTCTACAATGCCTGCTCTTAGAGGCGGCTACAGCAAATTAGACCGCCCTGAAACGAGTTGGTCTAGCCCTCAAGCAGTTGAACTTACGATGGCACACCTTCAACCTAATGATGAGCCAAGTCATTGGGCATTTCTAGCGCATCAACTGCGATCGTATTCACTGGCTTACAACGACAATTTGGTTTATCCAATCATGCTCAACTTAGCTCGGCAAGCAAGTGATTATGCTTTGCTAGTCAAATAATTTCTGTTGCGATGGCGTAAATACTTGTTTTACAGGTGAGAAGTAGAAAGAACAACTTGTTGAGTAGGGTCTAGAACACAACCACACGTGCAACTACTTAGCTCCTTTGCAGACCTGTAAGTTCTGTAAACTGTCAGGATGAGTAACAAAATAATCCTTAAGCCAAAGGCAACCATTATCCAGCAACTCATCTAAGCTTATATAAGCTTCAACTTGTGTATCTACTGTTGATCGCTCAAAGCTGCGGCTGAGATTCCAAACTCTTACCGTACCATCCCATTCAGCCGTAACAAGGGTTTTAGTTGCTGAATTGAAATGCAAATTTCTTACAGCACCTTGAGGTCCCCTAAATTCAGCTATTTTCTGCCCTGATATTCGCCAAAGCCTTATCATTCCGTCTCCGACTGTAATTAACTCCTGGCTGTTGGCACTAAAGTTCATAAATGAAGTGTCGCTCCAGAATATCTTTAACTGAGTTACCAAATGCCCTGAAGGGCTTATTATTTGCACTGAATTTTCCGACCCTGGCAAAGCTAAATACTTCCCATTTGGGCTAAGACTTACACTACGTGGTAAATCCAAAGTTTGTGACGTTTGCCATTCAGAAATTAATCTTCCAGTCATGTCCCAAGTTCGGATAGTGCCTAGTTTTCCCGTGGTTATAAGATGTTCTCCGTCTTGGCTGAAGGTAATGCCGACAATTTGCTCGTTAAAGTTTGAGAAAGAAACGAATTTTTGACTTGAGAAATCCCAGATAACGACTTTACCATTCTGGCTGGAAACAGCTAAAGACTTACCATCTGGGCTAAAAACAAGATTAGTAACAGCATGGTCTTGTTTAAACTCACCAATCTGCTTACTTGATAGAGAGTCCCACATTTTAACCAGACCATCTACTGAAGCAGTAGCTATCATCCGTCCATCTGAACTAAAGGCTAAAGCTAAAACGTGAAGATGGGGTAGTTCGGATACTTGAACTCCTGCAAGATTCCGGATGGATACTACATGATGACCATCGGTAGTGGCAAAATAACGACCTTCTGCATCAAAAACTCCATTCGACCAGCCTCCTGAAATCTTGAATTGATTGACTTCACGAATATTCTTAAGAATCTCCTCTAATGCCTTGATCGGACCTGTAGCTGGATAATCCGAAGAAGAAGCATTTGGAGCCATCAACTGCAAATCCTGTCCCACCTTAATCGCGTCATATAACGATTCAATCTCCTGCCCCCCTGTATAGAACCGCTGAAGTGCATTAGCAGCTTGTCCTTCTAACTCAAAAGCAGCCTGCACTCTTGCCTGACTTCGATAAGCAGCACTCCCCGTCACTAGAGTTAGTGCCGCACCAAGTACAGATCCTATTATTAAAAATATGAGAATCCATAGAAGGTGTTCTCTCTGTTTAGAAAAACTTTCAGATTCTGCTTCTAAATTCAGAGCTTGGCTCGCTGTCAAAAATTGATAATCTTGAGTGCCTAAGCTTCTTTTATCAGCCCAAGCTAGAGTATCCCGTAGGGCTTCGCCTTGGAGCAATTTTGACTCGTCTTGACAGTTGGATGCCAACCAATCAGTAAGCTGGCTATTGTAGGGGCGCACAGAAAATAATGAATTTTCTATCCAGGATTGATCAAAAATGGATTTATATATACGGTTGTAAACTTTCAACTTTCCACTACGCTTGACGACTAATCCCGTCAACTGTAATTGCATTTGCTCGTAACTATCATCGGCTTCAACTTCCCCGTTCTTCAAAATCTGCTTATAAATATCTAACAAGCAGATAGCGTATTGATCATTGCTTCGCAATCGATTAGCGATTGTTCGGAAATGTTCTTGTCTATCGTTGATTTTCCAGTTTTCAATCATCCTTAGCCTTACAATACCTTCTACCCATTCTGCTTCACTTCCTTCCTCTAGTTCTAATGGATACATTAGAATTAATTCACACAGCCATTGTGTGAGAAATGGTTGTCCACCAGTTCTATCTATAATTTCCCTTAGTACAGCCTTAGGGTTACAAACTCTTCCAGCCAACCCTCGCTCTAGTGGCTCTAACTGATCTAATTGAAAACCTGCCAACTCAATTTCCTGAAGTTCTATGTTAAATGGTGTGCGTTTTGATGTTGCTGAAATCAAGTCAGACGGTGTTGCAACTCCCAAAAGTACAAAGGTAAGACGATTGTATTGTGAATAATCTGCGCGTTTGTTAAATAAGGAACGAATCAAGATGAAGAAGTCATCCTTAAATTTATGATTAAGTAAGTGATCGACTTCATCGATAAATATAACAATGCTGTTTGGAATTTGCTGAAGTAAAACATTTTCAATAAATCGAATAAGTCTCAATTTTATCGGAATGTGGCTACGGGTATACCACCAGTCACTATCAACACTCAACTCACAACTACTAATCAGGCTATAGACAAAAGCTCCATAAAAATCCTCCTCTGTCATTCCAGCTACGCATAGCTCAAGTACATCCATGACAATGCAAGTGTACCCTTCGGAGCGGAGGGATTCCGATACACGGACTCGTAAACTAGATTTCCCCATTTGCCGGGAATTCAAAACGGTGCAAAACTTCCTATCCTTAATGCTTCTATAAAGTTCTAAATCCGCCTGACGAACAACATAGGTTGGAGCGTCAGAAGGCAAACAGCCCCCTACCTGATACTGATCACCAGAGGAGGTGTGATTCATTTAGCCTCCTTTGAGTTGAGATTTGAAGTAATTATGGTATAACTCATAGCGAAGTATTACACCGCTAGCAGATAGATTTACAAGCCCCAAATCATTGAGCTTAACCAAATTGTCTTGGTCAAACTCAGAACACAACTCCACTGGTTCCTCAGATAGAACAATCTTGCTTAAAGTCTTTAGTAGTTCTGGTTGATTCCTCAGCTTATTCCAGTGGTGACGTAAGTATTCGTTGAAAGCTTTAATTCTTACTGGATTAGAAACAGCACTAATAATTTCCTCATGTGTTATTTCTTCCTGTGCAATCGCAATTAAAGCTTCTTGAATTAAGTACGGGTGCCCGCCTATTGCTTGCATTAGTTTAGCAATTTGAGTGGAACTCAAACTAAGGTTATACAGTCTAGCTAATTCTTCGATTTGAATTGCATCTAAATCTGACACTCTGACTTCCTTCCCAGCATTGAATGGTGACCGATTTGCATCAATCTGAATATAAGTTTCTGCGTAGGTTACAACAAGTCGAAGAAGTCCCCAGGTCTTGCTGGCTTTTGCATCCTCATGTCTCGATCGCAGCATACCCAGAAATTCTTCAGCTACTTGTTCATGTGGAAAAAGGCGATCGAGATCATCTAATATAAGAACCAAAGGCGTATTTTCAAAAAGCAAATACTTTTCAAAGTATGTCTTGCATTTCAGCTTTGGGTTAGCTGAAATCTTTCTCCAATGCTGATCTACCGAATCTAAGTAACCCTCATCTAAAAGCTCAACAGTAATCGCTGTACATAGCCAACGTAAAAAATTATCTAAACTTTCAAGATTGTCCAAAGTCACATCTCTAAGCTTTAAAAATACAGTTCGATAACTTTGAATATCCTGACTATGTAGAAGTTGTGCAACCATGCTAGTTTTTCCCATTTTTAATGGTGCCTGGATACGCAACAAACAACCAGGAGTTGTAATTGCTCTACAGCAAATAGTTTCTATGGATGATCTTTTCAGATAAAAATTATTGGCTTGCTCCAGTGGAGCAGAAGAAATGTAGGGCTTATTAATCAATTCGGGCATATTTTCTTGAATTAGCTTATATAGAAGCTTACGCTTCTGATGGCGTTCATCAGAAAAATCGTTTGTGAACCCAAACGCTTCGCAGATATTTTGAATATTCTTCCTTACAGTTACCTGCTCTATGCAAAGTTCTTGAGAAATATTTTGATCTGATTTGCCAGACAAGAACAACTCTAAAACTTCTTTCTGTCGCTTGGTTAGGTCATTAATAATCTTCTGAATTTGCTGCTTTTGCATAGGTTATCAATTCAGAGGTAGAATGTTCACGTTGTAGGGACTCTAGGAAGTTAGTTCAAGTTTAGCCAAAAAGCTACTCCCTGGGGCAGTTTGGGGTGAAATAGAGATAATAGGTCATCTACCTCGAATATAGCCATTTTTGCCCTCGCCCTAAATCCCTCTCCCGCTGCACGAGGGACTTCCGATCTTCCGATCCGGCTTCTCTTCTTCCCAAGAAGAAGGCACTGGTCTTGATATTCGTGATCGGCTGTTTTTTCGTCTAAGAATACCTTGCTGGTTGGGAGTTTCAGCAACCATCCCGAATTAGCAATCCAGTGCCAAGAAGAAGGGGTTAGGGAATGAAAGCTAATGGCAACGCTCATTTGGCTAATGTATATATCAAGATTCATGAGTAAATGAAACTTTGTGCATGCGGTGTGAACTTGCCACTCAAAATATTCACAATAATTCTGGACTTTGTGTACGCGGTGTGAATTAAAGTTCTGCGAATATTGACTCATGGATAAATGAGAAAACAAACTCATGTCCAAGAGATATTCAAGGGAGAAAGTCATGAAAGCCAATCAAGAGAGAAGGTTACTAACCGATCAATCCTCCGAATCCACTACCATTGACCACACTTTGCTCGACATTGAGGTTTGTAAAGCTTTGAACGGAGAGGTGTTGGGTCGCCCCTACTTAACTGTAATGTTCGACACTCATACTCGAAAGATTGTCGCAACTCATTTATCTTTCAACAATCCTGATTACCGTTCTTTTCTCAGTGTACTACGTGATTATTTCTATCGCTATGGGAAGCTACCGAAATCTATTTCTATTGATTCTAAAAAAGAATTTCAAACTCTCCGAATAGATCAAGTAATCTGCCACTTCGGGATCGTCATGAATTTCTTTTCCGATTCTTCCAAAGGAAAGGTAGAAACCATTTTTCAGCAGTTTTCACAGTTCATTTCTAAGTTCTAAATTTGGCTCAAGTGTCTTGAAAATAACTTGGAGGCAAAAAATGCTAACACTCACAGAATTGCATGAACTGTTATGGGAGTGGATTGACAACCACTATAATCAGCAGACTCACATTTTTGGGAAACCCCAACAATCTGTTGACATCCACTCTCCCGAATTTTCATCCGCTCATCAATCAGCTTTGCCTGATGTGGTGGAGCCTTTTCTAGCTCCGTCAATTTCGTATAGAGTTATTGCTGCTCAAGGTGTGAAGATTAACTATTTGTACTACTGGCATCCGATATTTAGAGATTTGGAATTGCAAGGACAACAAGTTGAGGTTAGATTTAATCCCGAAAATTTGGCTGATGCTTGGGTTTATGTCCAAGGACAATGGCTCCGGTGCTTTTCTAAGTACCACTCAAGCTTCGCAGGGCTTTCAGAGATTCAAGTTCAAGAATTAAGCATTAGAATCCGTGAACAGCATTGTCAAAGTATCAAGAAATCTAGACAAAATTTATCCGTATTTCAGGAAACTTTAATCGAAAACGAAGCCTCGCGATCGCTTCCGGCTAGACAGAACAATCACAACAACATTGAAAATCAATAGACATCTACTAGGTGTGAAGATTCTATGCTGACACAGAACGAGTTTAATGATTGGTGTCTTCGTTTAGAGATTTCTAATGAAGCAAAATTGCTAATTGATAAAATTCGCTCCTCTAATCCCTCACGTCGTGTTGGAGGTGGTAGGAAGAATGTCACAGGACGTTATCCAAGCCAAAAAATGGGCTTCACTATTCAATTTGAATCACATCGCAACGAACTAGCTCGAATCTACGAGTACGAATTTGACGAAGACGTTTTGGAATATTATGATCAACCTCCCCCAATTGAGCTTGATTATTTGAGCAAGAAAGGACGGCGAACTCGACACCAACATACGCCTGACTTCTTTGTGATTCGACGAAACTCTGCGGGATGGGAGGAGTGTAAAACACAGGACGACTTATTCAAGTTGTCAGAAGAAAGTCCAAATCGTTATCAACTTGAGGAGGTCTAAAGGATGCTTTGGCATTGCCCGCCAGGAGAAGCCTATGCTGCTCAAGTCGGTTTGTACTACAGATTGAGATCGTCTGCCGAGACAAATTGGATTTTTCAGAAGAACTTTGTTTACCTTGAGGATTATCTGAAGAAGCCTATTTCTGTCAGGGAAGAAATTGCAGCAACGGTTCTCTCTCTTGTAGGAGCCGATCCTGGAGTTTTACTTTCAGATCTACTTGAAAAGATCGCAGGCGTAACTATTGATGATCTCAATTTCATGATCGCAGTACGACAAGTTTACGTCGATCTAAACTCATATGCACTGGATAAACCCGAAGAGGTCAAAGTTTATCTTGATAAGGAGATTGCTCTAGCTTACAGCAGACTGCTTGAGGTTTCTGCACCGTCTGCTTCGGATTCTGTTCGATTAGTTGATGTTAGAGTTGGCACTTGTGTTTCATACGATGGGGAACTCTGGGAAATCATTAATACTGGTGAGACAGCAATTGCGTTACTGCGATCGGACAAACATTACATTGAGTTGCCAAATCTGCTATTCAAGCGTTTGGTTAAAGAGGGGAAGATTGTTGGATTGCAGAAAGTGGAGAGCATTGATCTTGACCCAAAGTTAAGAAAATCCTTAGCAGCACTAGTACTGAGGCTTTTAAGGAGGCTAATGCTCGGTATGAAATTATTGTAAATTACCTGAACGGTGAAGCAACTGATAAACCAAACAGCACAGTACGCCGCTGGATTGCAGCCTACCGTAGGGGAGAAGCACTGTACCGTCGAGGTTACATAGAACTGCTACCCAAACACTCAAGCAAAGGTAATCGCCTGCCAAAACTGGATGAACGGGTTCAGAACCTGTTTGAGTGGTTTATGGAGAACAAATACAAAGATGTCAAGAGCCTGTCAATTCGTGTAGTGCATGGTCTCTTTGCAGAGGAGTGCGAAAAACAGGGATTAAAACCTGTGAGTTCTGAATGGTTTCGTCAAACAGTGAATCGAGGCGATATCCATGAACAAACTACGAAACGGAAAGGTCGGCGAGCAGCCTATACTCACGAACCTTTCTACCAAGGCGCAGAGGAGGAATACCCATCACCACACGGCTCGCGTCCTTTTGAAGTTGCCCATATTGACCATACTCAAGTAGACGTAGAAGCCCTCAGTTCTGCTCTTGAAGATTTGGGAGACAAGTTTACGCAATCAATATCAGTTAGTGGTGAAAATTTAGGTAGACCGTGGCTGTCAGTCATGATTGATACAAATACTCGCAGAGTACTTGCAGCCTACCTAAGTTATGAGTCACCCAGTAGTGTCTCTGTCATGATGGTCTTGAGAATCTGCGTTAGAAAGTATGGAAGATTCCCTCAAATCATAACGGTTGATGGAGGTAAGGAGTTTGACAGTATCTACTTCGAGACACTTCTTGCGTACTTCAATATCACCAAGAAGCAAAGACCACCAGCAAAAGGTAGACATGGTTCAATTATCGAGGCTTTCTTTGGAGTTCTGAACAAAGAGCTTTGGCATAACCTGTTGGGAAACACAAAAATCATGCGTTGTGTACGGCAGGTAACAAAAAGTGTAAATCCTAAGAATTTAGCCATTTGGACACTGGTCAAGCTTTTTCGTATTCTCCACGAATATGTTTATGAGGTTTACGATACCTGCCCACACCCCGCATTGGATGGACTCAGTCCACGAGAAGCCTTTGCTACTGGTATTGCACGAGCGGGGGAGCGCAACCATCTACAGGTTTCTTATGAAGAATTTCTCCTATTGTCGATGCCCTCACCAAAAGGGAAGTTCAGAAAGATCCAGTCAAGTGGGATACGAATTGGCTACCTCGATTACTGGCACTCATCCTTTAATCATATTGCAGTTCGTTACACGTCTGTTGAGACAAAGTACGACCCATTCGATGTTTCTGTTGCATATGCATTCGTTGAGGGGACATGGGTTAAATGCTATGCCAGCAAGTATGTACACGAATTTAAGGGACGTACAGAGTTAGAGATTGAAGCTGCTGCCGCTGCAATACGCAAGTTGAACGGGTTTAATACTCGGAAAGGCAATGAGATTACTGGAAAGAAACTTGCTCAGTTCCTCAATTTGATTGAACAAGAAGAAGTTGCACTTACGCAACAAATGCTTACAGCAAAGCAGCATGTTCTTGGTCAACGCCAGTTAGATTCTGAGGTTAGAGAGATTCACAAACTTATTGAAGGTGAGGGGAATCAGAAAGATCATCTACCAACAATTGAAGGAAGCATAACATCGAAGAATGATGACATTGAACGGTCGTTACAACTTGCTGGTCATGGTTCAGCAGAAACCGATGAATTGTGTTTACCCAACAAATCTGATCTTTTAGACAAAGCTAAGACGAGTATTGCAAATGATTTAACTGAGGATGAAGTATTAGAGGAATTGTAATGGAGCTTCACACTGATCAACTTCCTAGTGATTTGTTTGAACAATCAAATCAACAGCGACTAGACTTCTTCAAAAATGATCAATATGCTATATCGCATCGGAACTTAGATCAGGCAGTCAATGTGCTTTTACAACGAGCTTGTAGTCGATCGCAGAGTGAGCTAATTCTTGTAGTTGGACCGTCTGGAGTAGGTAAAAGTATTTTACTGCGCCTATTAGAGAACTTGGTCATTAGGGAGGTACTTCCTGAGTTGATTCACAATCCTGGTTTAATTCCGTTCATAAATATCGAAGCGATGGCAACAGGGCAAGGAAAATTTATGTGGGATGGTCTTTACAGGCAAATACTTGTTGCTCTGGGTGAGCTTTATATTGATCAAAAAATAGACTATGGGACAATCCAAGATTCTTTAAAGCGTAAAAAACCATCTTCAGGCAAAAGGGCATCTGAAATTACGCTGCTTAATGCTTTGCTCACATCCTTATCTCATCGCAAACCCTATGTAGTGGCTATTGACGAAATGCAGCATATCATTAGAACAGCAAGTTCAAGCACATTAGAGGACTATGGAGAGCGTATCAAATTTTTGATGGAAGGTTCTCAAGTTGTATGGGTCGGATTTGGAACTTATCAATTGCTCAGGCTTCTTAACTCCGACCTTCGATCCAGCGGAATTACGAAAATCATTCACTTCCCACGTTATCACTATGAAGTGGAGCAGGATGCCCAAGAATTCCAAAGAATTTTGAGCATATTTCAAAGCCGAGTACCATTGCCAGAAACTCCGTCTCTGTGTGAATGCTGGGAGTTTTGCTACGAACGATCCATTGGCTGCGTGGGTATTCTTAAAGGCTGGCTCACCCAAGCAGTTGCTTTGGCTCTAGAAGAAACAGCAAACACCTTGTCTATCAGCCATTTAGAACGCACTGCCAAATTAACTTTTGAATGTCAACAGATGGTTAAGGATGGAATTGAGGGTGAAGCCAGAGTAGCTGAATACCTAGCTGAACAATCAGGGTTGTTCCCAGACTATCTACAGGGCAACGAAGAGTAAAAAGTACGCTGAACCAGTCACACAATCTTTACCTTTTACCTTAGGTTTTAGTGCAATGGTAACTTCTCGAAGATTTCCACAAGAACTGCTGAATCAATCAAAACGTGCTCGTCTCAGATTCTTTAAGAAGTTTGAGAAAGCCATCCTACACCGCAACTTGAAGATCTGTTACCAAAATGCTAAACGAGTTATTTATGAGCCTGCTGGAGCATCTGTGATCATGGTAATTGGTCCTTCTGGAGTTGGCAAAACAACACTGCTAAACTTAATCAAGAGAAAAATAAAAGAAGGAGTTTTTCTAGAGCAAGCTGAAGAAAATGACCGTATTCCGTTTGTGGATGTTGAAGCGGTAGCCCCCGGAGCGACAACCTTTAGATGGAAAGACTTTTACAAGCGCACTCTATTGATTGTTGATAAATTGCTTGGTGGCTATATCGATTACGACATTGAGGGAATCCGTCGTAATCAAGGTAACCTCCTAATTGCTAGCAGAGTTTCTGAATCTGAGCTAAGAGAGGCACTAGAGAAAGCGATTTCTGAGCTAAAACCTCACGCACTGGCAATGGACGAAATGCAACATATAGGAAAAATGACGAATTCTCAGACACTGGAGAGCCATATGGACTGTGTCAAGTCAATTGTAAATCTTACAAAAGTACCGTGGGTAGGCTTTGGTACTTACCAACTACTCGATTTTTTGAAATTAAGTCCTCAACTCAGTCGGCGTAGACAAATTATTCACTTTCAACGGTATAAAACTAACAAACAAGACCTTGAAGAATTTCGACGAATTCTCAAAAACTTGCAGTTCAAGTTTCCACTTCTAGAAGTGCCAGATCTTAGTGCTGAGCACTGGGAGTTTTGTTACGAACGATCTATTGGATGTGTGGGAACTTTGATAGATTGGCTGACTCAAGCCTTTGCTCTTGCACTAGAGGAGGAAGCTAATACCATTACTGCCACACACTTGGAAAAAACAGCTAAGTCAGTCGCCGAATGTGCACAGATGCTGGAGAATGCAATGGAGGGTGAGACAAAATTACAGGACTCTCTTGAGGAGCGTGATCAGCTTCGTTCTCTTCTCGGTCTTTCACTAATTCAAAAGGGAAATGTTCAAACAGACGACTCTATAACTTCTCAGCCAGATGAAGAGTCAAAATCGTTGCCACCTAGACGACCAGGTACACGCAATCCAGAGCGAGATCCTGTTGGAGAACTCGCGTAATGTTGCTCCTGTACACAGTGAGTATCTGAGAAAAATATGGCTAGCTCACTACATTCTGAAATTTGGTGGAATTTAGCTCTGCATGAATTACCACAGCATAGTCGTTTGAATCACCAAAATCCCGTAGGTATTGGAACTCCGTATGTCGAGAGTTTAAGTAGCTATATTCGTCGGATTGCTCGAAGCCATTGTCTGTATCCAGGTACGATCATCTACGATGAAATAGCGCCGCTATCCTGCCGAAAGTCTCAGCAGTTGAATTCAGTTTTTAATACGTTGGGTAGAGCAGTTAATGGACTAGGTGCTACGGCAAAGGATTTTGTTCAAGCACTTGAGACACTAACTCTCCGTAAAGACTTACACCTCCTCACATTGATTCCTCTAGCAGAAGTCTTTCACGCTCGGAAACTATCTCGCCTTAACCAAGCTTGGTGCCCAATGTGCTACGAACATTGGCAATCAACAAATCAAGAAATTTACGATCCGTTGCTTTGGACAATAGAAGCTGTCAGTATTTGCCCGATTCACTACCATCCTCTTGTAGATACTTGTCCTCATTGTAAACAATCGTTTTACCCACTAGATGGCTTCTCGAATCCTGGCTACTGTCCGAACTGTGGTCAGTGGCTTGGCACGATATCCAGTTATAAAGAACAAGAGCTAAAAGCAGAAGAAGTAGAAAAGCAAGTTTGGTTTGCAACTAGTCTTGGAGATGTGTTTGCTATTCTTTCAGATCTTCAAGGCATGATTAGCAAAGACAAAGTAGTTGCAAAGTTGGCTGAATATATCAATAAGACTGCGGACGGCAACATTGTTAAGTTTTCACGCCTGCTTGGGTTTAG
Source organism: Leptolyngbya sp. AN02str (assembly GCF_050565595.1). Taxonomy (NCBI): domain Bacteria; kingdom Bacillati; phylum Cyanobacteriota; class Cyanophyceae; order Leptolyngbyales; family Leptolyngbyaceae; genus Leptolyngbya; species Leptolyngbya sp. AN02str. Next base: position 89,279 of record NZ_JBNXVR010000013.1, on the reverse strand, counting down.
CCCAGGTACAGCAACACACTGGTTAACAAAAAGGCATTTCCCGTCTCTAATTTCACTACTTGAAATTAGCTTCTACTTCAAATCTTCTTTGACAAATATTCTAACTGGCTTGTGCGAAGAATCAAATCTTGTAACAGGCGGTATAGTACCAGATCAAGCGAAAACTACAGTCATCGGTACGAAGGGAAGAAGCCAATTCTCAACGGAACAACTAGAAGAATTACAGGCTTATCTCCAGCAGGTTTTAGAGAGTGGTGACAGTGCTTTACCTCTTAAAGAAGTTGCTAAACATCTTGGAACAACATCAAACACTTTACATAAATATTTTCCAACTTTATGTGATGCAATTACAAAGCGTAATTTTGCTACCGATGTAACTTCGCTATCTAAAGAGAGGATTGAACAATTCCGAATAGCATTAGAGAATACTTTAGCGAGCGATGCTGATCTACCAGCCTTGTACCAGCTTGCTAGTTGCTTAAATACTACACCGAGAACACTTTGGAAGTATTTTCCAGAGTTGTGTAACACCTATATTGCCGAAAGGGAAAAGCGTAAATCTTATGTAGGCACAACACTCCCCTTAGCAAAAAGATTAGCAGAAGTGCAAAGTCTTTTAGAGGCAGCACTTGCAGGTATTAATACTCCTTCAGCCGTGTTTGTAATTGCCAGAGACCTCCATGTAAACACCCCAGCGCTCCGCAAAGCCTTTCCAGATTTATGTGAAGCTATCACAGCTCGTAGGGAACTTGAGCAACAAAACGTGAAAATAGAAAAATTAGACTTTATTAGAGAGGGGTTAGAGGGTATTTGTAACAGTGATGATTGCCCTCCGACGATAGCCAGTATTGCAAGACAATACAGAATAAGTGGATTAGACTTTCAGAGAAAATTTCCAGATTTATATCAAACAATAAAGATTCAACGGGCTGAGTTTAAAGAATTACAGGCAGCAGAGAGACTACAAAAACTAGAGAGTGGATTAAAGACGTATCTTGAGGGTGAGAAGTGCCCACCTCCATTAGCCGAGATTACTAAATCTCTTCAGACAGACGAATCAACCGTTCGTAATTACTTTCCTGAGTTATTAGATGCTATTTTGCAAAGACGTTATGAGCATAAGCAAGGACTCAACCAGCCTAGCTTGATTGAGTTAGAAGATATTTTGAAACAAATTCTCAATGACGAAAGCGATTCACCCTCAATGAGAGAGGTGGGTAGAAGGCTTGGTTATTACACACAAACCTTAAACAGCTATTTTCCAGATCTTTGCAAAGAAATATCAGAGAAATTTCTTGATTTTCAGCATACTGCTAGCCAGAAAAGAATACAGGATGCTTGTGAAGAAGTGAAACAAGCTGTCGCAGCCCTAGTTGGTGAAAAGGTTTACCCTAGCGGTGATCGTGTTAGAAATCGTATGAGTAAACCTGGCTATTTTCGGTATAAAGAAGTGCATATTTCTTGGAAAAATGCCCTACAAAGTTTTGGATTTAGAACATAGGAGCAATAAAAACAGTGTTCCCATTATCTTTGAAAAATAATTTTAATTCTCAGGACTATACTCTGGAACGCACGAGCTTCCCTCACCGTAGTTGTCTAAATCATTTAGAAATTCAAGGCATTCAAACTTTCTACATAGAGAGCCTTACAGGATACTTAAGCCGTTTATCTCAATCTCACAATCTCCCTGTAGGTATCCTAATGGAACGAGAGCTAGCGTCTCTTGTAGGAAAGCAACATGGAGGTGCAAATTTGCACAAGATATCCAAGTTTACAGATGCATTGAATGGAACAGGGGTCATGGCATCAGAGCTAACTGATGCTCTCCAGCAACTGACATTAAAGAGTAATTTGAAGTTCCTAACTTTAGTTCCTCTGGCAGAGGTTCTTCCACATAATGGGTTATTGCGTCCAGATAGGGCATGGTGCCCTGCTTGTTATGAGGCATGGCAAGAACAAGGACAAATAATCTTTGATCCTCTGCTTTGGACATTGGATTGTGTCAAAATGTGCCCTTATCATCAGTGCCAGTTAGTTCTGGAATGTCCACATTGTTGCCAAGCTAATGCTCCTTTAGCCTGGCGATCGCGTCCGGGTTACTGCTCAAGATGTGATGGTTGGCTCGGTTCCTCTACAACATTAGAGCGGGAGAGTGATCAAGCCTGGAGTAAGGACAATTGGGATTGGTTTACTTGGACCGCAAACGCTGTTGGAGAATTACTGGCTGAGCTTCCCCAACTAGTTGTCTCTTTTTCAAGAGACAACATCTCTAGGAATCTACGAGTAATCGTAGATCACCTTTGTGAAGGCAACATTGCTGACTTTGCTCGCCATCTTCAGATGCCTAAAAATACTGTCTGGTTGTGGTGTAAGGGCAGAAATCTTCCCAAACTTAATGCACTTTTAAGAATCTGTTATTGCCTACAATTACCCCTAAAGAGTCTTCTAGTGGGACTTGATGAGGGTAAACTTAGTTGGAGCATTCAGAGAGATAATCAATTTCAAAAGTCCTCTAGGAATGAGAGTAAACCTTTTGAGTCCGACCGAGTACGAAGCTATCTTGAGTCTATAGTCTCAAGTGAGGAATTACCACCTCCATCAATGGAAGAAGTAGCTAGGCGTTTGGAATACGATAGACGGACAATCTACCGCCACTTCCGGGATTTGTGTCAAGCAGTGTCCCTTAAATATAAGAGATATCGCCAAGAGTCCCATTTAGATATTGTTGAGCAGGTTTGTTTGGAGATTGAAGAAATTGTCAATCAACTCCATACTGATGGAGAATACCCTTCCGAAATGCGTGTTTCAGAATACCTCAGTAAACCAGGATATCTTCGCTACAGAAAGGTACGTAACAGACTTGAGGCTATAAGAAACGAAGTTTTATCGCAACCCATAGATTGATGGAGTAGTACTGTGGATTCCTCATCATTTCCTGTAACCAGGGCAGAAGTATATTGGTACGTCTTTGATAAAAGATCAGCAACCGCGCAAGAAGTCGCCCTCGGTACTCGCATGGCAAAAAATACCGCTCAAGGTCACTTAGCCGCATTGGAGCAGATTGGTATTTTGTCGTCTATAGGAAAACCCAAGCTTTATAGAGTTCAAGAAAATTTTCCCGAAGAGTATAAAATTGTGCTAAGAGAATTAGAGTCTCTTGCCCGTTCTAGTTGGCGACTTAACGGTATTGAGCCAGTATAGTTTCAAGAGTAGATAGAATTTAAGTGCTTAATTGGATTCGGGTAAAAGGGGGCACGCTGCCGTGTCCCCTTTTACCCGATTAGAGCATTAAAATCCTCCGCAAGCGGATAGCCAAATAAAATATAAGCAAAAATACCTAAAATCTATGTTGGCGCAACCCAAGTTACAAGCATAAGATGAGCAGCGAAAAAAACAAGCATAAAGTGAGCATTTTGCTCAACTTATGGTTGTATGCCCAGACCTTCCAAAACCTTGCCTGAAATTTGTACTTATGGAGATAAGCGGATTCGAACCGCTGACCCCTTCAATGCCATTGAAGTGCTCTACCAACTGAGCTATATCCCCGTTGCGCGTTTTTAATAATGCCTGAAGCGATAGGAGAAGTCAAGCATTTTCTGAAATAAGATTTATCGGGGCAGGAAATGCGCCAAAATGAGATTGCACGTTGAGATGCGAAAGTTTTATGACTGGACCTACACCCGACCGTTCTGCGCCATTGAGCGAGGCTGAAGTCAGCAATGTGTTGTTGTCGTTGCGCCGAAAAGAAGGCCATTGGCGGCTGTGGGGCGATCGCTGTCAGCAGTTGCAAAAGGCTGGTTTTACGCCTCAGCGCATTTTTGAGGAAACAGGGTTTGAGCCGATTCATCAAAATCAGCTGGTAGTGGCAGCCCAGGTTTACAGCTCAATGGTGGGCGCAGGATTGTCGGATGCGGTGCAGGCTCGATTTGAGAAGACGGGGAGCGATACGCTGTATGAGTTGCGGATTTTGAACCAGAGCGATCGCGTGGCGGCGGCAACTTTGGTCACGGAGAAGGGCATTGATTCAGAAGGGGCGCGGGATGTTGCCAAAGCGCTCAAAGATTTTTCTCGATTTGCAAATTCGCCGGAGGAGTTTCCTCAGTATCCCGAAGATGCCGTGGCCTATTACTACTGGAAGTTAGCCAAGCAGCAGCGAGATTTACAGGAGCGATCGCGACTCATTGCTCAAGGGTTGAGATTTGCGGCCAGTGCCAGTGCCCGCCAGCAAATTGAAAAGCTGCTAACGGACTTTTCAGTCGCGGCGGTTAAAAAAGTGCCGTTGCTCCCCACCTATCGTTTAGAAACAGAGAGTGAGGTACCCCGGTTGCTACCTGTAGCGGGCAAACTGCCGATGACGTTGGCAGATTTGAAAGCTGTGCCCATGGTTGAGGCAGAAGAACCGTTCAATATTGTCAAATTTTCTGGGGAGGGTGCTTGGGTACCCATGCCAGGTTGGCAGATTGTGTATGCCGCAGAAGATCCTGTTGTATTGATTGCTTCTAGCCATGACTTGCCCAACTTTCCTGATGAGGTGGTGGAAGATGTGTTGGTCTTGGTGGATCGGGGCGATCGCCAGTGGAATGAGTTCAGCTACTTTTTAATCAACCATGAGGATCAGTTGCAGGTTGAGTGGTTAGCTGAAGCTGGCAATGCCCAGATCATTGGTCGTGTGGCGTTAGTGCTGCGGTCCAAAAAGGTCTTGGATGAGGGCTATAACAAAGAGCCATGGCAATTGGATGAGTAGCCATGGCCGTTTCTAGGAGCGTTGTTGGGCGGATCGGGCTGAACAATCCCTATTCGCCAAGATACGCCATGAGGGGGGTTGGTAATCCATCAATACTGACTCGATTTTTAAGTTGGTGGTACTCTTTGAGTCCGGGTTTGCCTTTTTTTGTGGCCCAATCGGTCAATAGCTCTCTCTGCTCAGCAGATTCATACATGGGCACTCCCATGCCACAGGAGGTTTGCACCCGTTCAACCTGAACCAGGATGATTTGCCGGGCACCTGCCAGGGGTGGGAAATGGGAAGCAAGGTCGTTCCAATAGGCGGAGTTGGGCAGAATGACTTCTCCTTGTCCGTAAAGGCGCAGGATCAAGGGTGAGCCTGAAAATGCGCAAAACATGAGGGTGATGCGACCATTTTCAAGTAGGTGGGCTGAGGTTTCGTTGCCGCTGCCAGTCAGGTCAAGATAGGCAACCCGATGTGGAGAGAGTACCCGAAAACTATCTAGCCCTTTTGGAGAAAGGTTGACATGCCCTGCATTGCTGAGTGGAGCTGTTGCAACAAAAAACATCTGTTGCTTCGCAATGAAGCTGCGTAGCTCGTCTGTAATATGGTCAAACAGTTTTGCCATGAAATTTTTGCTCTGGTTTGGCTAGAAGATTGCTTCAGAATACTAGCTAGATTGGTTGCCGTTCCACCACACAAGTAGGGCGATCGCACCTAACAACGCCATGAATGCACCAGCAAAACCGTAGGTTGCACCTAAACTTGTGAGCTGGCTGAGGGGTTGGCTGACTAGGGGTGACAAAAATTGTCCCAAAAAGAAACTGGTTGTTAGGCCACTAAGCACGCGACCCCGCACGGCACTGGGGACAATGGAGGTTAAGCAAAAATTCATGTTTGGCATGAGCAGGCCCAATCCCAAACCTGCGATCGCTAAGCCAAGCAATGCTGTCACCAACCCTTGGGCAAGTGCAATGATGATATAGCCAACAGCCATGTTGATAAATGACAGGGCATACATTCCAATGAATGTTTGACCGGATTTAATACGTTGGTAGGATAAAGAGCTGATTGCGGCAGAGAATGTTGCAAGGGCGATCGCCAAACCACTTTGGGACGCGCTGGTGTTGGCGAGTTGTTGAAGATAAAAAGGTAATTGAGTGGGAATGATGTAGAACACGATTTGCGATGCAAGGGCGATCGCATAAGTCAACCACAATAGCTGCGTTGGCAATGTTTGGGGTTCATCAAGCGTAATCACAGTTGCATCGGTTGCTGCATCAGAATTTTGAGGCTCTGGTAATAAAAAGAGGACGAACGGAACCAAGCCCCACGCTGTTAAATAAATCAAGAATGGCATACGCCAATAAAAATCGGCGAGGAACCCTCCAACCGCCAAAAAAAATACGCCCCCCAAGGCCATAAATGCTGACTGCAAGCCTAAAAACTGACCCCGTTCGTCGCCAGAATAGTAGTCTGCAATTAGGGCAATTGTGGTGATCATAACGCCTGCAACGCTAATACCGAGCAAGGCGCGGCCTACCAAAATTAGCCCGATGGAATTTAGCCATGTGCCGGAACTGCCAGCCAATCCGTACAGCAGCAGAGATGCAAGTAGCAATGGTTTTCGACCGAGGCGATCGCTAACAACTCCCAAAAATGGTGCCCCAATGGCAATACTCAGCGCAGGAATCGTGAGTATGAGCCGGACTAAATAGGGCGAATTAGGAATATTAGCAAAGTGAAACTGCATTGCCGGAAGGGAAGGAGCAATCGTGGCCCCTGCCATAACGGTGAGCGTGCTCACAACCAACAGGGTCATTTTAACTGGAAAATAATAAACAGACTGAATGGCATTGCGCATTACAAGCTCACCTGCAAGATGCCTATCTTAGTGCTGGTTATTGTGGCATCTTATTCCAGTTTTTGCATATGTCTAACGCATGGCTAATACCCGCATCTACTTACGGGGTTGTGTTTCACAGATGCAGGAGGTCTAAATTCTTTTGGGTGTGGTGAGGGCGATCGCGGTCATTCACCGTAGAGCGGTCATGTATCACCCGATTAGCGCTCGTTTTACACGAAGCGCATCACAAAGGGATATCGATACGGAATATCGGGCATTGTCGCAGCCCGAACAACTGCAAAAATAGGCAACATCCAACTGCCAATAAACAGCAGAACAAACAGGGAGATACCTGAAATACCAAAGACTACGATCGTCAGGATTAAACAAATAATTGCGTAGAGAATAACACTGATTGCAAAGTTAATCGCTTCCTTGGCGTGAGCTTGAACAATTGGGTCTTCTGAAATGATCAAAATGATAATGGGAACGGCAATCGAGATTGCTAAGGAGCTAAACAGCTGCGAAGCATGGCATAAAACGGCTAAAATCTTCCGGTTTTCTAAGTCTGTTTTATCGTTCATCATACTGCTGCAGTATGCTCCTTTTAATCTATTGCCATCTGTGAAGAAATCGGTGCTGTATCTTCAGCGTAGCCTCTTGCGCTGAATGTGAGGCTGAGTCAGTGACTTCTGAAATGTGACGTTGTGGCTGAGGGATGGTAGAGATGCAACCCTTGTGCGATCGGAGCTGATCTTAAGGCGATCGCACGATTTGGTTACGGTTCACCTGTTTAGAACATCACCCAAAATTGCAGGAGGTTATTTAAGGAGATCCAACGGAGAAGTTTGGATTTACGGAGAAACCGGTTTTTTACCAAGTGTAGATCAATCGTTGGCGGGATTGGTTGTCACTGGGGTGAATGTGTCGTTCTGTGCAAAGTTTTGTGCTTTAGTGTCTTGTGTTTCAGTTCTGGCAACCATTTGCTAAAACCTAGCAATCGCGAACACATTAGAAATTAAGAGAACTTGAGGGCAGCAGAAACACTTGCTCATCATCCATACTGAGTCATCTCCACCATAGCTGGTGTCTCTCCATCTGAGTGTACTGATGTAGCAGGTGTGATGTAGCAGGCGTCGTGGAGTTCCTGGAAATAGTTGATTCAGCAATGACATTTGCTTGGCCGCTTCATTCCCCACTGCCTCTTCAACCTGTGCAATGTCAAACCTGCGTTATTTTCTGGCGTTACTTTATGAAACAAATGATTCGCAACTCGACTTTGGCCGCAGTGATGTTGCTGACCAACGCTCTTATGGCCTGTTCGGAGAATGTATTGTCACCTCCTCAATCGAACAGGTTTGAAATGGAGGTCCACTCAAGCTCCAATGCCTCATCTACCAACTTGACTGGTTGGAGCCCTATTTTGGAGCCAACCTCTGCCCCCCAAAATTGGCAAATTGCACCCTGCGAGAATCCGGTGCTGTTATGCGTGTACGCCAACGGTGAGCGGATCGGCACGGTAGAGCGCTTTCGCTATCCTGCAAGCGAGGCGGCGCCGCTCAATGAAGTGGCTCTTATCCAAGGTTCGGAGCTGTCGTTTTTGCAGGCTTTGGTCGAAAACCACTATGTTGCCTTTGAGCAAGATCGCCGCATTGCAGATCCAGCTTTAAGGTTTTCGGCAGATGCACCAGAAGCGATGGTGGTTGGCGGTTTGCCAGGACTTAGCTTTGGATACTTGACGAGCCATCCCAATGGAACCAGCTTTGAGCGTATGGTTGGCTATATGGCGACTGATGGTGAGATGGTTTATGTGTTTTCGACTGGTGTGATGAATGGTGATTCCACGGGCTTGTTCACCAATGAGGTAGATTTTCGTCTGTTCGAGCCTTATTTGGATGACATGATGCAAAATTTGTCGCTGTTGCCTGGCTTGTAATACCTCTCTGGAGTTGGCGTATGTCTCGTGTTGCTGGGCGATCGCATCCTGCTCAATGGCTGGCTGCTTGGGTTGGGGCCAACTTTGTGGGTGGCTTTCTCGTTGGCTTTTTAGAAAATCATGGGTTACAGTTTGCGGCAACCCTCATCCTGACGGGCGCAATTTTAGGATCAGCGCAGTGGATGGTATTTTGCTCAACCCGACGCTTTCGGTGGTGGCCGCTGGCAAGTGCTGTGGGTTGGATCGCCAGTACGTTATTACTAGCAGCAAGCCAGGGACTTTACCGCCCAGCGGTTGATGCTTTATGGCAACAATTTGGCTTGTGGGAGGTCTTTTGGCTCAATTTGGTTACAGGGCCGCTCATGGTGTTTGGCATGGCGATCGCCCAAAGCTTGGTTCTGCAACTCCGAAGCTATGGCACTTGGGCTTGGATTCTGACCAGCGTGCTGGGTGGGATGGCTCAAGGGGGTGTTAGCGCTGGGCTGTGTGCAGCGGCTTGTCCTTGGCTACCCAGTTGGCTGGTGGGTATTGTTAGCGGTTGTGGTTGGGCTGCCTATGGCTTCATCACAGGGCTAGCGCTGATAAAACTCAACCTTGCTGCGGAAGCTGATTCGCATGATTAAGCCTGATGGATGCAGGACTGACGCACTTCATCCGAAAAAACAGGGGGTTGAATGATGTTTGGGGCATTTAGCACTCCAAACATCATTCAACTGCGTAAAGTCCTGTGATAAATAAAGGCTGCCAGTCTTAAACGCGAGGATGCTAGCCTTGCAAAAACAAGCCAATAGCCATCCCGCAGGTAAAGTGTTTGCCTTTAAGGCGAAATTCGCACCCATGGCTGATGGTGTGCGAATTTCGCAGGATTTATGTGTGGGTGTTTATTTCATGCGGATGAAAGGACTTGAACCTTCACTCCGTGAGGAACTAGAACCTAAATCTAGCGCGTCTACCAATTCCGCCACATCCGCGAGTGCTTCACCATAATAGCAAACCAAGGCCACGGGTTCACCAATTTTGCAAAATGAGATGAAATTGCGATCGCCTCCAAAATTTAGGACCTCACCTGTTGACAATTATTTTCAACAAGGCTACTCTAATTTTAGTGTTCTCCTCTCAAAGGATCGGCAGGTGGGGTTAGTCCGGCAGACTAATCCCCCATTTTTTTTGGAGGGTTAAGCACAGGCTTCCTATACATTGGTTCAGCGTGCGAGGCTTGGCTCAGATACACTGAGTAAGGCGTCGCGTTTACAGTTGAGCGGTTTGGCTTTTCATGACGGTTAAGAGTGAGGCAGTTCAGGTAGAAGAAACACAGAATTCCAGTGGCCAAACGTGGGATGCCATTGTGATTGGTTCGGGGATTGGGGGGCTGGTTACAGCAACTCAACTTGCGGCCAAGGGTGCAAAAGTGTTGGTTCTGGAGCGGTATATCATTCCAGGAGGCAGCGCTGGCTATTTTGAGCGCGAAGGATACCGCTTTGATGTAGGGGCTTCGATGATCTTTGGCTTTGGCAGCCAGGGAACCACCAATCTGCTAACGCGTGCGTTGGATGCGGTGGGCATGTCGATTGAGACGATTCCTGATCCGGTACAGATTCATTACCATTTGCCCAAAGGTTTGGAGCTGAAGGTATACCGAGAATATGAGAATTTTTTGCAAGAACTGAGCGATCGCTTTCCTCACGAAGCAACTGGAATTCGCAAATTTTATGACGAGTGCTGGGCTGTTTTCAATTGTCTGAATGCGATGGAGTTGCTGTCGTTGGAAGAGCCGCGTTATCTCACTCGGGTCTTTTTTCAGCATCCGTTGTCGTGTTTAGGATTGGTCAAGTACTTACCGCAGAATGTGGGCGACATTGCCCGACGTTACATTCAAGATCCAGAGCTACTGCAGTTTATTGACATGGAGTGTTATTGCTGGTCGGTGGTACCCGCAGACAAAACTCCCATGATCAACGCGGGTATGGTGTTTAGCGATCGCCACTATGGCGGTATCAACTATCCCAAAGGTGGTGTAGGGCAAATTGCTCAAAAGTTGGTAGAAGGGCTGGAAAAAGCTGGCAGTACAATTGAGTACAAAGCCCGCGTGACTGAAATTTTGATGGAGCAAGGGCGGGCTGTTGGCGTCAAGTTGGCTAATGGAAAACGCTATTTTGCCAAGCGCATCGTTTCCAATGCCACCCGATGGGACACGTTTGAAAAGTTGATGCCAGCGGATACTATGCCGCGCAGTGAGCGAAAATGGCAGCAGCGTTACCAAAAATCGCCCAGCTTTTTTAGCATGCACTTGGGGGTTAAAGCCGAAGTATTAGCGGCTGGTACGGAGTGCCATCACATTGTTTTGGAAGATTGGGATCGCATTGAAGCCGCTCAAGGAACGCTGTTTGTTTCCATTCCAACGCTGTTGGATCCGTCTTTGGCACCCGCAGGGCATCATATTATCCATGCTTTTACCCCCGATTGGATCGAGGACTGGCAACATCTTTCTGCAAAAGAGTACGAGGCCAAGAAAGAAGTAGTTGCCGCTCAACTAATTGAGCGATTGGAAGCAATTTTTCCTGATCTTGCTAATGCTTTGGATTATCAAGAGGTGGGTACACCACGCACGCATCGCCGCTTTTTGGGGCGGGCAGACGGAACCTATGGCCCCATCCCTCGCCGTAAGCTGCTGGGATTGTTGGGTATGCCATTTAATCGCACGGCAGTTCCGGGCTTGTATTGTGTGGGAGACAGTACATTTCCAGGGCAAGGGCTCAATGCTGTTGCGTTTTCGGGGTTTGCTTGCGCCCACCGCATTGCAACAGATCTGGGTTTGCGCTGAGCGTGAGTCTTTCAGGGCTTACGCAGTCGCATGATGTTTGATCCAAACATCATGCAATTCCCTGGTTTTTCGTCGGAAGTGTGTCAGTCCTATAGCTGTCGCCAGCTTAGTTGAGACAAGGAGATTTTTGAGGGATGGCGGAGCCATCCCTCAAAAATCTCCTAATCAAACTGGCGATCGCTATACCTTTAGTACAAAGAGTGGGGATCATCTCGATCCCCACTCTTTGTGGTGTTGGATTTTGTTCGGTGGCTTGACGATCAATGATTCGATAATCGGGAGACTTTCTGCATGAATTGTTGCGTAGCAGAACCGTGCAACAATTCATGCTTCCCCAAAGCCATTTGTGCAGAGCGCAGAGTGCCTAGGGATGAGAAGTCACGACTTTGCAATGGCTTGAGTAGGGGTTTGGCATGACCCAAATTCCTACTTGAGAAAGCGATCGCACCGATGATGAAAGTCTGCTTTCTAAGCGGACTACAGGTAAGTCCGATAGGTGACTCGGGCATCGAAGCCATTGCGGCGTAAAAGAGACGCAAAGTTTTCGGCGGCGTTGCGCTCTTGGAATGCGCCTGCATTCACGAAGGCTCCCTGACTCGCCTGATCCTGAAAGGCCCCATTGGAGAAACGGCGCACCCGAAATAGAAGATCGGAACCACTGCCCGGTACGGCAACAACGTAGGGACCAATTTGGCTAATCGTGCCGCCAGGATAGGTAGGATAGCCGGGATCGCCAGGATAGTTGGGATAGCTTGGATCGGGGCCACCCGTATTGCTAAAAACGAGGTATTCGGAGGCGACCCATCCGCCCCCGGATAGTTCTGCCCAGCGGAAACCTGCCGCGCTTTCCTGCCGTCCAGTTAAATTGAGACGAACTCCGTTGTTGACCACGCCGACGACGTTCCCGTTGGGGCGATCGCGCACGTTGAGGACATCGCCAGATACTGTGCGAACAATGGCGCTGGTGCCATAGGCCGGCCCTGCTGGAATAGATGGCCCTCCCACATTCGTGGTGTTGCCCTCAATGAGATAGACCAGGCCAAGGGCTCTCAGCGTGGAAGGACCAACTTGCCCGTCCACCTGTAAGCCATTGCGGCTTTGAAACGCAAAAACTGCGTTTTCGGTTTCTAACCCGTAGACGCCATCCGCAGAAACGCCCAGCGCATTTTGAATGTCGCGAACGGCAGTACCGCTACTCCCAAAACTATAGACCTGGGCCAAGGCATCGCCAGTGGTGAGCAAAATGGAGGAGGCGATCGCCACACCGAACAATTTTGCTAAAGGGTTGGGGGCAAGTCCTTGAATCTCCATGGTTTGTTCCTTTTGCGTGTCAACGATATTTGGGGCTGGGATGAAAGCGCATGACTAGAAAACAGCATTACCGCCAGGGGGATCAGCGCTTTAATCTAAAAAGTTCTACAAATTGCCACAACAACAATGGTTCAAATTTCTGAAAATGTGTTGTACTGAACGAGTTGAGCGTTATCTCTTGCTCAATTCCGTGCTGTAATCCTCGATAAAACGAGAATTTGCAGCAAAATCTTTGTTTTTCTTAGCATAGCATCCGAAAATTCGGCATGATTCGATTCTTCGCCTCTCGTCCTTTAACCTGGCTCCTGCCGTTGTGTGGCTTATTTGCGGGTGCTGGTTCTGCTGTTTTTTTGACTGCGTTTGAACGTCGAGAACCTCCCTTGGCTACGAATTTGGCAGGGCAGGAAACTGTGGCCCCTGCGGAAATTGATTCAGGTGCGATCGCACCAGCGGTCTTTCTACCCAATGGACGTCCCTCGACAGCGGCGTTTCCACAAGCAGCCGAAGTCTGGGAATGCGAGGTGGCGGTCGTTGGCGGTAGCCTCGGTGGTATTGCCGCTGCCGCTCATGCGATGGAATCGGGCGCAAGAACCTGTTTGATTGAACTAACCCCGTGGTTGGGTGGGCAAGTCAGTTCCCAGGGTGTTTCAGCGATTGACGAGTCGCTGAAAATGCTGAATCTACAAAACTTCTCTCGCAGCTGGCTTGACTTTAAAGGGCGCATTGAGCAGCAAACCATTGCCCTGCCTGCGTTTACGGGACTGCCAGCAAATACCCCCGCTGCAAACACGAATAACTGTTGGGTGGGGCGTCTTTGTTTTCCACCTGAGGCTGGAGCCAACGCATCTCGCGAATTTTTGGAGAATGCGCTGCAATTTTCGCCAGGAAGCCGATGGGCGATCGCCACGGCTTTCAAGGGAGCCGACTTTAATGAAGCCGGAGATGAGATTACTGCGATTTACGCCGTTCAGCGGCGACCCCACGACCTGAACTACGTGCCATCAGGGCGGTTATCCGTCGAGCTTCAGTCCTGGTACTCCTGGGAAAGCGATCATCAGTTCCGCAAAGTTCCCATTCGCTTGCAGCCCCCCGCAGGGAAGCAAATGATGGTGATCGACGCAACCGATACGGGAGAACTGGTTGCGTGGTCACGGGTGCCCTACCGTCTTGGGTCAGAGTCCAAAGCGACCAGTGGCGAACCAAACGCCTCCAATTTCGATAATCCAGAGTGCACCCAAGCCTACACGTTTCCCTTTGCTCTCGCCCTACATAACGACAATGGCGAAAGCTTAAAAGGATTGGACTACATTAAGACCTTCTATCCCAAGCACGAGCACGATAGTGTTTACTCTATGGATGGCGCGCCCATGTTTGCAGGACGCAGCTTATTTAACTATCGCCGGATTGTCAGCACTACGTATTCCAATGCCTTTAACGGCACTCCAGCCATGGGCGACATTTCCATGGTGAACTGGACTCGGGGAAATGATTGGAACTGGATGAATCCACCGCTGATCTTGACGGAAGAAAAGCTTAGCCAGACGAACCAATATCAAAATTGGATGGGCGGGCTGTCGATTTTGTCGCTGCGCCACGGGGAAAATCATGCCCTCAGCTTTGCCCAGTGGTTGTTACAAAACCAGTCCACCGCTGCAATGCCGCTCACTTATTTATCTGGGCCAGGGATGCCCATGAACACAGAGTCCGGGCTGAGTATGGTGCCCTATTTTCGTGAAGGGCGGCGTATTGTGGGACGTGCGGCCTATGGCGACACCAACTTTATGATGCGCGAGCCTGATATTCGAATTGATATGGAGGGCCGCGATTTTAGCTCCACCTCGGTGGCGGTAACTCACTACGGCATTGACATTCATGGCTGCCGTTATCGCAACTGGGAACCAACCGGTGAGGCTTCTCGGGCTTCGGTTAAGGAACATTTGGTGCGTCCGATCCAAATTCCATTGGAGGCATTGATCCCACAAGGGGTAGACAATTTGCTGATTGGTGGCAAGGCGATCGCGGCCAGCCACATTGTGAATGCAGCCACCCGCGTTCATTACGGCGAGTGGAGCATTGGAGCAGCAGCAGGCTCCACAGCAGGGTGGATCGCTCGCCAAAACCAACCGGAACTGACTCCCGCTGCGATCGTTCCCAATCGCCTGATGCCTCGACTGTATGAGCACATGTCGGCTCAGGGAATTCGCACCCATTGGTAGCGGCAAAAGCTAACTGTTCGATGAGCGAGTAGGACGAATCAACGATGCGCGTGGTCGTTCAGCGAGTGACGGCTTCTCACGTCACGGTGGATGGAAAAGTTGTCGGCCAGATTGGTCGCGGACTGCTGCTGTTGGTGGGCATTGCCAAAACCGATACCGAAGCTGAGTTGGACTGGATGGTCCGCAAGTGTCTGGAACTTCGCCTATTTCCCCATGAAGACACTGGGCGCTTTGATGCGTCTGTTGTGGATCTTGGTGGTGAATTGCTGGTGGTGAGTCAGTTTACCTTATACGGTGATTGCCGCAAGGGCCGCCGACCGTCATTTGATCAGGCGGCCCCACCAGACATTGCAGAAGTCCGCTATTTACAATTTGTTGATAAGTTGCGGCACAGTTCTCTCAAGGTTGAGACTGGCCAATTTGGTGCGATGATGCAGGTTTTTATTGAAAATGATGGCCCTGTAACCATGCTGTTAGAGCGCGAAGCCACAGTTGAATTTGATTGTGAGAACTACAATGGAGAATAAAGGCTCCTATATAAGAATTCGTTATGCAAGCTGGCTCCATAGTTGTTGACGACTTATACGATGGCTGCTAATGTAAAGAAGTGTTTAAGAAATCGTATCCCTGGTAACAGTCTATGTCCGTTGCCACAGCCACTGACCGAGGTTTATCGTTCAAGATGCAAAGCTCTTCCACTCAGCGCTTTTTGGCGGCTCATGAACCTGATCTCATGCATCATTGGACTTCGCCTGGCTTGTCGGCATCTGATTTAACTGTGTTTTGTGATTTTGACGGGCCAATTATTGATGTCTCTGAGCGCTATTACCAAACCTACCAGCTGGGGTTGGCCGACCTGCAAGCGGTGTACGAGGCGATGGGAGAACCAATTCCGATTCATGTGCTGTCGAAGACTCAATTTTGGCAAATGAAGCAGGATCGGGTTCCTGATTTGGAAATTGCGATTCGCTCTGGGCTTCAGTCGCATCATGTTGATTATTTTTTGGAGCGCGTGACTGAGATTGTAAATCAGCCTGCGCTGTTGCACCAAGATCGGTTGCAGCCTGGTGTCCGCTGGGCGTTGTCATTGCTGCGATCGCAAGGGGCAAGGCTTATTTTGGTGACGTTGCGTTGCCAGGAGCAAGCTCTGCAAATTTTGGAGAGCTATGGTTTGGCTGATTTGTTTACGGATATTCGTGGAACGAGCGATCGCGATGCGGCCTATCGCAACCAGGCCGAGCTAAAGACAAGACTGCTGGCTCAGGTCATTGAGGACCACAGTTTCTCGGCCTCGGCCGTTGATGCGGCTGTGATGGTGGGAGATACAGAGGCAGATATTTTGGCAGGGCAGTCGGCAGGAATTTCTACGATTGCGCTAACTTGCGGAATCCGTAGTGCTAACTATCTCAAGCGATTTCAGCCCGATCGCATTCACCAAGATTTACTCTCAACCGCTCATTACCTTATCTATCAACAAGAGCTTGTTCGGGCTTTTTGCTAGGTGGCGCGATCGCCTTTTGGCTAAGTTCATCGTCATCCAGAACATCCAAAGTTCCTAGGATCGATGCAATCCAGCATTCATAAAAATTCTGTTGATGGATGCATCCGGCTAAGCGTTCCCATCTGTGTTTATGTGCACAGAACGCACTCAAAAAAGACTTGTCTGAAGATTGTGCGCTGGGAAATCCTCAGACAAGTCTTCAACCAAAAATATTTAGCGAACGGCTTTGGCCGAGACTGTGGGCGCTTTGCCTTGCTCTACGATCTCCATCATTTCCCACCAGCGATTTAGCGGGTAATACACAACAGGTGCCCACAGACTGCTGAGAATGGCAGAGCAGAGCGCGATTCGCTGGTGGTAGCGCCAAATTTCGCCGAGGGTTGGGTAAGCGGTGGAGAGACTACCTGTTAAGTTGCCTAGGCTGAACTGCACGGCTGTGACGGTTTCTGCTACAACAGCCATTCCAAACACAATGAGCGCAACAGAAATAAAGTCCTCTTGGATGAACCGTTGCTTTTGAATCCCTGCGGTTAGCACACCAACCACCACCAGACCTAGCACATGAGAGGGATAGGGCGAGGTCATGCCATCTTGAGCGAGACCCAGCACCACGCCTGCCAAAGCACCCTGCCAGAGCGATCGCTTAATGCTCCAAGCGACTACCCAAATCAGCAGCCAGTTAGGAGCGACCCCAAGTAACTCCATCCCTGGCAAACGAGCAGGCAAAATCAGCAAGCAGACCAGAACAGAAACGGTCGTCACAGTCCAGCTAACAAGCTGGCGAGCATTTGGGCTAAGCGTCCGTAACCAGCGCACAGGCAGTACCCCTGAATTTGTATTAAGGACGAGAACCAACAACGGTATGGGGTGTAATGGTGACCCACTCCAGGTAGCTCACTGGGGCAGATAATTCAATGACCGCTTCGGGGGCAGGGCTCTTGTTAAAATCGATCGATTCGACACGGCCAACGGGCAAGCCCGCCGGAAATAGTTCGCTGTATGCTGAGGTGGAGACGACATCTCCAGGTTTAACATCAGGAATTTTTTCAAAAAATTGCATTACCGCACGGGTGCCCGAGCGTCCTCGCATAAAGCCCATGACCCGAGAGCGGCTGACGGTCACCCCGATTTGGCTGGTGGGGTCGCTCACAAGCAGCACGCGGCTTGTGTTGGGCGTGACGCGCACAACTCGCCCGACAATGCCACCCGTTCCCGACACCACATCCCCTTCGGTAATGCCGTGATTGCTACCGCGACCTAGCGTGACTTGCTGCCACCAATGGTCTGCACTGCGCCCCACAACGGGCGCTACCACGCCGGGCTTGGCTTGGACCGCGTTGTAATCTAGCAGCTGTTTCAGTCGTTGATTTTGGTTTTCTAGCTCAATTAATCGCTCTTGTAGTTCAAGACTTTGGGCTGTTTCAAGGGCAGCCGTACGCTGGGCTTCTTGAGTTTGAAACGGGAGGGTGATCAGTCGATAGAGTTCGTATACGGCAGCACCTTGAGTCTGTCGCAATGCCCAAGCGCTAGCTATGGCCAGTGCGACTAGCCCAATTCTTAAACCATGACGATTCCACCAGCGACGAACTGCTAGCATTCAACTCCTCTACTGCGTCCCCAGAAACAGGGAGAACGACGTTAACCCTGTTTAATTGCTTTTAGCGATGCTTTGGGCGATCGCCATTGAGTCCCCCAAGCTGATCCGCTCCTATCTTCCTTACAGTGGTCAAGAGACATGCGCAGGAAGATTAGAAACAGAATTTGGCTTAGAAATTGCGCGAATGCCCACTGAAGACTCGCTCAAGCTGCTTAAAGTTTTCAAGTACACGACCTGTACCCAAAACCACACAGCTCAGGGGGTCTGCAGCGACATGGGTGACGATGCCAGTTTCATGACTGATGAGGGTGTCGAGACCTTTGAGCAAGGCTCCACCACCAGCCAACATGATGCCTCGATCAATAATATCAGCAGCGAGTTCGGGAGGAGTGCGCTCTAGGGTTCGCTTCACGGCTTCAATAATGACCGATAAAGGTTCGGCCATGGCTTCACGGATTTCGGGACTCTTGATGGTGACCGTACGAGGCAGACCCGACAGCAGGTGCAAGCCGCGAACCTCCATAATGACTTCGTTATCATCATCAGAAGGGTAGGCAGATCCAACGTGAATCTTGATTTCTTCGGCGGTTCTCTCACCAATGACCAGGTTGTGAACCTTCTTCATGTATTGAGAGATCGCTTCGCTTAGCTCATCGCCTGCAACCCGCACCGATTCGCTCAACACGGTGCCCTGCAAACTGAGCACGGCAACCTCGGTTGTACCACCCCCAATATCAATGATCATGTTTCCGGTGGGCTCGGCTACCGGAAGACCGGCACCAATGGCAGCGGCTACAGGCTCATCAATGAGATATACATCGCGGGCACCGGCTTGGGATGCGGCTTCCATGACGGCACGGCGTTCTACACCAGTTACGCCACTGGGAATACCAATGACGATGCGGGGAGATACCAAGGTACGGCCCTCGTGCACTCGACGGATGAAGTGCTTGAGCATGAGCTCGGCGGTGTCGAAGTCTGCGATTACCCCATCTCGTAGCGGGCGCAGGGCAACCACGTTTCCGGGAGTTCGTCCCAGCATTTTTTTGGCGTCTTCTCCCACGGCTAAGGGAAGCTTCTGGTTTTGGTCGATCGCTACCACTGAGGGCTCTTGCAGCACGATGCCTTTGCCAGATACATAAACCAGCGTGTTTGCAGTACCTAAATCGATACCCATGTCACGCGAAAATGAGAAACGGCTTAATAGTCCCACGAGTCTACTTTTCTCCTGATGCTAGATAAAGATCCCTAAATGACCCCGTTCTAGACTCAACGCTAATCGATGTGGATTTTATTATGTTTTGTGTCAACAGTCTAGCGTAGAGGTTTTTTAGGGATATGAGGAAACGATTAACGGCGTACAGATGAAGGCAAAAGAAGGCACAAAACCACTGCGAATGAGGCGATCGCTAACAAAATTTCAGGTTGTTCAATAAGCATACTGGATGATTTTAGCGACGATCATTTAGATATGCTTGTTTCTCATTTTTTGTTTTGAGCGATTGACTTATCCTGAGGGGCTTTAGGGCTTTTTAAAGAGCGGGGTTGTTGCACTCGTGATGAGAGAAATTGATTGTGAGAAGATGGCCAGTGTTGGCGATCGCACCGCATCTAGACCTTACTTTCCGCTTGAATAAGCCAGATAAATTGACCCGCAGTCTGAAGTAACTTGTAGGCTTGAAACACACTCAAGCTAAGGGAATGGGCGATTTAACGCTGCCCACCTTTGTACTAAATTTGTACTAAAATAGAAGGGTCGTTCATGGTTTTGTGAGTTATTTGGTCTCCTAATTTTTGGAACTGGGTTCATGATGCGATCGCTCGATGCGGTTTAAACGCTAGACCTTGCTGATCATACATGAGGATTTTGTAGGAAAATTTTGTGGTTTGGTGTTATCAATTGCGGCTGGCAAACTATTTTTCGAGTTTTCGAGACGATAAGGTTAAAAGTTTGGGCAGCGATGAGATGGTGATGAGAAACAGCCATCTTTCCTCAACCCTTTTGTCGGAAACGTGGCGATACTGTTGAGCCGTCATCTTTGTGGATGAGGAGCTGTTGCAAGACTTTGCCTTTTGCGAAAAAGATTGTTTTTTGTTGTGTCTTACACAATTTGAGACTCAAAAAACGATGTGTTCTATATAAGCTAAACATGGCGGTAAGCGTTTGAGGTTGCTATGAGCATTAACGTTGTGACATTGGTTGGACGGGCAGGTCGCGATCCTGAGGTGAAGTATTTCGAGTCGGGAAATGTGGTGTGCAACCTGACTTTGGCCGTCAACCGACGCACCCGCAACAGCGATGAGCCCGATTGGTTTAATCTCGAAATTTGGGGAAAAACGGCTCAAATTGCTGCTGATTATGTGCGGAAGGGTAGTTTGATTGGGGTGACGGGTTCTCTCAAGTTTGACTATTGGCAGGATCGAAGCACAGGTGTGGAGCGATCGAAGCCGGTGATTCGAGTTGATCGGCTGGAGCTGCTGGGCTCGAAGCGGGATCAGGAGGCTGCTATGCCCGATTCGTACGATAGTGAGTTTTAGGAGTCTGCTTTGGGAGCGGGCGATCGCCGATTCATCTCACCGTTCAATTGATCTAGTCAAACCATGTTCCTGTTCAATCGGGGCACGGTTTTTGAAGGAACTGACTGGGTTTCCGATAGTCTTGGCAGCGGTTCCTGGTCGCATATCAGCGTTGCACTAGGTCCAGTTCAGGCCAATAGGAAACGTTGCAGTATATCCTGCTGTGGTTTGGGCCAGTTGCAGCATCAGTTGGTCCCCTCCGTTGCGAAAGATCCCGTCCTGATGGTTGGGTGTGCGTTGTCCGCCTCTGGCGTAGGGTGGCTGCGCATAAACCTGATCTGTGACAGCATCATCAAAGTAAAGCTGCGAGGTAAACTCGTAGCTCTGTTGAGCTGTAGAGTTGGCGCGGATCTTGAAGTGGATGTGAACGGTTCTGCCGGGATACCAGCCCGGATAGATGGTCGAAAACTGGGCGATTCCGTTGGCATCGGTGGTTTGGTAGCCGCGCAAAAACTTTTGCCCAACGGTGTTCGCTTGGCGATCGCTCACATCGGAGTACACGCCTTCAGCATCGCAGTGCCAAATATCAACCATGGCATCACGCAAGGGGGTGCACGTACCATTGCCAACCTGCGAAACCTGAACGGTAAGCTGCAAGGGCACTCCTTGCTTGATCAAACCTGTCGATGGATCGGAGCGAATGTCGGAGCGGTTGAGCCGTTCATCCACAAAGTAAGGGCCTTCGGTTTGCTCGGGCTTAACGACGCAATTGGGCGTTGTCGCGGCCAGGGTTGGTGCACCTGTGGATTGAGATGAGGTGGATTGCCCTTGGGAGCATCCCACGAGTGAAACGGTCGTGAGACCTCCCAGAAACCTCAACACCTCTCGACGACGGAGCGTAGCCGCAGTTGTGGGACGAATTGCAGGACGGGTTATGGGACGGTTTATCGAGTGCTTGTTCATGGTATTTCTGTCCGATTGACTGCGGGTGTATTACTTCAAACGATAGAAGTGGTGGATTATGCAGTTGGAATAAATTCCACTCGTAAGTACCAAAGGATGGCCAAATGCACTGGATAAAACAGGTAGAACCAGCGGGCTTTGGGGCCGAGCTGGTGGTTGGCTAACATAAAAATACCTGGAGTGATGACAGCAGGAAATTGGCTTGCCCCATATTCAATCCAGGACAAAAGATGCACGGCGACCCATGCACTCCACCAAATGGGACTGTTGCGATAAAAGCGAATGAGAGCGATGACGCCAATGCCGTAAGCGCCATAGTTGACACGCAGCAGTTGGGCGATCGCCGCTCCAAGCACCCAAATGATGAGTTGAGTTGAGGGGTAGCGTCGGGCTCCTCTCAAACACGCCAGCCCAATCAGCAGCGTGAACAGAATGTTGAGATCTAGCGTAAAAATTTGAAAGGTGTACTGGTAAATGGGCTGCGAGATCACTGCGAAAATGAGCAGTCGAATGCCATAGCGCCAAATATTTCGGGTGTGAGCCTCTCCTTGAACCAAGAGCCAAGCAAATAGGGGAAAGCTCAGACGACCAATTAGCCGCATCGTTGAATTATTGTCCACTAGAACATAGCCCACATGGTCAATGACCATAAATAGAGCTGCCAGTAGCTTGATGTGATAATTGGTCAGGGCTAGCCTGCTCACGTCAAAATCGCGCCTCCCATGAGTTTGGTATATCGGTAGGTTAATTCAGCTTTCATTGCGGGCCAACGATCTAGCGTTGGATCTTTGGATAGGGCAGTTTCGGCGGCTTCGCGAGCTAGTTGCAGCACTTCTTGATCTTCAACCAGACTGGCTAAGGCAAAATCGGGCAACCCAGACTGGCGAGTGCCCAATACCTCGCCAGGTCCCCGAAAGCGCATGTCCATTTCGGAGATGAAAAAACCATCCTGAGATTGCTCCAGCACTTTGAGGCGTTGGCGCGCTGTTTCAGCTTTGCTGCTGCTCATGAGTAAGCAGTAGGATTGGGCAGCGCCTCGGCCCACACGACCCCGGAGCTGGTGCAGTTGGGAGAGGCCAAACCGCTCGGCGTGCTCAATCAACATCACGGTGGCGTTGGGTACGTCTACTCCAACCTCGACAACAGTAGTAGAGACGAGGATTTGGGTCTCGTTGTTGCGAAATCGATTGATCGCCTCATCTTTTTCGGCGGAGGTCATGCGGCCGTGCAGCAGCCCGATTTGAAATTCGGGAAAGATCATTTCCTGCAACCGCTGGTATTCGTCGATCGCCGATTTCAGATCAAGCTTTTCGGACTCTTCCACAAGGGGCAGCACCACATAAACCTGACGACCCTGAGCAATTTCGCGGCGAATCAGATCGTAGGCGTGCGATCGCTCTTTTGCTCCCAAAGCCGTCGTTTGAATTGCTTGCCGTCCGGGCGGTAACTCATCGATCTGGCTCACATCCAGGTCGCCGTGGAGCGTAAGGGCTAGGGTGCGGGGAATGGGTGTGGCGGTCATCGTCAGTACGTGGGGATGATTGCCTTTCTGTTGAAGACGTGCCCGCTGCTGCACGCCAAATCGATGCTGTTCATCGATCACGACTAGCCCCAATTGTTGAAACTGCACCGGATCTTCGATGAGCGCGTGGGTGCCCACCAGTAACGGCAATTCCCCCGTTTGCAACTCGGCTAACAGCTGTCGCCGCTTTGCCGCTTTGGTTGAGCCCGTGAGCAACTCTACGGGCAAATGCAGCAGATTGAACCACTCCACAATCTTGCGGTAGTGCTGCTCGGCCAATACTTCGGTTGGGGCCATGAGTGCGGCTTGATAGCCAGCCTGGATTGCCGCCAAAATCGCAACGACGGCAACGACGGTTTTACCAGAGCCTACGTCGCCTTGCACGAGCCGATTCATGGGGCTGGGGGTTTGCAAATCGGTGAGAATTTCGTTAACGACCCGCTGTTGGGCACCAGTTAGGGTAAAGGGGAGTACCCGATAGAATTCGTCGATGAGCTGGCCTGTGGGTGCAAGCACGGCTCCGGTTTGCTGTTGGCGTAGGGCTTGCCGCCGTTTTAGCAAACCTAGCTGCAGATAGAAAAATTCGTCGAAGACAAGGCGATGGCGGGCTGCGGCCAATGCTTCGCCATTGGGAGGAAAATGAATGTTGGCGATCGCTGCTTGAATGTCGGTTAATTCATACTTGGTGCGTAAGCCATTGGGAAGTGGCTCCTGAAGTTGGGCACCCGCCGGAAGCGCGCTGACGATCGCCTTGCGAACCAAGTCGGCGGGTACGCCCTCGGTGAGGGGGTAAATAGGCAAGACTCGACCCACCTTCATGGAGTCGATAGAAGCATCGGAGTGATCGATCACCTCAATTTGGGGATCATCCAGGGTGACGCCATACTTGCTGTCCTTAACCAACCCCGAAGCTGCGATGATGGCACCGGGTGGATACAGGCGGCGCTGCTGCTCTTGCCAACTGCGGTTGCGGAACCGTTGCCCTGCGTAAAAGCGGCTGAGGCGCGTTTGGCCGCTGCCATCGCGCACCACCAGTTCTAGAATGGTGAGTTTGTCGTTGCGGGGGCTGCTAAAACAGGTGCAGCTTTTCACGGTACCGATGAGGGTAACCGTTTCCCCAGCTTTCATTTGGCGAATGTTGACTTGCCGTGCATAGTCAATGTGGTCACGGGGATAGTAAAACAGCAGATCCCGAACGGTGAAGAGACCCAATTTGGCAAGCCGCTCGCTATTTTTGGGGCCAATGCCTGGAAGGTAAGTAACAGCTTGCTCCAGATCCAAACGGTTGCTCGTCTTGGCCTGCACTAAGGGGACAGTGCGGGGCGTTTTCGTTTTTGTGGCGGTGCGGGAAGAACTGGTGGTTGGGGTGGTGGAGTTAGCCAAGTCTGCTGGGGAATCGTGCTGACGATCTTCGAGCGATCGCTTGGTTTGGTAGAGCGATCGCCGCGTCTCAGCGACAAGGTGCTGCCGTTGAGCAAAGCTCATATCGCTGTACTGGCCGTACTGGCTGGCAATTTCTTTTAGTTTTTGCTGCTCGGCGGGCAATAGGTCCGTTGGCGGCTGGCTGAGACTGAGGCTCAGAAACTCGCTGAACCGATACTGTTTGCCTAGCAAATCGTTGAAGCCCTGTTCTGCTTCAACAGCCAGAGCTTTTTGCAATCGAATCCAATCCATGGATGGCGGCAGGTTGCTCATCTGCACAGCCTATTCATCAAACCAGCTGGCACGCCAGGCAAGCTCTGCCTGGGCGGTGGCTTTTTCTTTGCAAGTTTTGCGGTATTGGCGACCCAGTTGATTGAGCTGGCTGGCAAGAGATCTCAGTTGCGATCGCCATGTGGCTAAGGTTGTATCCCCAAACTCAATTTCCGAAAGCCGTAGCCGCACCGCAATAAGCCGCAGCATCTCGGATGCATCGGTTTGCACATGTTTGGCTTCAATCACCAAATTCATCAAATTGGGCGGACTGGCTGTGGGTTCAGATACGGCCCCTGCCTTTGTGGCAATTTCCAGAATGGGTTCTGGAACCCGATTGGGGAGAATTTCGGCATGGTGTAACAGCTTGTTGGCAGATTGCGATAGGGATTGGAGTTCGTCTTGAATGCCCTCTTCCACCCGCTTTTGCCAGCGGACTAACTTATCCAGCGGCGTAAGCGATTTGGGGATGGGTTCCATTCCCGATTTCAGACTAGCAATGATCATAGCTGCCAGGTCCCGCTCTTCGACTTGGCGCTGAGCGGCGATCGCAATCTGCTCTAATTGAGCGCGCTGTTCGGCATCGCTGGCTGATGTCTGTGATGACTTCGGTGATGGCGTCTGTTCCGATGGATTGCCGGAGGTCGCTAGGGTTTGCTCATTCGAGGCTTGCTCATTGGCCAAGGCTTCTGCGATCGCTTCGGGTTCGGCTAGCTCCATCTCAGCCGTTGACGGTTCTGACGGCTCGCTAAGGAACGACTCTGGGGGCGAGTCTTCGAAGAGGTCTGCTGTGTTTGCCGAAGTTGTTGCAGGATCGGGGTCTGCTTCGGTTTCTACTTCGGGTAAATCTGCAAGTGGCGGCGGCTCAATGTGAGCGAGGAGATGGTCTTGGGTTTGCTTCGCCAAGTCTCGAACGCTTTGCTGAAGCGCCTGCTGCTGGCTATAGGAGAGGTGGAGAAATCGCTCGGGATACCCCTGAGTACAAACATGGTACGCCGCCGAAATGAGCTGGCGACGTACGCTATGCCCCAAATCAGTCAGATATCCGCGATAGGTTTCTTCATACTTTTGGGCGATCGCTTCAATCGATTGCTGCAATTCAGCGATCTCCTGGTCAATACGCTCAACAGTTCTAGCCATAGCTCCAACCTACACAAAAGCAGGCCCACCGAATTGGTTAGACCTGCTTTTACCATACCTCACGACAACTCAAGCCATGGTGCAAACAGTTCAATTAAGCCTTCGCACCCGTTTGAGCAGCCACTTCAGCGGCGAAATCCGCCTCTTCTTTCTCGATGCCCTCACCCATCACAAAGCGTACAAAGCGACGAACACGGATGTTCTCACCGAGTTGAGCAATCTTTTCTTTGAGCAGATCTTCAACGGTGATGCTTTGGTCTTTGATGTAGGCTTGATCCATTAGAGAAAGCTCTTTTAAGCGCTTCTCAATTCGACCGGAAACAATCTTTTCCCGAACAGCTTCGGGCTTGCTACCGAGGTCGTCTTTGCCCATTTCTACTTCTTTTTCGTGGGCGATCACATCTGCGGGAATGGCATCCACGCTCACGTACTCCACGTTGGGGCAAGCCGCGATTTGCATCGCAATGTCGCGTACCAAAACTTGAAACGCGTCGTTACGAGCCACGAAGTCAGTTTGGCAGTTCACTTCGACCAATACGCCAACGCGGCCTCCGGTATGAATATAGCTGCCAACAAGTCCTTCAGCGGTGATCTTGCCAGCCTTCTTACCAGCAGCAGCAAGACCCTTCTGACGCAGCCAGTCCATGGCTTTGTCCATATCGCCATCGTTTTCGGCGAGCGCTTTTTTACAATCCATCATGCCTGCGCCTGTGCGATCGCGCAGTTGTTTTACAAGCTTTGCCGATACCTCTGCCATTGTTCTTTAATCCCAGTGTTAGAAGTTCAGGGTTTCAGTCAGGGTTATGCTACTCATCCTTAAAATGAGTTTTGAGAGAGTGCTCCCTCAAAACTCATAACGCAAAACGGGTCACTTGCCTACTCGGCATTACCGTCTGCTTCGCTATCTCCGTCGCTATAGTCGAGTTCTTCTTCAGCGCCGTCGTAGTCTTCAAAATCCTCTTCACCATCCATTTGGCCGTGACGACCTTCGTAGATTGCATCTGCCAAGCGGCCCACAATCAACTTGATGGAACGAATTGCGTCATCGTTGGCGGGAATGGGAATATCCACCACGTCGGGATCACAGTTGGTATCCAACAATGCCACGATGGGAATTCCCAGCTTTTGGCATTCTTGTACCGCGTTGTACTCACGACGTTGATCCACCATAATCACCACATCGGGCACCTTGCGCATTGCTTTGATGCCGCCCAGATACTTCTGTAGCTTCTCCATTTCACGACGAAGCATCGAAGCTTCTTTCTTGGGCAACAGGTCAAGCTGTCCGCTCTCTTCGCGACGCTCCAATTCCTTGAGGCGATCAACCCGAGTTTTGATGGTGGCCCAGTTGGTGAGCATGCCACCCAGCCAGCGCTGGTTTACATAGTAAGATCCGCAGCGAGCGGCTTCTTGAGCAATAATTCCAGCGGCTTGGCGCTTGGTTCCCACAAACAGGAACTTTTTGCCTTGCTCGGAAGCAGTACGAATATAGTCGTAGGCTTCTTCAATCAACTCGGCGGTTTGCACCAAGTCAATGATGTGAACCCCATTCCGAGACGTGTAGATGTACGGCGACATCTTGGGGTTCCAGCGGCGAGTCTGATGGCCAAAGTGAACCCCAGACTCAAGCAATTGAGCCAAACTTACAACAGGCATGCGATTTTCCTCTTTTCGGGTTAATCCTCCATCCGGCAGTATTTTGATGCGATCGCTCAAAGGTATTGGTGAATCACTTCATACCGCTAAACGATGATTGGGTCATCAAAACACCCGAAAGCCCGGATGTGCGTTTTTTCACAACTTTACTAGCGTAACATACCCAAAGCCCGCTCAACTCTCCTTTTTGCAGCGAGTGCTAAATTTTGAAATGCGCTAACAAAGAATGTGCTAACAAAGACCCTTGAGCATGGATATGGGTGGATTGCTAAACCATTGCTAAACCATATGGTCAGAGGGAAGCCCTGGTTTTTTCAACTGGCTAATGCCCACCAGCAAGGCCGAAATCACCCAAAATCCTATCAAAATCAGCATGATATTGATGCCGACTTGCCAATAGCCCAACTCGTTTACTTCGATGAAGGGATAGGGATAAACGCCAGAGATGGCTCCTCGCAACAGTACATAGATGGCGTAAATCACTGGATAAATACTCCACCGTGGAATGTGGCTCCAATGAATGCTGCCCTTGGGCACGGTAAACCACCAATACACCAATACCAAAATGGGCATGATGTCATGAAGTAAGCGATCGGCCAGGAGCTGCAATCCCTGGGGATCCCAAATGTGGCGCAACAGTAAGGAATAAACAATACCAACGGCGATCATGGCGGCGGTCATTGCTGTGATGACGCTGGGTTGAAGGAAAAACCGACCTGGAGCCGAGCGCGGAAAGGCGACTCGGGCAGACAAGGTGGAGGCCGCAAAAATGTTGGTCAAAATGGTGAAGTAGCCAAAGTATATGAAAAGGCCCCAGCCAAATCCTTGATTGTTTCCTAGGGCTGAGTTGATCGACAAATAGAATTGCAGAATGAGGCCATTCCACCCAATGAGGGCCGACACCCAGGTAAAGGGAGTAAAAAAAGATGGATAGGATTTAGCCATTGTTCATGGTGACGCGTTGCTGCAAATTTTTGGCGCGTTCATGATAACGAAGAAATCCATGCAAAAAATAAGGGACTGTAGGGCTAGCAAGCCCTAAGGGCTGCTAACGGGAATATGCTCTGGGTTGGAAGGTAGGATGACTTCTTCGAGCGATCGCTCAGACAAGCGTCTCAAATTATCGACCCCTTCCATAATCGGTAAGGAAACCTCAACCGTGGTTCCCGAGTTGATTCCATCACTGCTCAAACTGATCTCGCCACCCATGCGTTCGATCAAATTACGAGAAATCGCCAATCCTAAGCCAGTTCCTTCATGCTTGCGAGTGGTTGAGCCATCGGCCATGGCAAACGGGCGAAACAGCTTCTTTTGCTGATCTGGCTCAATGCCAATTCCTGTGTCTTTTACTGCAACAACCACCCAGGCCTGTAGATCTTCTGGATCAATTGAAGAGGCGCTATTCCCGTGATTGCCGTTACTCCCATTGACATGGCTGTGATTCTCGGCGGGCTTTGGGCCTTCGCTGGATGGGCTGACGCCGACCAAGCTGCGATTTTCTAAGCGCAACTCCAGCAGAATGCAGCCTGCATCAGTAAACTTAACGGCGTTGGATACAACGTTGGTAAAGACCTGCTTGAGGCGCTGGGCATCGGCCTTGACGATGACTGGATGGCTCATTTCGGGTGCTAGAAGGTGCAGACCTTTCCGTTGCATTTCAACAACTTGAAGATCGAGCACTTGCTGTAAGATTTGGCAGAGATCCACTGCTTCAATGTCGAAGTGCAGTTTTCCTTCTTCGATGCTGCGAATGGCCAAGAGATCGTTAATGATGCGGACGAGCCCTCTGGCTGCTTTGTGAGCCTGACTCACCATGTCTTTTTCTTCTTCGCTGCTGTCGCAGTAGCCATCTTCTACCAGGCTCAAGCAGCCAATAATGGCATTGAGCGGAGTTCTCAATTCATGAGATGTGGTGGCTAGGAATTCGGTTTTGAGGCGGTTTGCGGCTTCTGCTTCTTGCCAAGCATTCTCTAAGGCTTCGGCCCGTTCTCGCAGGCTGTGCACCATGTTGTTGAGGACATCGGCAAGCTGGTTGATTTCCCGAACTCGAAAATCCTGAGGAGATTGGTATTCGGCAGATTTTCGCTGCAAAGCCTGGGCGTATTTGCCCAATTTTTCGATGGGGCGCGCTAGATCACGGGCCGTGTACAGCATGGTGAGCAGATGCGCCATGAGTAGCCCTGCTGTGAGCATGAGCAGGGTTTGGGTAATGTCTTGCAACCCTTGTAGGGCGTGATCCAGCTTGGTGACGGCCAGAACGGTCCAGGTTTGCTCTTCATCGGGGGCAACGGAAACGGTAGCTGGACTAAAGCCCGCTAGCCATTCGGTTTGATCTCCCATGAAGTCAAACAGATGCCGAACACCGCGATCGCCCCGTTGTGTGTTTTTCAGCACATCGTCGTAGCGAACATCGTCGCCTTCTAGCGCAATCCGACGACCAACGCGATCGGGCAGCGGATGGGACAAAAAGGTGCCGTTGGGATCAATCACGACGGTGTAGCCTTGCAGCGACCAGGGATCGGCGCTTTCCATCTGCTGAATGACGGCTTGCACACTCAGGGTGTATCGCAGTTGCCCCTGAGCATCGTAGACGGGCGTGCTAATGACGACATCGAGATGGCTATATAACTTGATGAGGGGACGCGGCCGAGGCGGCAATGGGTTCACCACAAACCGATTGAACAGATCTTGCTTGAAGACGGAGAGCTGAGAGGGCCAGCGAAAATCAGAGATGCCAACAATTGGCTGTTCGTTGCAGGTGCTGGCCAATACAACCGTCGTGTTGGGCTGGGTGAGCTGAACGCACTGGGCCCCATCCAACTGCGCTCTAAGGGCTTCAAGAAATGATTGGGAGGCTTCGAGCTCGGCGGTTTGTAGCGTGCGAGTTTGGGCGGCGATCGCCAGCCCAGTTTGTAGGGAGCGAATCGAGTTTTGAATACCTTCTGCCTTACGGACTGCGCTTTCGGTCAAGTTTTGCCGAGCAGTCTCAAGCAAGCTGGAGCGCGCTTTGCGGAAGGTAACCGCAACCCCCAAGAGCAGGATGGGGATGCTGAACACCAGAATGCGTGTGAGTAAGAGACGGCGGAAAGATGTCTGACCCGACATAGGACTCAGTTAATGATCAGCGAGGGCAAAACCCACCTTCAAGCCATTTCATATTGACCTACGTTACGGTACTTTTACATCCGTGGGTTGCGGCAATGAGGCAGGAACCGATGATACAGGCGATGAAGTGGCTTGAATGAAAGAACGGTAAGAGACGCTGAGACGGAATTAGATTGGGCGTTGCGTTGTAGAGAAATTGTGTGAGTAGACCCTACGTTACGGTTGTGTTGGCGATGAGTGCGGATGGCAAGATTGCAGATGTGGCGCGATCGCCAGCTCGGTTTGGTTCGTCTAGCGACAAGGCCCATTTAGAACGACAGGTGGCTCATGCA
Organism: Leptolyngbya sp. AN02str; assembly: GCF_050565595.1. Classification (NCBI taxonomy): domain Bacteria; kingdom Bacillati; phylum Cyanobacteriota; class Cyanophyceae; order Leptolyngbyales; family Leptolyngbyaceae; genus Leptolyngbya; species Leptolyngbya sp. AN02str. Next base: position 58,398 of record NZ_JBNXVR010000013.1, on the reverse strand, counting down.
GATGGCGTGTTGTTTGGGGCTGAAACGCTGCGCGCTTACGGTACAACCTTGCCAGTTACCAGCCCCGATTTGCTGGCTCAGCGGGAGGAACAGGGCAAGCTCCAGCAACCAATTCATATTGTGTGTTCGGCTAGTGGACAGCTAGATCCCACGCTAAAGTTTTTTCAACAAGGAGTACCACGATGGTTGATTACCAGTGAGTCTGGGGCAGATCTATGGCAAAATCAAGACTCCTTTGACCGTATTCTCATCGGTTCTTCATCATTTGAGGTGGATTGGCACCAGGCTTTACAGAAACTTTATGCAGAAGGAATTGAGCGATTAGCGGTAACGGGAGGGGGGCGCTTGGTGGCGGCACTGTTCCATCTTGGCGCAGTGGATGAGCTGTGGCTTACCGTGTGTCCTCGGATTTTGGGTGGGGCGATCGCCCCTTCTCCCGTTGGTGGAGACGGTTTTTTGGAGATGGAGGCTCCGTATCTGGAGCTGCTGTCGGCAAAAACAGTGGATCAGGAGGTGTTTTTGCATTATCGGGTTGTGCGTTCGACCCAGGAATCTGCACAAAATGTTGAACAACGCTAAATTCTGAAAGGACCTTGCAGAATTTTTCTGTGCTTTGGTCTGGTCAATGACTGGATACCGACTGGCTTCAGTGCTTCTGTACTGCAAAGCGCTTAGGATTTAGTTTTTGATTTTAGGTTCGTGTCTTGGTTCTTACGTTGCTTTTACGTTGATTTTTGACGCACGCATGGTTGAGCAGACCCAAACTCGATTTTCGATTCAGTGGATTCATAGTGTGGCAGAGGTTTCGCAGGCAGACTGGGATGCGTTGGCACTGCCGCTGGTGACCCCGTTTTTTGAGTGGGCGTGGCTGCACAATATGGAGTCGTCGGGGAGTACGACGGCCAAAACGGGATGGCTGCCTAATCATCTGGTGGTGTGGCGCGAACATGGGGCCGATAGGGCACATCCTCGGCAACTGGTAGCCATTGCCCCGTTGTATGTGAAGGGGCATAGCTACGGTGAGTTTGTGTTTGATCATCAGTGGGCTGATTTGGCGGAACGTTTGGGAGTTCGCTATTACCCCAAACTGTTGGGAATGTCGCCTGTTACACCTGCGGAGGGCTATCGGTTTATGATTGCCGAGGGCGAGGATGAGGTGGAGCTGACAACGCTGATGGTGAGTGCGATTGACCGATTTTGCTTGGAGCACGGTCTATCGGGATGCAATTTTTTGTATGTGGCACCGGAGTGGCGATCGCTCATGCAGCGGTGCGGATTTATGCCATGGCTGCACCATAGTTATATTTGGCAAAATCAGGGCTTTCAGCAGTTTGAGGATTATTTGGGCGCGTTTAACGCGAACCAACGCCGCAATATTAAGCGCGAGCGCAAGGCGGTAAGTCAGGCTGGGTTGCGGCTGCAAGCGCTAACGGGAGAGGAAATTCCAAAAGCCTTTTTGGGGCAAATGTATGCGTTTTATGCCGATACCTGTGACAAGTTTGGCTGGTGGGGAAGTAAGTATTTAACACGGCAATTCTTTGAACAGCTGTACCCCAACTATTGCGCTCGCACGGTGCTGTTTGCTGCGTTTGAAGCAGGGAATGATCGGCATCCAATTGGGATGTCGATTTGTTTTACGAAGGGCGATCGCCTGTATGGTCGCTACTGGGGTTCTAGCTACGATATCGAAAACTTACATTTTGATGCATGCTACTACAGCCCGATCGAGTGGGCGATCGCACGGGGAATCCAGGTCTTTGATCCGGGATCCGGAGGCCGACACAAGAAACGGCGAGGGTTTCCAGCTACGCCCAACTATTCCCTGCATAAATTTTATGATCCCCGCTTAGCCAAAATTTTGGAAAATTACACGGAGCAAATCAATCGTGCAGAACAGCAAGAAATTGAGTTAATTAATGAGGATTTGCCATTCAAACTCGCTAACAAATCCATGAACGGATGCGATTCAGATGATGTACATTGACTGTTCAAATCCTTTTTCTCTTGCCATTCCAGTTTTAATGTGCAAGAACGTGCTATTTGCCTGAGAGCGGGAACTCCTAAGTGAAACCTGAGGTTGCAAATTTCTAGTTAATTGTCTGTTCCGGGTGCGATTCTGACTCCCATTTTTGATTTCGTTGTTGGTGTTGTCCATTGGTGTTGATGCTATGCGTTGTGTGTTTCTTGCCCTCTCGATTGCGGTGCTGGTCAGTGCCCTGGGAGGTTGCGCCCAAGTCAACCCAAACTCTCGTTCGGAGGCACCTCGGCCAACCCCAACCTATGTGCCACCGCTGCCAGTTGCCAACCCAACGCCGCCGCCGCCGAGTGCCGAGGAGCTATGGCAGGAGGCGATCGCTGAGGCAGGGAGTGCAGCAACGCTGGCAGGCTCGGCCCAGTCGAATGATGACTGGAGTTTGGTGGCCGATCGCTGGAGAGGGGCGATCGCACAACTACGGCAAATTCCCCCTGATGCTCCAAAACATGCCGAAGCTGCACAAAAAATTTCGGAATATCAACGCAACTTAGCTGTTGCAGAACGGCGAGCAAATCAGCCCATTTCGTCGGAAGGGCTGATTGTGGCGGATGCGGAGCCGTCGCCATCGGGTACGCCATTACCCAGCGCAGATGGAGAACCGACTTCGGCTGCAACGGATGAGGGTGCGCTACCCACTCAAGGGCCGACAGGTGAGGCAAGCCAACCAACGGATGAAGAACCGGCTCCGCCCGAAGTGGCCTTGGCCAACCATTTACGCAATTTGGGGGCAAAGATGTACAGCACGTACTGGTGCCAAGCCTGCCGCCGCCAAGAGCAGCTATTTGGAGCCCCAGCGACGAGCCAGTTAAACATTGTGGAGTGCGATGCTCGTGGGGAGAATCCCCAACTCGAGGTGTGCCGTGCCGCGAATGTGGCAGAGTTTCCCACGTGGGAGATTAATGGTGAGTTTTATCGCGGGGTGCAACCGTTGAGCCGCTTGGCAGAGATCTCTGGCTATGAAGGCACACGCGAGTTTTGAGAAATTGTCGCGTTGTTGAACCGGGTGCGTGCGGAAAGCTGCCCTGAGAAATTGTTGATTCAAAATATCCACTGCGCTACATCCGCTGCACCGAATCCGGTGCATTGAGACGGTTGGCGCTATAGTGGAAGGCAATCATTCTGGCTTATATTTCTGCCCGGAGTAATAAATTTGGAAAACTTTGTATTCTTTGATACTGTTTGTGGCATAATTTAGTAGCATAGGATACGGTTTCTAGGTTCAAGTCTGTATCTAAGTGCGATCGCTTGTCGGTTGCCTACAGCTTAATTTGGTAGAGCTTAAAGGAGAATCAGCATGGCAGATTTTGAGTGCAATGTTCCTGTTCCCACCAGTTCACAGGAGCTAGACCAGGCGATTCGAGAGTATCGAAGCAGCGAACTGAATGGACAGGAGTTGTTCTGCCAGTGGCAGGCTATCCGCGATGCCTCGATTCAACAGCCTCAACGGCAAGAGGGCGATCGCGTTCCCGGCGACGAAAGCTATTAAGTCTTACAAAAACTTGTTTGCTACTTAGCTAGGAAGCCCAATATTCCGTGATCAACTTACGGAGCATTGGGCTTTTTGCTTTATTCTTACAAGATTCGAGTTTACTCTTCCAGTGGCATGGCGGCAAAGTGCTCTTGCAAGAGCTTGTGCATAAAGCGATAGCGCCCGCCAATGCGCTGAAGCAGTAACCGTTCAGTTGCATAGTCAAGCAGGCGATCGTACCGAAGGGGAGCATAGCCGTGCCACCACATCACAAACCGCAGAGCAGTGTGTTGTGTTAAAGCATCACCGCCGCCTTGGCTAAAACTGAAGTAAATCAAGGTAAATAAGGAACTCGCAATAATCGTCTCTACTGCCCTAGGCTCAAGGAAGCCTGTCAGTAATGCTTCCAACAACCACCTAAGTGGGAGAGCAGAGACTAATGCAACACCCAGCAGTAACAACATATTTTGTCGAGAGTTTTTGATACCTTGGTTGGGCTGAATTCGGGTTTCAATGTCTACTCTGACTCCCTTGATCAGCCCAAAAATTAGCCCACCAAACAGTCCAGAAATCAGCCCACCAATCAACCCACCAAACAGTCCAGAAGTCAGCCCACCAATCAACCCACCAATCAGCCCACCAATCAGCCCAGAAGTCAGCCCACCAATCAACCCAACAATCAACCCAACAATCAGATATTGTCGCAAAGAGTTGAGAATTTCTCGCCGTGCTTCGCGAGCCATCAAATTTGAATTTTTTCTACAGGCAGAATTTTGCCTGGCCCAACTAACAGCCCAAGAATCAGCCCACCAATCAGCCCACCAATCAGCCCACCAATCAGCCCACCAATCAGCCCAGAAATCAGCCCACTAAACAGCCCAAAAGTCAGCCCACTAAACAGCCCACCAATCAGCCCAAAAATCAGCCCACCAATCAGCCGATAATGCCAGAACTGTTGCTGAGTGAGCAACTGGTAGGGCTGCATCCGCTCAATTAGTAACTCTGTTTCCAATTCTTTTTCTAGAGCTTTGGCCGCAAACACTAGTGAGCGGCGCATCTGTTTACGATTGGGTGGCTCTTTTGTGCCGTAGGTTTTGCTTTTTAGTCCTCGTTTCCGTTCTAGTTCGGTCATCAGTTCTCGCTGCATTGCAGCCTCCCAAAACTGATCCCATAAATACTCCTGTTGTGCTGCTTCTGTTGTGAGCTGCTGCCATGCTGCAACATCAAACAAATGGTGCGAGGCGACAAAGCCAAATACAGAGAGAAACAGTGGTACTTTCAATAATTCTTTAAGGCTGCTACTGGTTTGGGCACTCTGCCAGACTGCTCCTAGGCCAAACTGATGCAGATACGCTTCAATTTGCGCTTTGTTGAGTGGCTGAAGGGCAATGGCTCCATTCAAAAACAAGTGATGGCGCACCACCTTTTCGTATTCGGTGATGCGACAGCACACCACCAGTCCGGCAGGCTGATGCTCTACATCTTCAGTCAGCCAGGTGTTTATGGCAGTGGCGCAGGCTTGTTGGTGCTGTGGGGCAACTTCATCCAAACCATCCAGCATGGGTAAAAGCTGATTGGCCGCTAGCCAGTTTTTGCTGAGTTCTGGCTTCAAACCATACTTCAGCTTAAGTTCTGCCAGTAGCCAGGGCAGAAACGGATCGTCTTTGTCTGTTTTGGGTGGCTTCCAGGACGATAAACTGAGCAGTATGGGAATAGGTTGAGTTGCGCTGGCTTGGGCCTGACTGACCAGGAATTGCGCCAGCTCCAGCAGGGTAGTGGTTTTTCCGGCTCCGGGCTGACCCAAAATCAGCAGTTTGTGGTTTACCTCTTGGGATTTAAAGACTTGGAGTAATGGTGGTTTCGGGTGGCAACAGTTGGGGTGATTTTTCCCGGCTTCGCATTTCCATTTGCCAGGGCGATCGCACTTGATAAGGCTGCGATTCTTTTCCCAAATTAATGGGTGCTGTATTTACGGCTCGGTGGAGTGATTGATCCAGGCGCTCTTTCACCTCTGCCTGTACCTTATCTAACAGGTTTTGCTGTATTCCGTCGCGCTGTTTTTCCGGCTGAGGATTGATATAGAAGTTCCCAGTCGGTTGGTTGAAGATGTTTTGATCGCGCCCGTGGTTTTCGTTTGTCTGATCCATCCGCTACGACCCACCGATGCGAATGTCTCCTTGTGGCTGGTTGAAGATGTTTTGGTCGCGCCCGTAGTTCAGGTTTTGCTGGTTGAACGTGGTGCTCTGGTCTTGAATGTTGATGATTTTCTGAGCGGCTTGCTGTAACTTTCCTCTAAATTCTGGGTCTTCGTCCATTTCTAGATCCAGGTATTTAACCACTTTTTCGAGCGCAGCATCATTTCCCTGTTCAACCTCGACAATGGCAGCTGTGGCGCGATCGTTGCCCTTAAACTTCTCTCGAATCTTGTTTCGTAAGCCTTTTACCAATTCCACTGCACCTGCTACGGTAGCTTTTGCCGCTTCTCCGGCACCAGCTTTCATAAATTCGTTGAAGGCGAGCTTGGCAATTACACCTGCGGTCAATGTGGCGGGATCAATCATCTTTACTAAAGGAAAACCTTACATCTAGTTCTACATTACAATCCCTTGAGTTTTCCCAAGTTTGGGTTGAGTAACTGAACTTTGGGCGATCGCCTCCGTCTGGGTTGTTTGTGACGATGGTTGGGCGATCGCTCCTTTATGCTGGAGGGAGTGCCTGTTGATTGAGATGGGGTGAGGTGATGTATGGCAAATCCGTTGCTGATGTTGGGCTATGAGCCTTCGTTTGAGTCGTTGGGGGAGGATTACTATGATGTCGTTCCTGCGGCGGAGTTTCCTCAGCATGTGCTGCGGTTTCGCAACGATGCGCTGCTGCCCACGCTGGGGCTGGAACCGGATGCGGTGACGGATGAGGATTTTGTGCAGGCGTTTGGTAAGTTTGATGGGCGGCATCCGTTTTTGGCGATGTGCTATCACGGCTACCAGTTTGGGCAGTACAACCCGGCTTTGGGCGATGGGCGCGGCTTTTTGTATGGGCAGGTGCGCGGGGTGGAGGGTGTGCTGTATGACCTGGGTACGAAGGGTTCTGGGCCAACGCCCTATTCCCGTGGGGGTGATGGTCGGCTAACGCTGAAGGGTGGTGTACGCGAGGTGCTGGCGGCGGAAATGCTGCATCGAATGGGGGTGCGCACGTCTCGCTGTTTGAGTTTGGTGGAGACGGGGGATTCGCTGTGGCGGGGCGATGAGCCGTCGCCAACGCGGGCTTCGGTCATGATTCGCATGCAGCGATCGCACATTCGGTTTGGTACATTTGAGCGGCTGCACGCCTTGCAGCGACCGGATCTAATTCGCAAGCTGTTGGATCATGTGATTGCAGTTTACTATCCCCACCTGGCCGGACAGCCAGATGCCGATGCCCGGTTCTATGCAGAGCTGGTGCAGCGAGTGGCGGAACTGGTGGCGCAGTGGATGGCGGCGGGCTTTTGCCATGCGGTGCTGAATACCGACAATATGGCGATTACGGCAGAAAGTTTTGACTATGGGCCGTATGCCTTTGTCGATCGCTACAATCCCGGATTTACAGCGGCGTATTTTGACCATTTTGGGCGCTATGCCTATGCCAACCAGCCGGGAATTTGTTTGTGGAATCTGGCGATGTTGCAGGAGCCGCTGAAGCTGGTGATGGATGCGGCAGATCTGGATGCAGGGCTGGCGTCGTTTGAGGAACACTACTGGCTGGCGTATCGTCTTCGGATGATGCAACGGTTGGGTGTGGCAGATGTGTCGGGAGATGTGGCCGATGAGCTACTCGCGCGGACGGTGCAGTTTTTGGAGGCGGCTCCGGTGGGGTATCACGACTTTTTTGCCATGCTGCGACAACAGTTTTCTCCTATTTGGCGGGAGGATGCGGGGCAGATTTTGGCAGAGGTGGTGTCGCCCAATGCCGAGGTGTTGTTTAGCAGTTTTCGGCAATGGCGAGAAACCTATCACAAAGCGCTGAATGCACTGCCAATGGAGCAAATGGAGCAGGTACGGCAAGCACTGGTGCAGCAAAATCCCCTGCTGGTGATTGTGCGGCCTGAGATTGAAACGGTGTGGGAGGCGATTGCCACAGAGGACAACTGGCAACCGTTCTACGACTTGCTGAAGCGCATTCAGGCGGAGTAGCCAATTCTTCTATCCCAAAGCTTTATCATTAGTGACGCACGGTAAAAACGAAGTTGAACGGAATGAGATCCCCAATGGGTTGGTTGTTGGAGCGTTGGGAAAAACAGCCTGCGCTGATGTGGACGCTATCGGTGCTGTGGGTTTTGGCGCTTTGCTGGTTTACGTTTGTGTGGAATGTGGGCAGCATTGGCCTGGTGGATGAAACGGAACCGCTGTTTGCGGAAGCGGCGCGCCAAATGACGGTGACGGGCGACTGGGTGACGCCTTACTTTAATGAGGCAACTCGGTTTGATAAGCCACCGTTGGTGTACTGGCTAATGGCGATCGCCTACCAAACCATTGGGGTGAATGAGTGGGCGGCTCGGTTTCCGTCATTCTTGTCGGCGATGGTGCTAACCCTGTTTGGCTTTGTCACGCTGCGGCGGTTTGGGTTTGCCACTCCAGCCGATGCAACGGAGGGATCTTCTTCGCGCAAGGTGGGGGAAGGCTTGGTGTGGTCGGCGCTGATTGGCTCGGCGGTGATGGCGCTACATCCCCAAACCATGGTGTGGGCCAGAATTGGCGTGTCGGATATGTTGCTGAGTGGCTGCATGGGCAGTGCGCTGCTGGCATTCTTTTGGGGCTATACGCAGCCTGCAAAGAGCCGGGCAAAGACGGTGTGGTATTTGGCCTTTTGGGTGCTGCTGGCGCTGGCGGTGCTGGCCAAGGGGCCAGTGGGCATTGTGCTGCCAGGGCTGATTGTGGGGGCGTTTTTGCTCTATGTGGGGCGGCTGTGGAGTGGCCTGTGGGAGCTGATGCCGATTCGGGGCATGTTGCTATTTTTGGCGATCGCCGTTCCCTGGTACGTGCTGGTGATTCAGGCAAACGGGCAAGCCTACATTGATTCGTTCTTTGGCTATCACAACTTTGAGCGGTTTACGAGTGTGGTGAATCGTCACTCCGCTCCGTGGTACTTCTACTTTTTGATTGTGCTGGGTGGATTTGCGCCCCATTCGATTCACTTACCTGTGGCGATCGCGCGGCTACGGTTTTGGAAGGTGCGAGAGTGGCAAGAACAACCGCGTGAGGCACAATTGGGAATTTTTGCGCTGATTTGGTTTGGGGTGATTTTTGGCTTTTTTACCGTAGCGGTGACGAAGCTGCCCAGCTATGTGCTGCCGTTGCTGCCAGCGGCTTCCATTTTGGTGGGGCTGTTGTGGAGTCAGCAGGTTACGCGGCGGCCTGCGGTTGGCTGGGGCATGAAGCTCAGCCATGTTCTGAATATTGTGTTGATGGTGGCGTTTGCGATCGCCATGTTTTACCTGCCAGATATTTTGGGGAATGACCGGGCAACGCCGAATTTCCCAGAGGCGGTGCGGCTGTCGGGGGCACCGATTCGAGGAGCGCTGGCCTGGGCCATGGGGGCGATCGCGGGAGTCATTTTGCTGCTGCGTCGGCAGGGTCGCTGGCTGTGGAGTGTGAATGTAGCGGCATTTGTGGTGTTTTTTGCGGTGGCGCTGATGCCAACGCTGTTTGTGATGGATGCCCAACGGCAATTGCCCTTGCGGGACCTGTCTGCGCTGATGGTACAAGAGCAACGCCCCAATGAACCGTTCATGATGGCGGGGTTTGCCAAGCCCAGTATTGTGTTTTACACGCAGCAGCCCGTGATCTTTCGGGGTACGGCGGAGTCGGCTCTGCGACAGTTGCTAGAGATGCAGGCTCAGCCAAATCCGCCGGAGTCGGTACTGGTATTAGGGATTGAATACCGAATTGAGGAGATGAATTTGAATCCGGCGTCGGTTACGCTGCTGGGTGAGGCGGAGCGATTTGACCTAGTGCGGGTCACGCTGCCGCTACGCTAATGCTGTTTAGCCGAGTGTTTGGAAGTGCTTATGTTGCCGTCATCGTTGGTGGGGCTGTATCAAACGTTTGAACAGCAGGTTGAGGAGTTGCGATCGCTGGCTTTGGCGGCAAATCCTGATCCGCTGCGGGTGCAGGAATCTTTTATAAAGGCGCAACAACACTTCCAAACGCACATTGCAACTTCGGGGGTGGCGATCGCCCCAGAGTATGAACCGATGGTGCAATCCATTCAGGTAGAAATTAACAAGCAGCTACGACTGCTCGCTATGGATGTTATGTACTTGCAAACGGCACGGCAAGCCATGACCACCCAAAGACGGCAAGCTCAAATGGGCGATCGCCTTCAGCTCTTGCAAACCTATTGCCAAAATTTGTTGGGATCGGCTTGATCGCGTGCAAGCAGCAACTGGCGTAAGGCCGATAAACCTAACAATGCGCTGAAGGTGACGGAGACTGTGAACTGGAATAAAGTTCACGAATCTGATTTGAAAGGGGCTTTGTTGGTGACAAGAGGTGCAGCATTTCGGGATTTGGGTCGGCTAGATGAAGCAGAAAAATGTGCAGTTCAAGCAATGGAATGTCAGCCTGAGAGCCACCAACCCTATACCTTGATGGGGGCAATTTACTACGATCGATGCGAATACGCAAAAGGAGATCACTGGTTTGATATGGCCGCTGAACGTGGAGCGAATGATACAGATGACGAGATTGAACGAATTGTGAGAATGACAAAAGATAGAGATAAACGTAGAGACGTGGCCAAGTATCTTCTCTAAAAAGATTCAAAGCGCTATGGCTGGGCAGCTTCCTATCTTAAATAGTCAGTAAGCAGCCATCATTAACCCTAAAACTCTAGAACTCTGTGTCGTCCGCTGTGCGGGCGATACAAGGTTCTAGGATCTGGTTTTTAGGGGTGTCGAGGTACTTAGAAAATTTAGGGTTATTGACCTGTTGATTTGGAATGAAAATGTTGCTGGTGTAAGTTCATCATGAGGCTGATGGTTTGAGCCAGTGGCGCTCTGTTTTGCTTTGGACGATGACTTTGCCGTGTTTGATGACGGTGCGATCGCTCGGGGCTGTACCAATCACATCAGAAACCGACTCGGCATTCAGCAGAACTAAATCGGCAATGTTTCCTACATTTAGTCCATAATCCTTAATCCCGATGCATTGAGCTGCATGAGTCGTTGCCATATCTAAGCAAAGTTGATGGCTAGTGGCGGTGCCCATTTGCAGCACCTGAGCCAGCACTGTGCACACTTTTAGCACGTCGCCATCGCCAAACGGGGTAAACAAATTTTGCACGTTGTTGGTGGCGAGCCCAACGGTAACACCATACTGGGCCAGCGTGTGGACAGGAGCAACGCCGCGCCGCTGGTTGTGGGTGTCTTTGCGCGCCATCATGTATAGGTCGGTAATGGGTAAGGCCAAAATTGCGATGCCTGCGGCTTGCAGGTCTTGGGCGATCGCAGCTAATTCTTTTGGGTTTAAGGCGGCTAGCTTTGTCATATGTCCCAGGCACACGCGCCCCTGCCAGCCTCGCTTCAGGGTTTCTTCAATGACGAGGGGAAGCAGTAGCGGTTCATCGTTATCCAAAAAGTCAAGATGAAAGTCGACTGGACAGTCAAATTCTTGAGCAATGTCAAATACGAGTTCGATGTTGCGTTTGGGATTGGGGTCAGTATAGGGAGCTGAGCCAATGACATCTCCACCCATGCGCATGGCTTGGCGCAATTCGGTCTCTAAACCAGGATGATTGGTGATGCCCTCTTGGGCAAAAATTGCCAACTGCAGGGTCAAGCCCCAAGCATACTCGTGTTTGAGTGGCTGCAATGCTTCAACCGATTTCAATCCCATTATGGGGTCCACTTCTACATGGCTACGCATGGCCGTGACCCCAAAGGCGATCGCTCGTTCAATGACTCGTCGCGCCCGCTGTTGAATATCTGCAATGGTGAAGGATTGCTTTAGGTTTAGCGTTTCTTGCAATGCCTCGGCAAAGGTTCCGTCTACTGCTGGAAAGCGATCTAAAATCAGAGCTTTATCTAAATGGATATGACCATCCACGAGCCCAGGAATTAAAAATTGACCCTGCGCATCCAATGTTTGCACAGCCGTTGCAGAAATTGATGGCGAAATTTCTGCAATGCGATCGCCTATGATGCCCACATCCCAGTAACCCGAGCATCCTGGTAATTGTGCTTGCGTAATTTTCAAATCCATTCTGGTTTCCATCACGTTCAATTGATAAGTACCTCGACACCATTCAAAACCAGACTCCGAAACTCCGTGCCGTCCGCAGCGCGGACGGCACGGAGTTTCGGGATTTTATGTTTAATAATGGCTGCCTACTTATTTTGTCGGAGCGTTTCTGCTGAGGGTGGTTCACCCACAACGTTTTCGCAAGCTTATTGAATTGGCAAAGATGTAGAGCTTCTTGAGAAGCCATGCGGCATGGTGCACGATTGAAATTTCAATTCGCCTCTAATTCGGCAAAATTTTTATTAAGTTACATCATACGAATTAACGTGCGATCGCGGAAGTTTGTATTTCTAATTTGTACCGACTCCCTTGCTATCCATTTATGTTAGGGCTTACGCACTTCATCTGAATAACCGGGGGTTTGAAAGATTGTTGGAGCGCTTAGCACTCCAACAATCTTTCAACTGCGTAATTTTTGTATGTATCAAGATACATTTGTCAGCTTGTAAAAGCAGAATTAAAATAGCCTGGTGCAGCATTACAATGATGGTTTAGAGTTACCTTCTAGGAATCTTTCCAAAACAACAGAATGAATAGGGCACCAGAGCCTGGAGCCACTTTATGGATAGTCTTCGGCAACCTCTTCTGTTTTTTGCGATCGCTCTGATGGCGATTGTTGTTGCTGTGGAAGTTGGTGCAAATGCCATTCTTCAAAGCAGTGTCGTCCCAGGCGCGATTGCTGCGACTCCTGTGGTGGGATACGGAATTCCTTATTTAGCATGGATAGATGGATTGGTGCTGTTCACCACGGTATTGATTGGCCTACCGTTGCTGATTACCCATCGGTTGCAGGGCAAAGTTCAAGGGCTTGTAACGTTGATTTTTGCCTTGGTGCTGCTGTTAATGGGTATCCGATTCATTTTTACAACTTTGGCTGCTCTGATTGTGATGGTGACGCTGCTGGTGTCTCCAATTTTTGGAACGATCGCCTACTTTGGTCTTTATGCGGATTTTGATCGGGCGGGGGCAGCGGTAACACTCAGCTTGCTAATGGTGTTAAAGCTGATCGTTGCAGGATGTTTGCTGACTGCACAGCAACGATTTCTTCAGAATACGGGGCTTGTCCTTCTCTTGCTGACATCATTTGTTGCAACTTTGGTGGTTGGCTTCCTGCATGGGTTTGTTCCTACATTTTTGATGAGTATTACCGATGCGATCGCCGGACTTATTGTTCTTATTTTGGCTATGATTTGGCTGATCGTGTTTTTAATTGGCGCGATCGTTTCGTTGATAAAGCTGATTTTGGGTACAGCCACATCAATAATTCACTGATGATTTACTAATGGCTTGAGGAATTTGGATGGCTTGGGAAACTTGGGCTGGTGCGATCGCGCCAATCTAAAATGAATGGACTAAATCACCCCTGCCAAAACTAGAATTGCAAGGACAACAAAGATAACGCCAATCACGATTTCGGAGACTTTGATTTCAGTTTTAGATGCGGGGCGAATGATTCTTACCAGACCCCACTCAAAAATGCCATCTAGAATGAGAGCAATACCAAAAACCAAGCCGAAGATTGCTAATCCGGGAGTCATATTGCCTCCTAATCTTCCTGTTTAAAGGTTACTGATCAATCTCATGAAACTCATGCTGGAGAGAGGCTGTAGCGTTCTATTTCCGTTTAGATCTGTTTGCCTGAAACCTATGTGAAAGAGCGCGATTTTTTGTAAATGTCCGAACCTTGTCGATACAGGGCTGGGCTGGGCAGATATGTAGATTGATGAATGGTTGTGAATTTAGTGGGCAGTTCTCTTGTTCTTGAGAACTAGAGAACTGTTTATCTTTCATTCTAACTAGTTTGAAAAGCAATAAAAACGATGTACATTAAATGTAAAACATAGGGAATATGGATTTCCTGAGAAAAGATTGGATGATAATTTTTGTGTTTGCTCAGATGGATTTGACAAGATAGCAAATGAGTCGTTCTAAGTTGATTGTGATTGGTTTAATTGTCATCGGCCTCCTGTTTTTTGTGGCTTTGGGGTTTGGGTATGGCAATCGCAACAGCGGGGCGACGACAGAGCGGGAGTATGCTGAGCAGGGGCAATTTCCCAATTGGGCTGTTGGCATGGCTGATGTGTTAGCGCCTTTCAGTCCTAAGGTGCAACTTGAGACTGCAGCGGTGATTTTTAAATCGGGGGATGTCTTGAACTTTGCTCCTAATCGGCTGCCAGGTTCCACCTTTACGATTCCGCCGAGCGATCGCCCATTTCGAGTGGCAACTTTTGAGCGACAAGCGGGGCAGTTTCGTTTGGAATATCAAGATAGAACCGATGCCGCAGAACGTTTAGACTTGCAGGAGCAATCACTTGAAATTCCGACTGAGCAAGGGCGCGATCGCGCCTCTTTGGTGGCGATGCAGGCAGGCGGAACGTTGCAAATTTGGTGTGAGGGTGCGATCGCGTGTCAACTCAGTTTGCGGTAGTGCAGAAGACCCACACCACTGTTGCGTTTCGCTTGTCGCGTTTCACTCTTTGTGATGGTGAATGGTTTTTATGGGCTTTGGGGATTCACTCGTCGCAATTCGCGGAGAATATCGGGATCAATTTGACGCAATTCAAAATCAGGAATGATGATTCCCCGACCCGGCATGTTGATTACAACCCCAGAGTCTTTCAATACCACCGTATTTGCCGAGGGAGACGTGCTGACCACGGGTTCGGTAATGCGGGCTGGATCACCCGTCACGTTGCTCAACCTTAGCTCAGCTGTGGACAGGGCTTGAATGGCGGCCTGTAAGCTTTGTCCGCTGACATCGGGAACGGTGGTCGATTCGCCTGCGGCAATGAGTCCAATTTCGGTATTTAGCCCAACGGCCTGACCACTCGGAACTGTTTGCTCCATCACTAAGCCGGGATCGATGTTGAGGGTGGCTCGCGTTTCGGTTTGTGTTCCGATTAGGGAACAATCCTCCAAGATTTGCTGGGCAGTGGTTAGCGGTGGGTTTCCGGTTTGTACATCGGGAACTTGTACTTGGGTTGCTTCGGTTACCACGGATAGTTGAACGACCTCTTCTGGCTCTACTTCTTCTCCGGGTTGAGGATTTTGGGAAGCGATGGTGCCAACGGCGATCGCTGGTAATCCATTGATTCCCGTTGGGTCGCAGATCACCGTGTCTTGGGGCGTTTCTTGAACGGTGAGGCGGCGAGCTTCGAGCTGTTGTTTGGTGTTGGCAATGGGTTTGCCAACATAATTTTCGAGCTCGACTGTTTTGGGGCGCAGGATAAGCCACGCCACCACGCCACCCACGGCAACCAGTACTGCCACCACTGCCAAAATCCACCAGGGAAAGGGCGGTTTAGGTGCAACCGAGGCCGGTACATCCAGCGCCACAACTGGACTATCGGTGTAGACTTCTTCGGGATTGGAATCATCTGCCACCACTAGCTGAAAGGTGTATTTATCTGGGGGGGTACCGGGTGGAATCGTTACATTCACTGTGGCTTGCTGGGTCACGGGTGTTCCGGCTGCGCTGGGAGAAAAGTTGCGAACCACATCTCCCTCAAGCTGAAACCATGATGAGTTGGCGTTGCCTTGTGGCCTGATGTGGAGTTGGCCGCGCTGGAGCTGCTGGGTAAGGTTGGTGATGGTGAATGAAACTTTCCCCACTTTGCCCGGTTCAATGGCAACGGGATCTTGAACGGTTGAGATGTCGAAGATGCGGGGCATGACTAACCTCCTGGAGGTTGGGAAAATACAAGATCGTAGGTGACGTAGGCGGGTTTTTCGAACTGGATGATGCGATGAATTAGGGGTTCGTGAGGTTGAACGGCGATGGGCGCACGCACGGTGAGGTGAAAGGGGCGCGGTGGTCTATTGGTATCGGTCCCGTGTTCAGTGACTTCAAATCCACGGGTATCGGTTGCGGTTTCGAGAAACAAAATTAAGCCTTTGGCTGTGCCTCGCCAGCGCGAGAGGGTGGCGGCGATCGCAATCAGTTCTCGCAGGGGGGGTAGTCCTGTTGAAAGGGGCTGCTTTGCCGCCGAGTTTGCTGGAGAACTTGGGGTTGAATCCAGCACGGGGTCAAGATTGACCCAGCGAGCCAGCAGTGGCACAAAGGCATCGGGGGTGCGATGGGGATCAAACACCGCATCCAGATGGGCAAGGGTTGTTTCGGCAGGCGCGTGCATGTCGGCCATAATCTCCAGCAGGGCCGAGAGTGGACTGCCGGGGTAGAGCGTCCGCTGAAAGACGGTTGGCAAGAGGGTTTGAATCTCGCTAGGGATCATAGGCTAGAGACCTCGATGTCGTGTTCACCAGAGCAGAACAGCCAGGACTGGGGCAGCATGACCGTTTCGGTAAATTCGGCCTGACATGTGGACTGGTAGCTTTGACTGCCATCGATACTGCGGTAAACGCCCTCGGCCCCGCCCGCCAGCAATAGTAGGGAATCGTTGGCGGTAGACCGTCCGCCAAGGGTGTATACCGGGTGCAGCAGGCGCTCTGTGTCGCGAATGGGGAGGCCGCAGTCGAGGGCAGGCGCTTGCCACGTGGCATTGGCTTGGCCAGAGTCGAGGTGCAACACTCCAGCAGAATAGGCGGCGGCATACACGTCTGATCCCTGAAAGGCGATCGCCCTGACACTGCCGCCTGTCCACCCCTGCTGAAAAGGCTGCCAACCATCAGGAGCATTGGGCAGCTCCAATCGATAGCACCCGCGACCAATATCATCGCCAACGACAGTAACGCCAGCCCACACAAACGATCGGCTTCCATCGTGTTGCACCGCCAACACACGAACGTCTTCTCCTTGAAGCCCAATGGGTGAAAAGGTGTTGGGCCTGCCTTCTTCATGGGAAATCCAGATGCCACCCATGCCTTGTGCGGCCACAATCACACTAACAGCGCCTCGGGAACTGACCGATACAGCGATCGCCGCTAGTCCCAGACTAGAGTTGGCCGGATCGACCTGGATCGGGACCAAGTTGGAACCGAGCCGCTTGGGCAATGCATACAGCCCTACGTTGGTTGCCATGAGCAGAATGGGCAATCCACCCGCTCGCAAAATCCAGGTAATATCTTCAACTCGAAATTGGGGCGATGCCATGAGCTGCCAGGATTCGCCACAGTCGCTCGACATGTAGATATGGGAGCTATCGGGTTGATCAATGAGTTGGGTGGCGATCGCCAACAGACCTGGGGCTCCTTCGTGAGCGCGAATGCAGCGAATTTGCTCATTGGGGAATCGAATAATGGTTTCCCAACCGTCACCATCATTCATGGATCGAAACAGCGTGTTCCCCATTCCCGCATACCAGGTATGAGCCTGGGTTGGATCGGGCAATACCGTTCTGACAATCTGATTTGGGGCTTCTTCGACCCCAAGGCGCACCTGCTCTACATGGCTAATTCCGGCCTCGGCGGTGCGCAACAGCTCGTAAACCCGATCCACGCGCAGCGGTTGACCAAATTCCCAGGCCAGCGGATTGATGGTTTGATACAGCCGTTGCAGCACTCGCGCTTTGGCTGCTGCGGGATCTTCGCCTCGATGCACCCACACTCGCGCTTTGACCTTCACTGTTTTGTAATGCACCCAGTTCACTCGGCAGGTGGTGCCCAACGGTCGTCGTTCATCCAATGACTGCTGAATTTGGGTGCGGGCCGCTTCGGTCTCTTGTTGATGAAACTGTTCTGCGGTAACACGCTGACCCTGCTGAAGGGCATCGGGCAGTTGAGGCACCAACAGCACTTCGACTGTCCCTGGCTGGGCATAGGTCCACAAGTCGGCCTGGGTAAAGGCTTTGGCTCGGCCTACGGCTCCGGTATGGCGGAGCGCTAGTAGCTCAAAGTCGCTGGCGGTGACGGCGCGGTCTAGGGCGTGCAGTTCCAATGGGCCACGAATTAGGGCGTTTTCGAGGGTTTCGGCGGGGCGACCGCCGGTTGCGGCTTCGGGATTGATGACCTGGACGCCGGGAATGGGATCTTTGAGGACAGTGAGGGTGTTGGCGGCCACGTTGCCCGCCGCTCCGCCACCCCGTCGATACCACAGTCGAATTTCGCGATTGGCGGATGGAATGGCGGCCAGGGCGGCAGCGGGACTGAGCCCCTGAGGTGCTGCTGTTTGTACCGCTGGTGCAAAGGTGATGACTCCGGTGGAGCGATCGCACATAAACACGTGGCGATCGCTGCCCAGGTTGGCAAAGGTTTCGACTTCGCGCCATAGGCGAAACGGCCGACCCTGCACGTATACGGCCCGTGCGCGATCGCCCAATTCACTGGTATCGGCCTCTACCCCGACGACCAAATCCAACCCATCGCCTGTTGGGGCTACAATGGGAGGCCGACTCGCCATCACCGAGATGCCGGGTAATCCACTGCCCATGCCAGCCAACTCTGCCTCAATCCAGTCACAGTGGTATGCAGTTACGCTGCCTTCGGTTGTTCCTGGAGGCAAGGTGAGCGTTCTGGCGGTCACAAAAATGGGAGGCTCGGCACTACCTGTATTGCGTGCGGTGGTGACTCGCGTTCCTCGGGGAATTTCGACAGGCTGCTCGTATGCACGGCTGAGGCTAAAGCGCAGGCTGACGCTGGCGCTAGTGGGTGGATGCAGCGTGACTCCCATGAGTCTTAAAAATTCAATATAGGCCTTATCTGGCAGGCGGTTGAGCCGATAGATCAAAACTTCGGTTAGGTAGGCAAACACCTCGACCAATGCCCACCCCGGATCGCCCGGCGATAGGTCGGTCCACTCAGGGCAGGATTGCCCAACGCGTTGTCGTGCAGCTTCGACCAGTTGAGCAAAGTCGCGATCGTCCAGGTTTGGAGATGGTAGAGCCATGGCTTACTCTCCGGCAAGGTTGATAGCAAAGGCGAGCGTTTCGGATTGGGGCAGGGTGCGCACGCGGTATTCCAGCGCAATATCGAGCTGAGCTGGGTCATCTTCGTTGCGGTTGGCATCAATACGGATTACTTGAATGCGGGGTTCCCAGCGATCGATGGCTTGTCTCACGTAGTAGATGGCTAGCCCTGCTGTGGTGTCGTCGTTGGGCGAAAACACCAGTCGGTGCAGATTGCAGCCATAGGCAGGGCGCATGACCCGTTCTCCAGGCCGGGTCGATAGCAGTAGCAAAATTGCTTGCCGCACTGATGCAGCGCCATCCACCATGTCGATGGTGCCTGTGGAGGCGATGTGCAACCCTGACAATGCGCCGACTGCATCCAGGTCGGGATGGAAAAACCGCCAAGCACGGTAACGGCGATCGCTCATGACACCTCCTGCACCCACGATTGACCGGGCGATCGCACGGAATAGTTAACCGCACCCGGAGGCGTGCCATCGGTTAATCCTTTGACTGTATCCAGACACACCCGTTTACCCTCAATCCGCAGCAGATCAGAATAGCCCTGCTTGACGGCCAACGTGGTAGTGCAGGGCTTAATGGTGGGGCCAACGTTGGGGCATCCAGCGATCGCCCGCTGTTCGGGATTGCGTGCCACCAGCACCCGCCGACCATTGATGGTGACTAGAGTTTGAGTTGGCTCTAGCTTGACTCGACCCAGCTCGTGATCACAGACCATCACTGCATCTTCCGTTAATACATCCATGGATTAGGCCCTCTCAAATTCAATGTGCTGGCCGCGAATCGTCACGGTTTTTCCGGGTGCCTCTAGGGTTAGGTCTCGCTGGGCATGCACTGTAACCCCGGTTGGCGCTAGCTCAACAAAACTCCCATCTCCGTTTTCTAACCGAAGCTGTTGTTCCACATCATTGAACTGAATTCGCTGTCCGCCGGGGGTGAGCCACGTATGGCGTTTAATGCGACCGGCCTCAATGCCCCAATCGGGAGCTGTTTGCACGCCGTACAGGCTGCCCAACACAACGCCCTGTGCGGGATCGCCCTGGGGGCACAGCACCAATACCTGATCGCCCACATCAGGCAGAGATACTAGCCCCTTTCCGGCCCCGGCCCCCGGCGTGAGGATCGCCATCCAACCCGTTTCAACATCGCGATAAGCCGGTAACGACACTTGCACGCGGCCCAAACCATCGGGATCGTTCACTTGGGTGACGGTGCCGATGGTGGTGCTGGCAGAGGAAACGGGCAATCGCGGCGTGGGAGGGAGGGTCGAAATCTCAGAAACATATCCCTGGACCGGGTTCATGGTGTGGTTGACCGAGGTCAGCACGTATTGCCCGGTTAGATGGGGGGCAACGTTATCTACCGTAATGGGACAACCGGGGCAGAGGTCGGGATTCCCTTCTGCCACACCCTGCAACGTAATTTCCTGTGCCTGACTTCGATCCAGCAGGGCTTGGGCGATCGCGTCAGCCTGCTGATCAGCCTGCACCGTTTGGTTGACTAAGGTGCGCTCTCCGGTGCTGCCTACGTCTTCTGGCGACACATGGGCCGCTACGTCTCTGCCGCTTTGGGCAGCTGTGGCGGTGCCCTGGTGGGTTTCCATGCGCAGAGGATTCCATCCTGCTGTTGCCACCGATCGCACGATCGCATCGCTGTTGACCTCAACTTGTGCTTCGAACAAGGACTCGCCCAGCGTTAGGGGAATGGCGGCTCCCGTGCCGGCCAAGGTCAACAGGTGCAAGGTATTGGAGTGCAGCACCCAATACAGCCCCGATCGCTCTGCCATTGTGGTTAGCAGTTCTAGGTCCGACTGTCGATCTTGAATGAGCCGATGCCAGAGCGGGCCTGTTGCCGCTGCCGATACCACAATGCCCAATGGAGCAACCAATTCTTCCGCCAGATCGGCTACGGTAACCTGAACATGTGCCCGCACCGAATAGGACTTGCGCAATCGATGCATGCGATCGTAGCCCCGTAACCGTATTTGTCGTCCATGGTCTGGCTCGTAGCGATACTCTAATGCGGTCAGTTCTCCTTCAAATAAAGGTGTGGTGCGACCATGCATCCACACTCCTAACGCTACCCCCGGCATCAGCCTAGAATCGGCTCCAAGTGCGCCTTTGGGGTCAAAAAATGTCAATTCACATAATGTTGGTAGTGATAGCCGCTGCTGAATGCGAATACTTCCCAATCGGTAATCATCTGTGGGGGATAAGGCGACGTTGTTGACTTCGACTGTGAGTTTTGGGAGGGTATGAATCGAGTTCATCGGGAACTCTCCAAATAAATAGAGGAATGAATCGTGGATGAATAATTTGGCGGCGTATTGAAACGATGATGATAAATGAAAATTTTACGTTTAGGAAAAAGATTGAAAGGTTTGAATAGACTAAATCTAAGAACGAAAACGTTCGCGATTTAAAGCATGGGCGGAACGCGGATGAGTTGACCGGGTTGAAGATGAAGCGGATCGTCAATTTGGTTGTAAAGACAAATGAGTCGCCACAGGAATGGATTGTCGTAAAACCGAAAGGCGATCGCATCGGGGCGATCGCCTGGCCCCACGACTTCATACACTTGAGTGTCTTGCTCGGATACGTTGGTCACTGTTCGCAGATAAACAGCGGATTGATCGCCGGATGGTTCTGATGACGCTTTTTGAGGGGACTCCTGGATTCGTAAAAACCGCATGCGCACCCACGATCGTCGGGGTACTCCGGCCTGGGTAAAGGTTTCTAGCCGTTCTGAAATGGCTGCAATCACGCCAGGAATATTCCACGATTTTCCCCACACAAATCGCACGACTGAGGGTTGGCCGTAGCCATCTAATCCCGTCCGATTTTCTGCCAAATTCCACAGCGGCTCTGTGAGGTCTCGAACATCTTCTGTGGTAATGCTAGAGCCTGCGATCGCCACGTCAAATACCAGATTGAGCATCAGGTCTGTTGTGCCTCCTCCGGTGTAGAGCAACGTATCATCGGCGCGGGCAGATCCGGTTAAGACTCCATCCAGCGATCGCCGAGTATGTACACCAGCCACTCGTCGCCGTACCAAACTCTCTGGATTTAGCAAGCAACCCAGGCGATCGCCAGTTTGTTCTAATAAAAATGCAACTCGTTCCACAATGAATGTCCCTGCTGTTCATCAAAACTCGTTCAGATTGGTAAAAAAACAATCATGATTTGAAAGTTTTGATTTCGTTTGCTGATCTGTGATCTGTTCTTCGATTCGTTTCAATTGATTTTTTGTTCTCCTTGCTGTTCGTGTTCTAACTTTTGTAAATGCTGCTGCTGTCGAATTTCTGCAAGCCATGGTTCTTGGCTGAATGCGGGTGATTCGTCTGGCAAATTGCTCCACATTGCGTTTGAGGTAGGCCGCTCGTCCTCAACGGCGAAAACTACGGGTTGAAACCATCGCGGGGAATCTTGCGGGGAATGACGTGTCTGCTCAAATTCGCTGGGGCTGTTTTCATGCATCCAACGGTGCGGACTCGGCATCAACGGTGAAACCGGATCATCACCCAAAGGGGCTATAGCGATGGGTTCTGGCTGGTGTTGGGTCGTAGAGACCGTTCGACTGCGAGGCCGCAGGGGTGCCCCTTCGTTGGGGGATGAAACTTGATGAGTTGGCCATGGGGAAGGAGGTGCGATCGCCTCATGGGTAGGTGGCTGGCTGGGTTTAGCGGTGACTTGATGCTCGTTGGCGACAAATGGTGGCTCTTTGGGTGTGGAGTGTTGCTTGTGTTGTTCTAGAGCAGGACGAGGAAGGGGCAACGGTTCAAGGTGATGGGATGAAGGCTGCTTGGATTCCTGTGTGGAGTCGGGGGCGACTGCCGGGTTGCCAACGGTTGCAAGGTTTGCGCTGGAAGAAGGGGTGTTTATCGATGATTGGGGCAATGGCTTTAAACGAAGGGGTGGGCTGGACGTGGGCTGTTTTCTGGTGAGTGGCCCTAGTGCAGGTTCTTCTGTTGAGGGAAATGAAACTGGTGGGCGATCGCTCTTGTGAAGCATCTCTGGAGATGAATGGGAAGAGGTCTGAACTGGATGATCTGTTTTTACGATGGGAGGAATGGGTTGATGGGGCGATCGCACATGCTGTTGAGAATCGGTTGAAGGATGGGGATGGGAACGGAATTGGGAATGGAAGCTGATATCTTGTTTTGTTTCGTTAGCGATATCAGGAAAGGCATCAATGACTGTGGGAATCTCTGAGGTGGGTGTACCGATTGGAGCGGTTACATTCATCCATTGGAATGGACTTTGAGATACAGCCTGTACCCGTGCAAGCCAGTGAGCAGGAGGATTTTGAGAGTTTGCCTTGCTCTCGGGAAGACTAGGTTCTGGTGAGTCTATCTCCTCTGTGGAGAGATGCACTAATGCTTCATCAGCCCACTGTTTGACTCGCAAGAGGAGCGATCGCACAATTCGTTTTGCCCATGGTTGAATGAACACTGGATTAGTCTCGCTTCAACTTCTCAAACACCAGAGTGAGGGACTCAATCGCCACTTCTTGACATAGCGCATCCAATGGTGCGCCTCGCCATTCGGTTGGCCATGCGTTGATCAGGTTCCACTGCATTTTGGGAGTGCTGCCATCGTTATCCAGCAGAATGATGGACGCATTGCGCCGAGTCACTTTGCCCTCTACCAAGTCCATCATCCAATTCCACATATCGCTAGAGTCGGTGAGTCCGTAGCGCAAGGTAATGTCGCCATACTCCACTTGGCCGGGTAGACGAATCACTTCGCCCATGTTGCCACCCTCGGCATAGGCGATCGCGGGTACCTTAACGCGCAAGCCGCTGCACTCGGTAAAGTGCGCCTCGGTTAAGTTGGGCTGAAAGCTGAGCTTAAAGTTATAAGCTCGGTACGGATCGGTACGGTTTCCGGTTCTGGTTCCGTTTGGCATTGCAACATCACCTCATTGCGCCTTGGGGTTCAACCTGGGTATTGGCTACGCCTTGACTCATTCGGAACACGACAAATTCCGCTGGTTTTACTGGAGCCAACCCAATTACAATCACCACCATTCCCGCGTCAATTACCTCTTGGGGATTGGTTTCTTCGTCACACTGTACAAAAAAGGCCTGTTCGGGCGTTCGGCCCATCAGCGCTCCCTGTCGCCACAGCAGTGTTAGATATGCATTGACATCTCGCCGAATGGCCTTCCACAATGTGATGTCGTTCGGTTCAAAGACGACCCAGCGAGTACTGCGGGCAATGGATTCTTCAATCATGTTGAACAGGCGACGCACGTTGAGATATCGCCATTCGCTGCTAGTGCTGGCGACGGTGCGCGCGCCCCATACGCGAATGCCCTCGGTCGAAAAGTAGCGAATACAGTTGACGCCAGCCTGGTTTAGCTCTCCTTGCTCTTCATGCGTAACTTGGTAGGTGAGATCGGTTGCGCCGCGCACCAGTTCGTTGGCGGGAGCTTTTTGCACGCCCCGGGTTCCGTCTACGCGAGCGTAAATGCCAGCTAAATGTCCCGACGGTGGCACATTGACGCGATCGCTCGGTGAGAGCGGATCTTGCACCACAATCCACGGAAAGTAGAATGCTCCATAGCCCCCATCGGATTGGCGCGGACGTAGCCCCACGGCAGCTGGGGCTGTTTCGGGGGGAGCGGCTGGGCCTTCGCCGGTGGCAGCGGGTGCGGGCGGGCGGCGGGTGGCCGATGCGGTTGCCACTCGTTTTAGCAGATCCAAATTTCCGACGACCTGCGGTGGATCTAAAATGGCAACGCGATCGCGCAGTTTTTCACAGTGGGAAATGAGGGCATCGTGCGAGGCCGCATCGGTAAAGCCGGGAGCTGCGACAATTGCCACTTCATCTACTTCTTCCAAGACGGCCAAACCCTTGCGGCCTCGCCCATCACCCACCAGGGTTTCATCGGTGCCAAGGTTGACAACGTAACAGCGGCCACCGCCATTGAGAAAAAAGCCGTATACCGCATGAGATAGAAACGTGCTGGTGGAGCGATCGCGCGATGAGAACTCTCGCAAAAACTGAGTCCAACTGCTGATGGCCACCGCTTCGTGCACATGCGCTCCTGGATCGGGCGCTACCCCGACAAAGCCGGCCGTGCTTGTTCCAACGGACTCAATGGGTCGGGCGCCACCCGGCACCTCTTCGACATAGACACCGGGCGATAGGTAGGTGGGCATATTACGCCTCCGTATCGTGCAATGACGTATCGTGCAGTAAATCGTGTAGGTGAATGATCACTCGTTTTGATGGATCGGATTCAGGCTCAAGGTGAACAGAAAATCGATGCCCTTTTGTGGTGACGTAGAGACGCTGAATGGGGGGATGGGTGGGCACCGCTGCAAACTCAAACTCACCCTTCGCATTTGTCACGGTTGTGCGCTTCAGCGCTGCAAGTTCGACTTGCGCACCCATTAAGGGCATATCGCTAGGGCCAACCACTTGACCTTGCAGCGTGGTACTTGGTGACACTTGTACGTCGGGGGCGACGCGAACTGGAGGGGCGATCGTTTGTGGGCGATCGCGCTTAAGGGGTACCCGCAATACAAATGCCGGACGCGGCACAACGTGAAATGCAACCCATACCGCAACTGGAATTGGTTCGATTTGAACTTCAAAATCGGGGGTTTCAATTGCGGCAAAAATGAGTTTGCCCAACAGGTGATGAGCCTGTTCAGCCGACTCTGCCCAAGTGGTGACCAAGTAGTGCAGCGATAGCTGAAGCGGCAGTCGAAAGGTAGAACTTGCGGAGGGCTTGTAGGCAAGTTCGAGCAAATATAGCCCAACGCCCTGCCCTGTATGAGTGTCGCTAGGAGCAGCAAACGAGACTTCTGCTGATCCCACAACAGAGGTGACCCAATCCTTCAAACTGCGATCGATAAGCTCGATCATAGGAGGTCTGATGAAGTAGGTCGAAGGGAATGTACACTACCTCGTGATTCCAGCTTATTCAGCACAGTCAGTAATGAAAAGAAATTGGTCAGTAATTTTACTTAATTTCATTTAACTAAACATTTTAGAGAAGTGGTCATTTGTGGTCATTTGAGGATGTTTGAAACGTATGAAATGTTTTGCATTTGCTCCTCAACGCCTGTTTTTGACGGGATTTCCGACCCATTTTTTCATTCACGGTTCCCCAAAAATTGGGGGATGCCGGGGGCGGTTCGGGTCGCAACTGGCATTTTTAGATCATCCTCTTAGGGCCACTGCTTTCCTAAAATGTTCTGCTATGGCAGTGGAAGATTTGAGGTTTTAAGGGTTGAGTTGCCGCAACTCAACCCTTTTGTTTCTGCTTATTTTTCTGATGGTAAGAACGCTAGTTTCATTTCGTTTGGAATTTTAGCAGGACGGTTGCGATCGACATTGAAGTAGCACCATTCGGTTCTGGCTCGACAAAGGATTTGGCGATCGCCTATGCGAGTTACCTCCGTGCGACGAGATAGCGTAGTGAGTTTACTGCTTTCGATCCAGGTTACTAGTTGAAGCTGTTCGCCGACAAATGCAGGAGCGAGGTAATCAATCTCATGGCGACGAACGACCCAAATCAAATGTTCGCTATCGGTTTCGCGAGAGTAGCCCCTAGAGTTGTACGCAGCGATTGCCAAATCCTGAATCCACTGCACATACATCACATTGTTTACATGGTTTTGAACGTCACAATGATGGGGCTGTACTTCAATTTCCTGCGTGTAGGCAATCTTGGAAGGGAGTGATTCACACATAAGGTTAAAGCTGCGACAGGTATGCGGTTGAAGAAGAGATGACCTAAGTTTTGAGAACCGCATATGCTTGCAAGTATTTTAATGCATGGCTTTACTCGTTGTCATCTGCGGTGAAAACGGCACGATAACCCCTACTCACGGTATTGAGAAATAATTTGCAGAGATGTTATCTCAGTAGTGTGTGTTAGTAGAGTGCATTACTATCTGCGATTGGTCGCTGAAATCATTCACTTTAGAGTTTTTTTGTTTGTTTACGTAAGATAGAAGCGAATAAACGAGTTAAAAGCTGTAAGCGGTAAATCTCGGTGAATTCTGGCTAAAATTTATCGACAAAAAAGCCTTACTCTACTTATGGAGCAAGGCTTTTAATGAAGAGTCATGCTGATGACATAGATTTAGAACCTATTCATTAGCGAGGGTTGTGCATCTAAAGTGTGAACTTGAACAGTGAACCTAAAGAGGTGACTTGCAGACTAAAGTCGGGATGTCGTGGATCTGCGATCGCGCATCCGTTGTTCATAGGAGCGGAAAGTCGGATCATCCAAGTCGTAGAAATAGGGCTCATGCTGATAGTTATAGGCTTCACCCGCAGGAGGCTGTAAAACTGATGAGCGTGGAATTAGTGGACGATAGGATGAGCGTACGCGCTCTTCGTAATTGTTATCGATTTTCAAATCGTCACTAAATTCGGGCAAGTTTTCAACTTGTTCTTTCGTTAGCCCCGATACGTAAAGTCGCTCTTTGTCGTAATTGAGTTTAGCCATACCCACTGGCAGCAAAACCTTTTTACCAAAGACCCAAAAACCAGTATCTACAATGAAATAACGAAAGCGACCATCCCGCTCATCCACGAGTAGCTCTTTGACAGTACCGACCTTATCTTGGTCGTTATCGCCTGCATCGTTTGCGTAGACCGAAAAGTTGTTAATGTTGTGTCCGCCAAACAAATCTGTTTTGTGATCGGAATAATAATCACTCAGTTTGATCAGTGCCATTTCGCTTCTCCATATATTGTGTTGCTTTTGTTTCACTGCTTAGTCAGATAAACATTCGCATTGAAGCTGAAGCCGCTTTGCTATTGAACCTTTAAGCAGTATCAAACCTAGGAAAATAGACAGGCTTAACTGACTACAGTGACTAAAAACGTGAGTCACGCTTATAACCTGATCATATAAAACAAACTGAGGAAATTCTCTTCAAATCCAGCAATTTGTGCTAATTCTATCGTTCGAAATAGCTCTTTTAGAAGACCCCATTGCTGAATGCAGAGATCTGCAACTATCAATAGTCTTATATTTTTACTTTGGATGATTGAAAATTCGAATATTGTTCAGCTTGATTCGAGTGGGATTAGTCGTTGGAAGGGTTGTTTTCGAACTTTTTCACTGGCTAAGGTGCCCAACTTTGTGAAACAAAATCTCTCCTGTCAGTAAGATACAAGGGAAAGTCTTGCGGGTTGACTCAAGAAATTTATGTTCTGAGCTTGGAATGGAAATTTGCAAATCTGCCTCTAGCTAGAGATCGAATCTCTCCTGAATACGAGATGGTTAGCGGTAGCGGTCGGAGGAAGATATGCGTCAACTTATTGTTCAAGTGCCTCGGGGCTGTGGTAAGCGGATTGTTGATCTGGCATCAACTCATCAAGGAGTGAATTTTTCCCTTGTGGAGGCAAATTCAGAAGGAGATGCGATCGATTTGGTGACTGTGCATTTGCCAAACCGATCCATTGAAATGTTTTTGGAAGACATTCAAGAGTTGCCCAATGTGCACACTACGTTGTTGCCATCTGGTGTG
Organism: Leptolyngbya sp. AN02str; assembly: GCF_050565595.1. Lineage (NCBI taxonomy): Bacteria > Bacillati > Cyanobacteriota > Cyanophyceae > Leptolyngbyales > Leptolyngbyaceae > Leptolyngbya > Leptolyngbya sp. AN02str. The sequence continues at coordinate 30,317 of NZ_JBNXVR010000013.1, read as the reverse complement.
ATGGCGCTACGTCCGCCGGCTAGCGAAGCACCCAAGCAGGTCAAACAAGTTCAAATCCGCAGCCCGATCGAGGTCTTTCTTTCGGGATTGCAAAGTGTTGGTTCATGGACTGGTTTTCTCGCTTATGCTGCGGTTGCGGGGGTGGTGGTGTGGATTGGTTTATACACCAATACGAGTTATCTGCTTGTGGCTGCGATGTTGATCGCTCCATTCGCGAGCCCTGCCATGAACACTGCGATCGCCACGGCTCGGGGAGATGGGTCTCTGCTGTGGCGAAGTATTCTGCGATATTTTGCTGCATTGATTGTCACGATTGGCGTTGCTGGAGTTTTAAGCCTTGTTCTGCGACAAGAAATTGCCACTGCGCTAATTGTTGAGCGTAGCCAAATTTCTATGGTTGCGGTGCTGCTTCCTTTGGCTGCAGGCGCAGCGGGCGCAATTAATTTGGTTCAATCCGAGCGCAGCAGTTTGGTATCGGGGGCTGCTACAGGAATGCTTGTTGCGGCGTCTTTGGCACCCCCTGCAGGCATTGTTGGCATGGCGACCGCGATTGGGCGCTGGGACATGGTGGTGAATGGCTTATTTCTGCTGTTGCTGCAACTATTTGGCATCAATATTTCTGCTGCGCTGTTGTTTCGCCTGTATGGGATATCGATCAAAGAAAGTCGCTACAGCCGTGGGAAAAAAGGGATATTTCCCCTCGTTCTGACGATAACGGCGATCGCCTTAGCAGGATTGATGACTTGGCAATTTGCCAATCCACCAAACCTTGAACGCTCTAGCCGTGCCCAACAAGCCAATGCCGAAATTCAAAGTGTCATTCAGCAAAATGAACTCGCGGAGTTGGTTGAGGCCAATGTTCGATTTACCCGCGCCAGCATTGCAGAACAAAACACATTGTTGTGCGTGGTGTATGTGCAACGGGCAGATGGTGTGAATCTTCCTGCTGAGGCAATTCGCGATCGCTTGACGCAAGCGATTCAAACTCGGCTTTTGGAACAGGGTTTTGATGTTACGCCATTGGTTGACATTCAGGTTCTAGAACCTCCTGATCAAAATCTCTAAATCGTATTTGCGCCATTATCTCAATCGTTAATCGTTGACAATCTAACCCATTAATCTTATGAGTCAGCTACATTCTTCTTACAAACGTGCTCTTGAACATGAACAAAGTGAGATTTTGCACCAGCTTGAGGATTGGTTAGAAATTCCGATGCTGATGCTCAGCTTTGTTTGGTTGGCCTTGTTTGTGGTTGAGTTGATTTGGGAACTGTCGCCATTTTTGGATGCGCTGGGCATCACCATTTGGGTGCTGTTTATCTTAGATTTTGGGCTGAAGTTTATTTTGGCTCCTCGTAAGGTCGTGTATCTCAGGCTCAGATGGTTGACTGGATTGGCGCTGCTGCTGCCAGCCCTGCGAATTCTGCGGGTGGTGCGGGTGGCCCGAGCCTTGCAAACGGCTCGCGCTGTGCGGGGGTTGCGGCTACTGAGGGTGATGACGCGCACCAATCGCGGTATGCGGGCACTGGCAGCCAGTGTGAATCGGCGCGGATTTGGATATGTTATGGGATTGACGGCAATCGTTGCGCTGGTTGGGTCTGCGGGTATGTATACCTTTGAGAGGGATATTCCTGAATCATCTTTGACTGACTATGGCTCGGCTTTATGGTGGACTGCCATGATGATTACCACGATGGGTTCAGATTATTTCCCAAAAACGCCAGAAGGTCGAGTGTTGTGTTTGTTTTTGTCTCTTTATGCGTTTGCGGTGTTTGGTTATGTGACTGCGACTCTGGCAACTTTCTTTATTGGGCGAGATGCCGAAAACTCTACGGCAGAGGTGGCAGGCTCTCACGAGCTGGCGGTGTTACATACTGAAATTGCCGCATTGCGAACCGAACTTCACGCTCTTTTGCAGCAAAAGCAGTAAAAAATTGCTCAGGTTTGCGATCGCTCCATGATTCAGCTTTCTCGGTTGCAAATCAGGAAACCAGGAAATTTGTCATCCATCTGGTTACCCTGAGGTAGAGGTTAATTGCACAAAATTTGATTACCATGACCAGCGATGCTTCACCAGAGGGGATTCATGACCATCCAGGTATCTGCGGCGTGGGAAAAAGCGCAGGGCATGCTGAATGATTTGATTGCCCTTTTGCCGAACCTCGTACTGGCACTTATTGTTTTTATTATTTTCTTTTTGGTGGCTGGCACGATTCGGCATATGGTTAAGCGAGTTACTCGCAATCGCCGTCATGCTCGTAATCTGGGATTGATCTTAGGTCGACTCGCGCAATGGACCATCATCCTCATTGGTTTGTTTATTTCCCTATCCATTGTCATTCCAACGTTGCGGGCGGGTGATTTGGTGCAACTGCTGGGAATTAGCGGTGTGGCGATCGGCTTTGCGTTTCGGGATATTTTGCAAAACTTTTTAGCTGGAATTTTAATTTTATTGACGGAGCCCTTTCAGCTAGAGGACCAAATTGTTTTTAAGGACTTTGAGGGAACTGTTGAAAATATTCAAACCCGGGCGACAACGATTCGAACGTATGATGGGCGTCGCATTGTTATCCCGAATTCGGAACTATTTACAAACTCGGTTACAGTCAATACTGCCTTTGACAATCGCCGCTTGGAGTATGACGTGGGCATTGGTTATGGCGACGATATCGATGAGGCCAAGCGGTTGATTTTGGAGGCGATTTATGAAACTGAAGGGGTGTTGCAAGAACCCGCGCCGGATGCAATTGTTGTGAGTTTGGCAGAAAGTACTGTGGAGATTCGTGCCCGTTGGTGGGTAAAGCCGCCCTATCGAGCCGAAGTGTTGAACTTGCAAGATAAGGTGCTAACGGCCATTAAGAATAAACTAACGGCTCATGGGATCGATTTACCGTTTCCCACTCAACAAATCTTGTTTCATGATCAAACTGAAGAGACTGATGGCGATCGCACACAGCAGCGAGAAGGATGGCCTCTGGGCAAGCGTCCAGCGCCAAAGCCACGCAGCATCGGCGGTTCTCTGCGCAAACTAGCCGAAAACCGATCGCAACAGAGTGACGATGGGCATTCCCGCTCTGCCCACCATGGGTAATGTTCTAGACATGTGGATGTGTTTGGTAGCAGGGGTAGTGGCGCCGCCTTGCTACCAAACACATCCATAACCGTGAAACACAATCGTGAAACACAACTCCACCATGTATGAGCATGACGGTCTGCTTGTCTGTCTGTACTGTTGTGTAGGCATTGATTTATATCAATGGTTTTGAGTGGTATAGACAAAGCCTATGCCGCTCAACGTTATGTTTTGTTGAAACTATCATTTTGCAACTAATCAACTAGGGATTTGATTAGCTACTTAATTTGCGATCGCTAGCGGCTAAATTGCAAATCAACTTAATCATATTTCTGCAAAGCCAGACGATGGATTGCAGAACAAATGCACCTATGGGTGAAACCCTCGCATCGTTTGTGCAGCCGTCATTACAGGCGATTAAAGGTACTTTTCACACCAGAAATAAGCGTTGATTTTTGAGTTCGAGCTAAGGCCATATCTCTAACCAGAATAAGGGCTCCTGTTTGCCTTAAATCATTCTTGGGAATAATAAACATATATAGCGCTGCGTACTCTAATGAAGTCTGGATGGTTGTTGGGGACTGCCAGGAGCGCATCACCTATCACAGTTCTATCCCTCACACGAGTAGGAATCGCGATATACGGTCATTGCATTTGTAGACAATTACCATGTCATACCCATCAAACTCTTCTGTAAGTCGTGTTGGCAAAACTGTAGTAGGCTCGAAAAATTCTTCGGAACCAAACGATTCTCGCCTTTCTCGCAGCTTGGTCACCCGTCTCGTTGTGGGAGGGACCGCATTGGCGGTTGGGCTGGTAGGCTACTTCAGCTATCAGATCGTGCGCAACGCGACCTTGGAGAATTTGAAGCAAAATGTGTTGCTTAAGGTCAATCTTGAGGCGAATAGCATCGACAAATGGGTTGCCCTGAGGAAGTCGGAGGCGGAAGCAGTTGCTAATATTCCCATCACGCGGACCATGGATTGGTCATTAATTGCTCCCTACTTTGCTGCCGAACAGCAACGCCTCCAAACATTTGGCACCTCAAGTGGATCATCTTTGGGAATCGTTGATTCGCAAGGCTGGCTTTCGAATGTCGGTCGAGGCAAAACAGATATTAATGTTGGCGATCGCCCTCACTTTCAACGAGGCATGAAAGGGCAATCTACGGTAGTCGATCCGGTTATTTCGCGAGTTTCGGGGGAGCCAATCATCATTTTTGCGTCTCCCATTTGGTCAGGGCCTGTACAAGACAAGGCGAGGCGTCCCCTTGGCATTGTCAATGCTCCCATCAGCATTGAGAAGGTTACAGATGTAGTTCAACGCTTGCAATATGGTCGGGACAGCTATGCGTTTGCACTCAATTCCAAAGGTGCAGCCATCATCCATCCCAACACTGACTTTATGTCGACGCAGGAAAAGCCGGCCCCTAGTTTAATTGAGTCGCAGGATCCGGGCTTGGCGACCATTGCCCAAAAAATGGTTGATCGGCAACAAGGCATTGAACTGGTTACCTTAGATGGAACTCAGCAGTATGTAGCCTTTTTGCCTTTGCAAGAAGCGAGCTGGTCGGTAGCGTTGGTGATTCCCCGGGGAAATATTGAATCTCAGCTCCGGCTTCTCGATGGCATTGCATTTGTGGTTTTAGTCCTGGCGGGCACGCTGATTGGGGTATTGATCTATGTGCAATCCACCGAGCAATCTCAACTGAAAAAATCAAAGCTGGCAGCCGATTCTGCCAATCAGGCAAAAAGCGAGTTTTTGTCCAACATGAGTCATGAGCTGCGCACGCCTCTGAACGGTATTCTAGGCTACGCTCAAATTTTGAGTCGTTCAAAAACCTGGGGCGAGAAGGAGCAACGAGGAATTCAGATCATTCACCAGTGTGGCTCTCATCTGCTGACGCTGATTAACGACGTGTTGGATTTGTCCAAGATTGAAGCGCGGAAACTAGAACTCGTGCCCCAAGCGGTTCATTTTCCTTCTTTCTTGCAAGGTGTGGTGGAAATTTGTCGGATTCGGGCTGAGCAAAAGGGCGTTGAGTTTCACTATGAGCCGGATGCTAAGTTGCCTACGGGCATCACCGTCGATGAAAAACGGCTGCGGCAGGTTTTGCTTAACCTGTTGGGAAATGCTGTTAAGTTTACCGATCGCGGCCGTGTGATGCTTCAAGTTGAGCAGATCGCGGCTCATGCCGATCAAACTGTACAGCTTCGCTTTGTGGTTGCTGATACTGGAGTTGGCATTGCTCCAGACGATATCCATAAACTCTTTCAGGCCTTTGAGCAAGTGGGTGAGCAACGTCGCCAAGCCGAAGGTACGGGACTGGGTCTAGCCATTAGCCAACAGATTGTTCAGCTCATGGGTGGAAGTATTCAGGTCAAGAGCCAGCCGGGAGTGGGTAGCGATTTTTATTTTGAGATCACTGTTCCTTTGTCGGCAGATTGGAGGCAACAAAAGACGGCATCTTTTGGCAAGGTTGTGGGGTATGAAGGCACTCCGCGCCGAATTCTGGTTGTGGATGATCGCTGGGAAAATCGCGCCGTTTTGCTGAACTTACTAGAGCCGTTGGGATTTATGATGGCTGAAGCTGAGCATGGACAGGCGGGCTTAGAGCAAATGCGTCAAACCTGTCCCGATTTGGTGATCACTGACTTGGCGATGCCAGTGATGGATGGCTTTGTGATGCTAGAGCAATTACGAGCAGATGAAGAGTTGCGATCAGTTAAGGTAATTGTTTCTTCGGCTTCGGTCGCTCAACTCGACCAACAAATGAGTTTTGAGGCGGGGAGCGATGATTTTTTACCTAAGCCTGTGCAGGTGGATGACCTATTCCAACTGCTAGAAAAGCACCTTGAACTGACCTGGATCTACGAAGATGCCTCTTTAGCGGGAGCCTCGGCTCAGTTGCAGCCCGCAGACTTGATTCCTCCGCCCTCTGCGGATCTCCAGGTTTGGTTAGAGTTAGCGCAAGAAGGGCGGTTGAAGAAGCTGATTGAAGCAGCGGAACAACTGGGACAGCAGGACTCTTGCTATCAACCGTTTGTGCAGCAAGTAATACGGCTTGCTAAGCAGTTCCAAAGTGAACAAGTTGAACGATTACTCCAGAAATACCTTTCATAAATCCAACATCACCCGTTCAGAAGTCAAAGTTCAGAATTAACAGTGCAGTTTTATGTCGATACTTGCATCTTCTACAATCACAAACTCAATCTCTAACATTACTGGTTTGGTTTTAATTGTGGATGATACGCCAACCAATTTGGAAGTGCTGTCAGAGGCTTTGAATGATGCAGGATTTGATGTGGCGATCGCCACCACGGGCGATCGCGCACTCAAGCAGGTGGAACGGCGCATTCCGGATTTGATTTTGCTTGATGTGATGATGCCGGGGATTGACGGTTTTGAAACTTGTCGTCGATTGAAAGCTAACCCGCAGTTCTGCCAAATTCCGATTATTTTTATGACGGCGCTCTCCGATCCAAACAGTAAGGTGCAGGCGTTGGATCTTGGCGCGGTTGATTACATTGCAAAACCTTTCCACGAAAAGGAGGTTATTGCCCGAGTTAGAACCCATTTAAAGCTGCACTACCTGACCCAAACCTTGGAGACGCAAGTCAGCCAAAAAACTGCTGAGTTACAGGCTTCGCAGTTGAAACTGATTCAACAAGAAAAAATGTCAGCTCTTGGGAATTTGGTTGCTGGGGTTGCCCACGAAATTAACAATCCGATTGGCTGTGTGTTGGGCAATATTACTGCAATACAGGAGAATATTGCCGATCTGTTTAGTGTGATTGATTTGTATCGTCAGCATTTTCCACTGGCGAATCCTGAAATTGAAGAGAAGCTTGAGGAAATTGATCTGGAGTATCTGCGTGAGGATTTGCCTAAGCTTGTGCGGGCAATGAAGGATGGGGGCGATCGCATCAAATCTATCAGCCAAAGCCTACGAACTTTTTCACGCGCAGACACGGATAGTAAACAGAAATTTAATTTGCACGAAGGGATTGATAGCACACTACTCATTCTTCACCATCGCCTTAAGGCAAGTCCGCAGCGCCCTGAAATTGATGTGATCATTGACTATGGCGATTTGCCCGCGATTGAATGTTTTCCAGGCCAGCTCAATCAGGTGTTTATGAACATTCTGGCAAATGCAATTGATGTGTTTGACGAGATGGCAAAAAACCAATCTTTTACAGATATCGCAGCGCATCCTCAATACATCAAGATTCGGACAACAAAGATTGAAGATGCTGTTCAAATTTGTATTCGAGACAATGGCAAGGGGATGACCGAAGAGGTGAAGGCCAAGATCTTTGACCATTTGTTTACGACCAAAGAGGTGGGCAAAGGCACAGGATTGGGATTGGCGATCGCCCGCCAAATCATCCTAGAAAAACACAATGGAACAATTGAGGTGCATTCTGCCCCAGGTCAAGGAACTGAACTGGTGATTCAGCTCCCATGCTGAGTATGACCCAAACAAAGATTTCACAGACTACAACTATGCTCATCATTCAACTGCGTAAGTCTTGACTGATGAAGTGCGTAAGTCCTAATCAGTTACATCTGTGAGATGAGTTTTGTTATTGGATATTCGCATTACCCGGTCTGCACATCCAGAATCGGATCGGTCGTTGGCTGATAGAGCGGAAGAATATCCTAGCTGCGATCGCTTTTCATGAGACAAACACACAGGCATTGGCCACTACCTCGAAGGACATTGCGTCTTGCAACGTTTTAGAGATTGACTTCCCTTCACGTTTTAACTCAAGTTATCTTGGCTGGCTCAACGGAAATATAGACCGCATGCCACTCAAAATTGATTAGTTGCGTATTCCGCAGTTAATCCAATTCTTGTATTTATTGATTTACAGGGCTTTCGTGAGTCTTTTGCTGAGATATGGACTGAATTTGGACTAATTTTTTGACCCTTTTTTAGGCGCTTTTGAGGCGAAATGACGGCGGGCGATCGCCTCGTTTCTACACCTCCATTTATAGCTCACCCCTCCCTACAAATCACCAATCAAGTGTTGAAAAGTATTTCTCAAATTAAGTCTATCAACTCTTTTAATTGGACTCAAGGTAGGAGTTGCTATCTCTTTTTAAGACTGAAAAGAACGTTGTACCGCTCATCTTCACGCTCAACGTCAACACTTTTGTTACACTCGCGGACAACTCTGGCTCAGCGTGATACGACAGAGATATAGATCTGTATCAATGCATGACATATGTGCGTTACATCGCCTCAATAACGCTGAGTCTGCCCTTCAAACCCAATAGGTTTTGTGCTGGCTGTTCCATCTATGCGCCCCAACTCAACGCAGCACCGCAAAACCTGCTTTAACTGGAGGTTTATATGAGTTTAGTCAATCAGATTTCCGTCTTACCTCTGCGCTGCATTCAGCCAGCAGATGGAATTGAAATTTGCCCTGTCGATTCCGTTGGAGTTACAGAATATCGAATTCCCAGCAGTCATGAAACCAACCTGGTGCATATTGCTCCCAACACGGTCGAAAACTTATTTGTGCACCACTTTCAAACTGATCAGCTACTTGTAGTGAAAGGCAAACTAGTTCTGGTCATTCTACAAAATGGCCGCTATGAATATGTCTTGATGAGCGATCGCACACCCAGCGTTATCATTATTCCTCCCGGCATTCCCCATGGAGCTGCAAACCTAACCGATCAGCCCTGTATCGCCATCAATTCCGTCATTCGCCACGGTACTCCCCACCCGTGGGATTACCGTCCCGTCAAGCTTCCCATGCCTTACGACCTGGATACTATTCATAAACTTTTGCTTTAGCTTTGTATTCATTTGGGCATCAACCAAAGTAGCAGCCTAACGTTCTCAAAAAATCCAGCTGCTATTACACATACATGTCGACTCACGATAAATTTTCAATTCCTATCAATCCAACAAATCCATCAAACAATTGATCTTTGGATAAAAAAAGCCCTATTCCATGCTAAGCAGCAAAAACCCTATCTTGATGCATATAGAACTATAGCTTCGTCTTGAATTACCAGTATTCTGATCCCAAAATAAGACCAAAGTGTATTTTTATTGGACTCGTTTTAATACAATTTGGTCTTACTTTGATATTAGTCTGGCGCAGTCAAAAAAATGACCCGTTGCAGCGAGTAGCAGATCTCACTTTGATTCATAATTCGAATCATCAATTTGAGTCTTATGCCGACCTGTATTTGCTAGTCTCAAAATAAGATTATTTGATCTTATTTTGAGACTAAAGTTGAGATTTTCAAGTCTCAAAACTGGAATAAGTTGAGTCCAATAAAACTTGTCTGGAACTTGCTCACAAATTAAGTCAGGTCAGCATAAGCACATCAAATCAACCCTTTGTTTAGGAAACAATGTCGCTGATTTTAGGCTTCATCTCTTACTACAGACTCAATACTCAAATCAACGGCCTTGAATCTGTCTAAAATCAGGTCTCAATAATCTTAAAAATAGTCTAAATACAATACATCTTGGTCTTTTATTGAGACTTTCGGGGGGTTTTGCTTCGCGTGTATGCATCCATATACACATTCATGACTAAGCCTGAAACGTTGTGGCTGTATGGGCGGACGAACCATCGCCTAATGCTTTGATAAGCGATCCATTGATTTGAATTCTCGAGTTATAAGCTGAGTTAATCATGGGCTTAACTTATCAAAAATTTACAAACTCTCGGCTTCTATGGCGATAATAAGGTCATAGGAATTCGCATTTTGATCGCAAGGAGGCGCAGCGATGGTTCTAGCAGTAGAGCGCAGCCAGAAAAGACTTACCCTTCAAACCCTGGATATTGCCGAAAACACCACCGCTATTCGCTCCCTGGATTGGGATCGCGATCGCTTCGACATTGAATTTCCCCTTGAAAACGGCACCACCTACAATTCCTTCCTCATCCGTGGCGAAAAAGTTGCCTTGGTCGATACCTCCCATGAGAAATTTCGCCAACTTTACATTGACTGCCTCACTGGGTTAATTAACCCCAACGATATCGATTACTTGGTCATTAGCCATACCGAGCCCGACCACAGTGGCCTCGTTAAAGACGTATTGCAGCTCAACCCCAACATTACTGTTGTCGGTGCCAAAATTGCGCTCCAGTTTTTGGATGATTTGGTGCATCAACCCTATCAACGCATGTTGGTTAAGCAGGGCGATCGCCTCGATCTAGGCAACGGCCACGAATTAGAATTCATCTCCGCGCCAAACCTGCACTGGCCCGACACCATCTTTACCTACGACCACGGCACCAACGTGCTGTATACCTGCGATGCCTTTGGCATGCACTTTTGCGATAACCACGCCTACGACTTAGATCTGGCTGTTATCGAAACCGACTACAAAATTTATTACGACTGCTTAATGGGGCCAAACGCGCGATCGGTGCTTTCTGCTCTCAAGCGCCTCTCCGATCTGCCCAGCATCAAACTCGTTGCCAATGGCCATGGTCCGTTGCTGCTGCATCACATCGAAGATTTGATGGGTCGCTATCGCGACTGGAGTACCGCCAAAGCCAAAGCCGAAAAGACCGTCGCCATCTTCTATGCCGATGGCTATGGCCACAGCAACCACCTTGCCGAAGCGATCGCCCGAGGCATTAACAAAACGGGGGTCTTGGTCGAACTCGTAGACCTGCTTACCGCCGACCCACAAGAAGTGCGCGTTCTGGTTGACATCGCCGTTGGTATTGTCATCGGCATGCCACCTGCCCAAGCCGAAGCCCAAGCCCTCATTAACACCATTTTGGCCACCACCAATGCCAAGCAAGCCGTTGGTTTGTTTGAAAGCGGCGGCGGCGACGACGAATCCGTTTATCCCCTTCGCATCAAGTTTCAGGAAATTGGAGCCACCGAAGCCTTTGCTCCCATTCTGCTGAAAGAAACACCCACCGATGGTTTGTATCAACTGTGCGACGAAGCCGGAACCGATATGGGACAATGGCTCACCCGCGATCGCAACGTGAAGCAAATGAAGGCACTCGACAGTGATCTCGACAAAGCCATCGGTCGCCTCAGTGGTGGGCTCTACATCATCACCGCAAAAAAAGGTGACGTATCCAGCGCCATGCTTGCATCCTGGGTGGCTCAAGCCAGCAAAGAACCTCTCGGCATTAGCATTGCTGTTGCCAAAGACCGCGCCATCGAATCTTTGATGCACGTCGGCGATCGCTTCGTGCTCAACGTCTTAGAAGAAGGCAACTACCAAAGCCTCATGCGCCACTTCCTCAAGCGCTTTCCACCCGGTGGCGATCGCTTTGCAGGCATCAAAACCTACCCCGCCAATAACGGCTCCCCCATCCTGGCCGACGCCCTCGCCTACCTCGAATGCGAAGTGCAAAGCCGCATGGATTGCAGCGACCACTGGATCGTTTACAGCACTGTTGACATTGGCCGTGTCTCTAAACCTGACTCCCTCACGGCTGTCCACCACCGCAAAGTTGGCAACCATTATTAAGGGTTAGGAGCTAGGGGCTAGGGATTAGGGGGAAGAAGGGAGTCGGGAGTCGAGAATCGGGAATTAGGGCAGAATTCAGACCTTTCGCCTACGGCGAAAATTCTCTTCCCTACCAGCCCTTATTCTCTGCTCCCCACTTGCCGCTACCCCTAGCCCCTAAATCCTACCCCCTAGCCCCTCCCCAACTCCCCCCTCCCCATTCCCTACTCCCTTCAAACATGTCTGAACACAAACCCCGCGATGTGCAAGTCGCTGAAATCGGCTTAAATACTCTAGTGTTGCGATCGCGCACGTTTGATCGCCTCAAATTTGAGATTGAGTACGCCCAGCAAAAAGGCACCACCGCCAACTCCTATCTCATCCAGGCCGACAAAGTTGCCCTCATCGATCCACCTGGCGAATCCTTTACCGAGCTATTTATCGAAGACCTGGCTCATCACGTTTACTTACAAAAAATTGACTACGTCATTTTGGGACATATTAATCCCAACCGCTGCGGCACGCTCAAAGCGTTACTCAATCCCGAAATCGCGTCACAGATCACCTTTGTGTGTACCCGTGCTGCCGAGGTGGTGCTCAGGTCCGCCTTCCCCGAATATAGTCTGCGCGTTATCGTTGTCAATGCAGAAGATACCCTGGATCTAGGCCATGGGCACAATTTGCAGTTCATTCCCACACCCACGCCACGTCACCCTGACGCACTCTGCACCTACGATCCTGCCACCCAAATCCTTTACACCGACAAACTATTTGGGGCGCACGTGTGTGACGATCGCATCTTTGACGAAGCCTGGCGCGAACTCACCGACGATCGCCGCTACTATTTCGACTGTCTCCACGCTGCTCAGTTCAAACAGGTTGAAGCTGCCCTCGATCGCATAGAGCCGATTGCCGACAGTACCCGCATCTATGCTCCGGCCCATGGTCCCGTTGTTCGCTACAGTGCCAGCCGCCTCAACTTTGATTACCGTTGTTGGTGCGAAGAACAACAAACTCAAATTCTTAGCGCCACTCTGCTGTATGCCTCTGCCTATGGCAACACCTCTACCATGGCCCATGCGATCGCCCGTGGTCTTTCCCAGGCTGGTGTTTCCGTCGATTCCATCAACTGCGAATTTGCCGATCCGACTGAAATTGCGATCGCCGTAGAAAAAAGCGACGGCTTTATCATCGGGTCTCCAACCCTGGCAGGCCACGCCCCCACCCAAATCCAAACCGCACTGGGCATGGTACTTTCTGCTGCCCCCAAAACCAAACTGGCCGGAGTTTTTGGCTCCTATGGCTGGAGTGGCGAAGCCGTCGATATTATCGAAAATAAGCTGCAAGACGCAGGATACACCCTCGGCTTCGAGACCTTACGAGTCAAATTCACCCCCACCGACGACATGCTGCACCAATGCGAAGTCGCCGGAGCCGAGTTTGCCCAAACCCTCAAACGCGTCAAGAAAACCCGCACCGCCCGCCAACCCGTTCTCGGTGGCCAAACCGATCGAACCGAACAAGCCGTCAGCCGCATCACAGGCTCACTCTGCGTACTCTCCACCCAAGTCGATAATGCCCCCATCGGTATTCTCACCTCTTGGGTATCCCAAGGCAGCTTCTCGCCCCCCGGCCTCACCATCGCGCTTGAACATGATCAAGCCGACTCTGTGTTGCCTAACCCAGGCGATGCCTTTGTTCTCAACATCCTTAAAGAAGGTCGCAACCTGCGTCGCCACTTCCTCAAGCCCATGCTGCCAGGGGAAGATCGCTTTACCGACCTCGCCACCCATCCCGCCAGCAACGGCTGCCTCATCCTAGACGAAGCTCTCTCCTATTTAGAGTGCCGTGTCCAAAATCGGATGGAATGCAACGACCACTGGCTCATCTACGCCACCATCGAAAACGGCAAAGTTCTGGAACCTGTGGGCGTAACCGCCGTCCAGCATCGCAAATCTGCCAGCTATTATTAATGCTAGGAGAGATGCCTGTCGCAACTTTGTTGGAATTAGCAGTCTTTAATGCTGAACGCAACGGTACAACCGTTGCGTTCACATGTTTGTGTTCTCATGAAGGACAGAATCGTTGAATTCCAGACCCAGCTAATTGCTCAATTTTCTTTCGATCTAGGGTCAGTAATGGTGAGTTTCCAATCTAAGAACTAGCTTGATTTTGCTCCCACTATCGCTTGCGACGGCCGCGCTTAGCAGGTGTCGCGACGGCTGCCTCTTGTTGCGCTGACTCCAGAATTGCTGGGCTTGAGGCTTCCGGCTCTGAAATTTTGGCTTCCACACTTTCCGTTGCGCTTGGCCCATAGTTATTTCTCGTTTGGGCTGCTTGATTCAGCAACGACTCCGCAAAGGCGATCGCCTCCTGATCAGTTCCGCCCACCAACGCTGCGATTTCTCGCTTTCGCTCTTGGTCTGCCAATTCCGTCACCCGTACCACCGTGCGCACATCATCTGCTCCATCCGCCGACTCAGCAGCTTCAGAGCGTTTGCCCCCATTGCGGCTCGTTGCTCCCGTTGGCAAATCGATGATGTGCTTGCCCACCCGGAAGTGTGACGTAGCCATTGCGGCAATCAACGGCTGGTGCGTCACACACAGCACCTGATGCCGCTGCCCCAGTTGATATAGCTTCTCGGCGATCGCCTGCGCCACCCGTCCCGATACCCCCGTATCAATCTCGTCAAATACCATTGTGCCGATCGGGTCTACCTGCGAGAAGCACGCCTTTAGCGCGAGCAAAAATCGGCTCATTTCTCCACCCGAGGCAATCTCCGACAGCGCTTGCAACGGCTCCCCCGGATTAGGGCTAAACACAAACATAATGCGATCGCTCCCCGCTGCGGTTGGGGCAATCGGCGTAATATTTACCTCAAACTGCACCTTCTCCATTGCCAAAGGCTTCAGCTCATCCACCAGCTGCGCCTCCAAAGAGCGCGCCGCCTTCGTTCGCAAATCCGTCATCACCGCGCACGCTTCAACCAATTCCGTTTGCCGAACCTGAGCCTGCTGCTCCAGCGCCTCTAGCGACTGGCCCCCACCCATAATCGATTCCAGATCCGCCTGCAACCGTTGGTAATGGGCGATCGCATCTGCCAACGACGGGCCATACTTGCGACAAATGCCCTTCAGTTGCACAATCCGCTGCTCCACCTCCGACAGCCGATCTGGGTCTGTCTCCAAATCCTCACCATACGCATTGATTTGTCGGCCAGCCTCCTCCACCTGAGACATCGCCTCAATCACCATCTCCAAAATCGGCTGTAGCTCCGTATCGTACTGCACCATCTCCGTCAGTACCGACTCCACCCGACCTAGCAAATCCGAGCAAGCCTGGCCCGCGTCATTTTCGTATAGCGCCTGATACACCTCATAGCTTTGCTGCTTTAGCTCTACCGTATGGCTTAGTCGCTGCCGCTCCTGCTCCAGCTGTGTCAGCTCATCTGGATGAGCCAAATTCGCAGCTTCCAGCTCCTTTAACTGGTACTCAAATAAATCCAGTTGCTGAAGCCGCTGCTGCTCCATCTGCCGCCGCTTTTCCAACGCCTGGGCCGCTTGCTGATAGGCAGCGTAAGCCTTGGCAATGACCTCTCTCTGCTGCAACGCCGCCGCTCCACCAAAACCATCTAGCCATTCTCGCTGCAAGCTTGGCTGCCCCAACTGTACCGTTTGCCCCTGCGCCGTAATTTCCACCAAGCGATCGCGCAACGACTCCAGCTGCTGCTTATTCACCAGCACCCCGTTCACCCGCGAGCGGCTACGCACACTGCCCTTATTCGCCGTTAGCTCGCGACTGCATACCACCTGTGGCTCATCCAGCACATCAATTTCCTGAGCACCCAGCCATTCCTCCAACGATGCATCCAACGCAAACGTCGCCTCAATCAGCGCCCGATTTTCCCCAGCGCGAATTGCTCGCCCGCTCACCTTGCCACCCAAGGCTGCATCCAACGCATCCAAAATAATTGACTTGCCTGCGCCCGTTTCACCCGTCAGCACATTCAGCCCAGAGCCAAAATCCAGCGTGAGTCGGTCAACAAGCGCAAAATTTTCAATATGAAGAGAGATCAGCATAGAGGAACGCCATCATCAGAAGGCTAGAACATCTGAATTACTAAATAGCCTTCACTCCATCAGTTTAGAGTCTATCTCAGTTCTTCGAGCGACGCCGAAGCAAACTCAATGCCGAAAAGGTAGCGATCGCCCTGTCCAACCAAGCTCATCCTCCCAAAATTTGCTCAGCCCCAAAGGGCCAAAGCCCGAGTACCCGTTAGGCCAAGCAGCATCGCGACAATCACCCAAGCAGGTGACCCAACCAACCTTAAAAAATGCTGTAAATTCAAGGGTTTAAAGCCGAAACAACTCCCACTCCCATGGCCAAAAGCACTATCACCTATTGGAATCCGTTGGTATTACAAAACCAGGGCAAATGGCAGCCCATCCCCGGACTGGAATCCATCGCAGAACAGTTAACGCTCAGCATCGACACCGAAACCGGCGAATACACCCGGCTCACGCGATTTTTGGCTGGAGCAGACACCACACCCATGGGCGACAAAAGCCACCCCTACCCCGAAGAAATTTTGATCATGAGCGGCCGCTTGTATGATGCAGCCTTTGACATGTGGCTAGAAACTGGGCATTACGCCAGTCGTCCACCCGGCGAAGTCCACGGCCCCTTTAAAACAGATATTGGATGCGTCGTGCTAGAAATTTCATTTCCCAACCGGGTTGACGAGCCCATGAGCTAACCGATTTGACCGATTTGACCGATAGCAACACCAAGCTTACTTGTTGCGCGAAGCCCACACACCCGACACCAGCATAAAAAAAGCGCCCGCAAAAATGGCGATCGCAAACCCTGCTGGAATTACATTTCCCCAGTCCACTATGTCCATTTTCTATCCACTTGGTGCTCAACTCATTCCTTGCACAAGTGTATCCAACAATCCCCCTGCAAATAGCATGTCTACCAGAGCTTAACTACTTTGTACGAAAGCTTGAGTGTGTTGAACAACATTGCGTGAGCCAACCCCACAAAGAATCATCCAACTGAGTCAGCCCCACCTGCAGGTTTTATCCATCGCGATCGCGCTCCAATTTGCGGGGGGATGATCTGTTGTGAAAACCCTTGTTTGGCAAGGGTTTTCACAACAGATACGAGCTAGCACAGCGCGATCGCGCTACGGGATGTCCTTACTGCCTGCCTTGTCTGTTTTCACAACAACACTAATTCCAGTTCCCAAATACTTGGCGATCGCCTCTGCAATTTCCTTTTCTGGAGTTTTCTTGGGTGGCGGCGGAGTACGAATCGACGACAGCAAAAACGCGAACACCATCAGCGAAACAGCAATCACATCCATAAAAAAGCCTGAGGTACGGTGAATCTTTTAACGTATTCAACGGATTTATCGCTGCATTTATGCACAGCGCCATATCCTAACCCAACAGCTCTAGCTCGGTTTTAGAACATATTTGTCCGTACGCTTTTGTCCTTGCATATGCAGAACAACGGGTATCATCAACTCCCCAGCCCATCCAGACGGGAGCTAAGCAGAACACACCACCTCGAATGCATCAACACGCATCAAAAACGATCTAAACTCGATACCGTCCAAACCAGACATTGCGCAAACTAGCTATCATCAAACCCCAACACAATCCACACAACAGACGAACAAACCCATTCGCGAACGATAGAAAAGTTGGATGAACCAAAGTCAGTGTCCGTATTTTTCTTTGTAAGCCTATAATGGCATTAATATTTCTCTCGGTCAAGCTATTTACGGCTATTTTGTCCGTGCATATATGAGTCGCAAAGGCCAGTCGGTTACGCTGTCAATTTCCGAGGATGATAAACGCCAGCTCATGAGCATCGCCCAGGAACAGGGAATGCTTTGGGGCGACAAACCCAACATTTCTCGCTTGGTTGAAGCGATCGCCCGTCAAGACCTCTTGATTGCGCGCAACCATGATTGGTCTAGCGATCGCATTCGAGCCTTGCAGCAAGCCATTCGCGCCCTCATCGACTCCGGCCAAATCGAATATGCACGGACACTTACGGAACTGCTGATCGAACGGCGCGAAATTTCGTCTCCCCTCCGGGCAGAGCTACAATCCTCTCTCCAGCGCCCCATCGCTCCCTGGCGCATCGCAATCGACCAGTATATTCAGCGGCAAATTCCCTTTGAACTGGCCTATCGAGATGCCGCCGATCGCGCCTTTCGATACACCATTCACTTTGCCCAAATTTGCTTTCGCGAACGCCGCGAATACCTAGAATGCTGGTGCGAAGAAACCGAAGGCAACCTGGATGTGCCCGAACTCCGGCACAACTGGACCTTTCGCCTCGATCGCATTCCCGATGCAGCCCTGGGCACTACCCGTGGCAAATGGCGCACCACAGGTCTCGACAAAATCACCGTAGAAATGCATCTCTCAGGCCGTCTCGCCTTCGCATACGAATCCCGCCCCGAGGATATTGTGAACGAGTGGATAGAAGACCAACCCCAAGTACGCCGAGTTGTCCGCAACATTGCCAACACCTTTTGGTTTTATCGAGAAGTGTTGCCCTACGGCGAAGACTGCGTCGTCGTCTCTCCCGACCCCGTGCGATCGCGCCTACAAGAAAAAATTGCCGCCCTGAGCGATCGCTACGCCTAGATACCAGCTGCTCCCATCGGTCGCAGGTAATTCACTTCTAACCCCTTCAAACTTACAAAAGCGATCGCTCAGAACTTGAGTTCACCTTTCAATCACTCTAGCCCTGTGCCTTTGGCCTCGACACCACAAGTCGTGCAATCCCGATCGCTTGCTGAAATAGCTTTGGAGCCCACAGCCAAATCATGATTAAGTACACAGCCGCACCAAACAGCGTGCAAACCACCAGCAAACCCAACGGATTGAGATATTGACTCAGCGGCTGCTTCACCGCATAAATTGCCGTCGCCATGGCGATCGCACTCCCCAACGGCGCAATAAACACTCGCAAGTATTTACCCAAACCTTCCTGGATGAGTTTGCTAACCGCTAATTGACCAATCGGAAACACCACATAAGCTCGAATCACCGATGCCAGCGTTACCGCAAAAATGCCCCAGCGAAATGCGATCGCAAATCCCAGCAAATTCAGGGTCGCATTCAGCGCACTCAGCCAAAACCACCAGGACGGCTTGCCCATGGCAATAAAGACCGAGCCCTTAAAAAACGTAATCGAGCGCAGCATCCCCATCAAGGCCAGCACTTGCATCAGTGGCACCGCAGGCAACCACTGCTCCCCAAAGAGCACAACCACCAGTTCTGGTGCCAGCACCGCCATTCCCAAAAACGTCGGAAACGCGATCGCACTGGTGAGCTGCGTTGCAGTATAAAACGCCCGCCGAAACCGTTCCGGATCTTCCTGCAACCGTGAAAACGTCGGCAGCGCCACATCGCGGCTGGTGCGTACCAGCATTTGGGTCATCACATTCAGTACGCGATACGCCACGCTGTAATATCCCAAAACCGCAGGCGTGAAAAAATACCCCACCAAAAAATCGTTTGCCTTCGTGTTCAAAAAACTGAGGTAGTTAAACCCCATAATGTGCATGCCCACGCCAAACAAATCGCGAAAGTGCCGCACCGATATCTTCAGTCCAGGTCGCCACTCACTGCATAGCCACAGCGTCAGCGTTCCCAATGCTGCATACACAATCTGCTGCGCAACCAAACTCCACACCCCAAAGCCCAGCAGCGCCATGCCAATGCCAACCACTCCACCCGCAAACGTAGCCACCAGCCACCGAGCCGCGATCGCCTTATATTCAAACTTGCGCTCCAACAGGGACTGCTGCACCTGCCCCAGTGCCGTAATCACAAACAGCACCGAAAAGCATCGCAAAATGGGCACCAGCTCCGGTTGATCAAACGAACGAGCAACCGTACCCGCAACACCCATCCCAATTAGCGACAACCCACAGCCAATCGACAGGTTAATCCAAAACGCGGTATTAAGATGCTCAGGTTCCAGATCCTTGCGCTGAATAATTGCTTGTCCAAATCCCTGTTCCAAAAACAGCTGCATGAATGCCAGAAACACATTCGCCAGAGCCACCAAGCCAAACGCCTCTGGAGTCAACAGACGAGCCAGGATGAAGAAGATAATGAGCGTGCCAGCCTGACTTCCCCAATTTTGAACGGCAGACCAAACAACCCCTTGAATTGCCTTCTGTTTAATGCTCATCTGCCTGCCAATCTCTCTTACAACACCGCCGATGTACACCCACCAAAGTTCAAAACCGGGTCAGGAGTTCCCAACCCGTTTTGACCGTTTAAGTCGTTTTGCTCAACTCTGGCTGTGCGCCCGGTTCTGGCGATGATTCTGGCAGGGACTCTGGCGATAATTCTGGCGATCGCACAAGTGCTTGAGCCGAAACTCCTGTAACTCGCTGCTGCAACCGAGCATGGCGTCTCGTTAGGTATTGATTCAACTTCGGCTCAAACTTAGCCAACGCCCGCACCATCAGCGAATTTCCACGCCCCAACGTTAGCCGCCGCACAAACGGCTCAATAATCGTCATATTGCGACGCCAGCCCAGCTTCTTGTACTTACTTTTAAAGTAGCCATCCTCCGCCAAGTTCCACTTTTGGCGCAAGTGAGTCAAGCTATCCACCGTCCACTGATTACTCCAACGCAACATGTAGTAATGCAAATCGCCCCAATTCATCGGTGGCCCCGGCACATACGTGACCAAACACGCTGGCTCAAAATACACCGACTCACCTGCCTGCCGCACGCTCATGCAAAAGTCCAAATGCTCCTTCGTGTTGAGCATGTTTTCATCTAATTGGCCCAACTGGTCAAAGATGCGAGTACGAACCAACACACAGTGAAATTCGGCCAATTCGGTTTCATGGCGCACTAAGCGATCGCGCAGTTGAGTAACCTTGCGCCCCTGCTCATACATCTTCTCGCGGAGCCGCCGCCGCCCAGTTTTATCCACCCACACATGCGACTCACCCCCAGCAAAATGAACCTCCTCATGAATCGGCTCATATTGACACATTAAGGGACCAACCACCGCCGCATTTGTCTCTTCAGCGCAATGCACCAAAGCCTCTAACCAACCTGGCGACACAATCACATCATTATCAACAAACACTAAATATTTCGTCTTAACTGCCGCCAAGCCAATATTTCTCGCCTGGTTGGGATATAGGTAGTAATTCTTGCGAATCAGCTGGAAACCGCGAGCTTGAGCCTGCTCTTGCAAATAGTGCTGAATCGGCTTGGGTGAGTTGCCATCCACATACACCAGTTCAAACGGCAGCGTCGTATGTTCATAAATGCTTTCAAGCGATCGCTCAGTGAAGCTAAATCGTTCCCGGGGCACTACCACAATCGTTACATCAGGCTGTTCACCTTGGAATTCCGACGATGAATTAATCGGCTTCGTACTAGACTCCATCGCACCTTCCGGCAAGGGGGTAGTGTTTACGTCCGTGCTAGATAATATCTGTTCACCCAACTGCTCACCCATTTTTTCTCCAGTATGTTTTATATAGAATTCACCAGTCGATTCACTCAGCGTATTCTGGGCTGGGAAATGCAATTGCTGATAGCGTTCCACCAGCCGATCATTGAGAAGACACAAATTATATTCCGTTTCCACCGTATGCCGTCCGGCTCGACCCATCTCTTTCGCAAGCTCTGGACATTGAATAAGCGCTTGCAACCGATCGACCAATGCTTGCACATTCCGTTCCGGCACCAAAAAACCATTCACGCCATCTTTGACCAACTCAGGAATGCCGCCATGCCAGGTACTCACCACAGGCAACCCCATCGCCATCGCTTCCTTCAACACATTCACCGGAGCATCTTGATTGCCATCTCTAGCCGTAACACTGGGTGCCACAAAGATGTCTGTATCATGCAAAATATCTGCAATTTCCTGTTCATTCTTCCAGCCCAAAAGCTGAACTGCATGCCCAATCTGTAGCGTCTCAATCAGCTGTTGAAACGTCTCTCTCAATGACCCATCGCCAATAATCCGATACCGTAGATCCGGATAGGTCAACAGCAATTGCGCTACAGCCCGAATCGCGTACTCAATTCCCTTCTTTTCCACCAGGCGACCTGTTGTTGTTAGATGCACTCCTCGTTCGGAGGGACGCGATCGCACCACAAACGGAAACTTGCGCAAATCCAGCCCAGATTGGTGCACAAAAATTTTGTCGGGGTCGCATCCCAGTTGAATAGCCCGCTGGCGAAAAAATTCACAGTTGGCGAAAAACAAATCTCCAGCATGAAACAGCTCAGCGTAACTATCAGCCCCATGTTCTTGAACATAAGTGCTGATGTCGTATCCCCGAAACGTCGTCACATGTTTGGCCTGAGGTGCCATTAATCGAGTCAAACACATGCCAACAAAACCCTGCGTACCAAACTGGCTATGCACAATGTCATAGGGGCCTTTATCCAAAAGAACCACCGCATAGTAGACCCATCGAAATCCCAAGACGCTCATTCCATACCGAAACACATTGAGCGATCGCAGAAATAGCAGCGGATTACGATATCCATAGCGCAGCAACAACCAGCAGCCAATCAACATACGAAGTAGCAGCGATCGCGGCACCTTTGGCAGCTGATAAGTTCGCTCCGTCAACCCATAGGTTTGCACATCAGGATGAGCGTGGGCCGAGGGATGAATGCGATCGGTGTAAATATCCACCTCATGTCCCCGCTCAATTAAACCAGTTGCTTGGTTCAAAATAAACGTTTCCGATAGCATCGGAAAATCATGAACTACAAAAGCAACTCGCATCGGTTTTTTCATGATCTTGGGTTCAGAGTTTGGTCTCATGTCTCACGCTTGTTGACTCAGGAAGGCTTATCAACTGATTGCAGAGCAGCATTTTTTTGCAGAGTAGTATCGACAGCCGATCGCATTAACCGCGCCGCGCTTTCCCACCCAGCTTGAGCCGAATCTTTTCACGAACACTGACGTATTTCATCAACAAAACAATTCCAATAACCTTTAATCGAGTCTGAAAACAATTCAAGCGATCGCTGCGTAAAACCGTGGCAACATCATGTATCAAATGAGTCATCAAATCGTCATAAATTAATCGTAAAAAGCGTTTATTTCGTTTCCACCAGGATTGCTCCTGCTCAATATACATATCGTATACGCCACCCACCAAACGAATCATTCGCTTGCGGATTTGTTCCATCGAATACCGGGCAGGATGGGCCACGCACACATCATCTGCATAAATTTGGGCATAGCCTGCGGCAAACACTCGGCTTCCCCACTCCAAATCTCCATGGGATTTCATCTGCGACTTAAAGCCACCAACCTGCTCTATCACTTGTTTCCACGTCAAAACATTTGCGGTAGCCGCTCCTCTGCGCTTTTCCAAAAATTCCTGCTGAGGGAATCCCATCACAATTCCGTCATACAACTCAATTGCATTCAAACATTCTGGATCTTGAAAAAAGATATCGATCTTACCCGCAACCAAACCGCATTCAGGATGTCCAAGCAAATGACCGACTCCCTTCTCAAGCCAATCAGCAGATGGAATACAGTCCGAATCTGTGAAGGCAATGACATCTCCCTTCGCTAAAGTTAGACCCTTGTTACGTGCTGCATATGAGCTTGGAGTCAATTCCTGAGCACAGATAACGCCCTCAAACTCAGAGGCGATCGCCGCAATCTTGTGTTCCGGATCTGAGCCATTGTCTACCACAATCACTTCATAACGGTCAGCCTGATAAGTTTGTTGGGCCAATGAAGTCAGACAAATCTTCAAGCGATCAGCATCGTTGTAAACAGGAACAATCACTGAAACAAAAGGAGCTACGACTGTTGCCGCAGGCTTTACTACCGGATCTGAATGAATGCTAAGCACTGCTCACCTCATTGTTTAATGAATCACAAAGCATCAACACAAAAAAGCAATAGAAACAGCTTGTGAACAGTCTTTAAACTGAAAACGCAATGCAAACAAAATCAAAAACTCATGGGCTTTCCCCGCAGAGATGTTAAGCGATTACCACAATAGATCTATAGATAAAGGATGATATTTTTACGGACTCTTTATATCTTTTGTCAGGAATTAAGAGTGATTTCATCTATCAAAAGGTTTAATCCTCCGAAATTAAGAAAACTCTCATGAAAGCATGTATTCTGGGCTACATTTGCAGTCTAGAATTTCGTAGGATCTCAATATAGAATCTCAATTTTGAAGAAAACTTTGAGGATGCAAGAAGATAAATTTCTAGGCCTTCAGCATGGCTTAAATTGGAAGCGTTATAAAAATAATACTGACAATATAGAAACGAAAGATTGGAAGATATTTCGAATCGTGCTGTGAGCCAACACAACGATATCGCGAACAAAATAGGGCTTCTTTATCTACTACAGAAGCATCATTTCTAAGCACACCAGTGCAGCATCACAACTAGTTTTTTGGGTAAGCCCCACAGAAAATTATCCGAAAACCGAAGGTTGGCAAACCCCTGGATTCCGCAAATCCCGCTATTGATCAGGCCTGCTCGCAACATTCTCCTACACTCAAAATTACACTCAAAATTCCATCTCTAGCTGTTATTGACAATTCCTGTTGTCAAAACTAGCATGGGTGCATGAACACATTGCAGCAAATTTCCCAGCAGAACTCCAATTGGTCTTTAGAAGAGCTCGTTGCGATCGCCAACGAGCTGCTTCCCCAATTTCTGCCAGAAGAAAAGGCCCACACCCGGGTGCGAGAAGAAGTGACGCCTCGGCTTGTCCGGCATTATGCCAGCCAAGGCATGCTCGACGAGCCGCTCAAAGAAGGACGGGAAGCTCGCTATACCTACCGTCACTTGCTGCAACTGCTCTTGGTGCGACGGCTGTTGACCGAAGGGTACGGCGCTAGCGTCATCGACACTCTGGCCTGTTCAAAAAGTAATTCTGATTTGGAGGCTTTACTGCAAGGGGGGGTGCAACTAACCCTTACTCCAGCCAACCCCGCCCTGGCATTTTTGCAACAAGTGCAAAAGCGACAACCAAACATGGCTCATTCCAGTTCCATGAGCCCGATTCCGCCGCCACCAGTGTCGTCCCCCCCATCTGCTCCTGCCCCCGCAACGCAGTGGAGTCGCCAGGAAATTTTGCCAGGACTAGAACTTCACGTGCGCAGCGATTTTGTCCCTCCTACAACCACCCAGGAGCAGCAGAACCTACTGCAACGCACCCTACAAATCCTCACCTCACTCTCACCATCCAAACGGAGGTCTTTGAAACCATGACGCCTCACATTGAGCTGATTCCCTTACGCGGTGCCGTTTGTTCTCATCAGGCAACCACGCTAGATGTCGTTGTGCGCATTACGCCGCCGCCAGCGCCAGTTTCAACCGGCAAACGCCCTACTTTAAACATTGGCTTTGTCATTGATCGCTCTGGCTCCATGGCAGATCGCAAAAAGATTGATTACGCCAGAGATGCGGTGTGTTATGCGATCGCCCAACTCTTACCCAGCGATCGCCTCAGTGTCACCCTGTTTGATGATCGAGTCGATACCCTCATTCCAACTACGCCAGCGAACAATCCCGCCAGCTTTACCCGATTAGTTCAGCAAATACAGCCGAGGGGCAGCACCGCACTCCATGCCGGTTGGCTGCAGGGAGGCATTCAGGTTAGCCAAGTGCTCACCGCAGAGCTAAACCGGGTCATCCTCCTCTCCGATGGGCTGGCGAATGTTGGGGAAACCAACCCCGATGCGATCGCCACCGACGTGCATGGATTGGCGCAGCGCGGCGTTAGCACACCCACCATGGGCCTCGGCGACGACTACAACGAAGATTTGCTGGAAGCAATGGCCCGCAGTGGAGATGGAAACTACTATTACATTGCCTCTGCAGAACAACTTCCCAGCATCTTTGAGCAAGAGCTACAAGGGCTTGCCGCCACCCTTGGAAAAAACGTAGCGCTTGCAATACAACCCGAAGGCAATGTAGTTGCCGCAGACATATTGAACGATCTAGATGTTGATGATCAAGGCCGATTCAAGCTTCCCAACCTTGTTTTTGACAGCCCCATTGATGTTGTCGTTCGCCTCAACATTCCAGCCCTGACCAATGAAACAGAATTGTGCCGTTTCCACTTAACCTGGACGGATACAAACCAGCAAACCCAAGAAGCCACCGCCGTACTCAAACTTCCTGTTGTACCCAGCAGCCAGCTTGAAGCGTTTCCGCTCAATCAAGATGTGCAGCAGCAAGTAGCATTAATGACAACAGCACGTGCCAAAAAAGAAGCAGTGCGACTAGTCGATCAAGGCGACTATGGAACGGCTGGTCAAGTCTTGCAGCAAACTCGACAACAATTGCTGGACTTTAACTTGCCCATGTCTGCCCCAGAGGCCGCCGCGTTGGAAGACTTGCATCAGGAATTGCGCGATCGCAAATTGGCCAGCTACCGCAAAATGGCGTCGCACCAGTCCTACACGCGCAGCAACCGACGCAGCAGCGGCCACACCAACTTAGTTTATGCTTTTGATCGGGGTCCCAAATTGGGCGACATTACCCAACAAGATACTGATGCCATCGTCAATTCTAGCGATCGCCATCTCTCCAACAGCGGCAACCTTTCCAAAGCGATCCATCATGCGGCCGGTCCTCAACTATTAGACGCGTGCCGCTTATTAAACGGATGTGCCGCAGGAGAGGCAAAAATCACTCCCGGATTCAATCTGCCTGCCCCGTGCGTCATCCATACCGTATGTCCAACCTGGCAAGGCGGCAGCCACAACGAAGAAGACACATTAGCCCAGTGTTACCGCAGCTGTTTAGAACTTGCCGCTGCTCAAGGACTGCGTTCCATCACCTTTCCGGCACTCGGTGCGGGCGGCCTTGGCTTTCCACGTGCTCGGGCCGCCCACATTGCATTCGAAACGGTGAGCCAGTATCTTTTGAGCCATACTGCAATTGGAACTGTTCGGTTTATCTGTTTCGATCAAAAAACCTTAAAGCACTACGAAGCCGAGTTTCAGCGCGTAGCCGGATGGTAGCGTAGCCTCGGTTTCTGATCGGTGAAAAGCAAGAGCCTCCCAACGTCATAACAACAGACCTCCTGCCCGGACCGCTTTTTGAAGCATCCATCGTTACGTAGCGTCGCTGTGCAACGATGGATGCAATACGTTAAATGCTGCGGCATTGATGCAGCCCACGCATAATCACTCCACCCTTAAGTCCGTTGAGGTTGTGCCTCAGGTCTAACCCTGATTGTCTCTTGCATCCTTGAGGCAGGCCGCGATCGCTGGAACAGTACCACCCGTCGCCACAAATTACATCATCGTCTCGCAATGATAGGTTGCAATCCTCATTCCTTCTTTTGATTACACGCGCATTCAGATTCGATTCACACTGCTATTCAGGGTTGATAAATCATCGCTGCATCTGTCGTGCAAAACTCATGCGGGATCACATCCACCACTACAGGACTGACGCAGTTGAATGATCTTTCGGATGCAGTGCGTAAATCCTAACTATCGTGCGACGGTTGCAATTTGGGTACGAGCCTGCTGCAATTCCAGCGCCGAGCCGCGAGTCAGATTTTGTTTTTGAAACCACACCTGCCCCGCATCGGGACAAATCAAGTTACAGCAAACAGCTCAAGAACGTCGCCTTTCCCGCACCACGCGATCCCAACATGGCCGTAAATGTATAGGAAAGATCTTGAAGCTTAGATTTCGTAAAATCGCCTGATCTCGCGAATAGGATTTGCTTAAATTTTCAACCCGAATCATGCATAGAGTCCTTCTTATTGGGTAATCAAATTAAAAGCTTGTTGCACAAATTATCAGCAAAAACTCATTTAAGCCTCATCAAGTTGTCTTAACTTCAAATCATGCAAAATGCTGACGCATGCTAAATCACTATGGCGCGATCGCAATTCACACAGCCCAAGTTTTGGCTCAAATTGCTCCTTGGAGTGGGGTTGGGAATCGGAGTTGCACTTGCCTTGCCACACAACCATCTTCAATCCATTGTGCAACAAGCACTGTTATGGGTTAAAAACCTAGGCCCCGGTGGCATCATCGCCTTTGTTATTCTCTACAACCTTGCCACAGTGTTGTTCATTCCTGGTTCGTTGTTGACCTTGGGCGGTGGTGCATTGTACGGCCTGTTGTGGGGCTCAGTCTACGTGGTGATTGCCGCAACCCTAGGCGCGATCGTTGCCTTCTTAATTGGTCGCTACTTTGCTAGAAACTGGGTCACTCAACAATTACTCGCCCATCCCAAATTTCAAGCCATTGACAAAGCGATCGCCCACGAAGGATTAAAAATTGTTCTTCTAAGCCGGCTTTCCCCTATCCTTCCATTCAATTTGTTGAACTACGCATTTGGCGCAACCTGTGTTTCTCTCAAAGATTACGCGATCGGGTCAGTTGGCATGATTCCTGGCAGCGTTATGTATGTTTACCTCGGCTCCTTAGTTGGAGATATTGCCCAACTAGGCATGCCGCAAGAACTGAACTCTCAAGCCCAACTAGCCAAATGGGGTGTCAAAATTGTGGGTTCCCTCGCCACCATTGCAGTCACACTCTACATCGCCCACATTTCAAAAAAAGCGCTCAACCAAACTATCGTATCCAAACCGAACAATGACACCTTCCATTAAGCAAGAACCTGCCCTCCAACCGTTGGATGAATACAATCAAGCTCTCATGTCCCACGTTCATCCACCGGACTGGGTCAACCCCAAACCTACCGCCTGTTACGACTTAGTCGTGATCGGAGCTGGTACAGCCGGGCTGGTCGTCGCCGCTGGAGTCGCTGGCCTAGGGCTAGGGTTAAAAATTGCACTCATCGAGAAAAATCTCATGGGTGGCGATTGCTTGAATGTTGGATGTGTCCCCTCAAAGTGCATCATTCGCTCTTCCCGAGTTGTTGCCGACATCCAAGATGCAGAACCCTTTGGCATTCACCCACCCCATACACTCGATATCGACTTTGCAGCAGTTATGCAACGCATGCGACGAATTCGCGTAGGCATCAGCCATCATGACTCAGCCGAACGATTTCGTCGATTGGGAATTGATGTTTTCTTAGGAAGCGCACAGTTCACAAACAATGGTGCGATCGCCGTCAACGGTAACCAGCTCCGCTTCAAAAAAGCCATTATTGCAACAGGAGCCCGTGCAACCCGTCCCAAAGTACCCGGATTGGCAGAAGCGGGGTACTTAACAAATGAAACCGTTTTTTCCCTCACCAACCGTCCACACCGTCTAGCTGTTATTGGTGGCGGCCCCATCGGGTGTGAACTGGCCCAAGCATTTCATCGATTGGGGAGCCAAGTCAACTTGCTACACAAACATGCACACTTGCTCGATCGCGAAGACTCCGATGCCGCCGAAATTGTGCAACAAACTTTCCTCAAAGAGAACCTCAACCTCATTCTGGGGTGCTCCTTAGAAAAAGTTGAAAAAACGAACCTAGGCAAAATCATCCACTATCGCCAAAATGGCGAAACCAAGACAGTCGTTGTGGATGAAATCTTGGTTGGAGCAGGGCGCACTCCCAATGCTGATGGGCTCAACCTAGAAGCGGTTAGCGTTAAATATGATGCCCGCTCAGGGGTCGTCGTCAACGACTATCTTCAAACCACCAATCCCCGCATCTATGCAGCAGGCGACATCTGCATGAACTGGAAATTCACCCATGCCGCCGATGCCGCTGCCCGTATTGTCATCAAAAACACGTTGTTTTCACCCTTTGGCTTAGGGCGCAGTAAGCTCAGCAGTTTAGTCATGCCCTGGGTGACGTACACCGATCCAGAAATTGCCCATGTTGGTTTATATGAACAGGAAGCACAAGAACAAGGCCTAGAAACAAATACGATCAAAATTCCTATGTCAACCGTCGATCGTGCTCTAGCAGATGGCGAATCTGAGGGTTTTGTCAAAATCCTACACAAGCGAGGTTCAGATCAAATCCTCGGAGCAACCATTGTGGCGCGCCACGCTGGAGAAATGATCAGCGAACTCACATTAGCCATCGTCACAAAACAGGGGCTCAACGCTCTCTCTGGAGTGATCCACCCCTATCCCACCCAAGCAGAGGCCATCAAGAAAGCTGCAGATACCTATCGGCGATCGCTCTTAACTCCTGGTACCAAATTCCTATTAAAACTGCTAACCAAGCTGAGCTAGCAACGCTTCAGCCCTTCACTCCTTCACTTAACTCAACTGCCATCGCCCCTCAAGCCCCTAATTTTCACGAACAGCAGCGGTTCTCAGGAGATACAATTTTTTTTGAGATCAAGGGGGTTTACAAGAAGGGATGGGAGTTGATATAGTGGCAAAGCGCTCGAAGAACGGCCCACATATACAGCGCCCTAAGAGCAGCCCAAGCGCTATAGATGGTGTCATGCCTTTTGTAGTAGAGAGGGAGCGATTCACGAACTGTGAATGATTAGGAAACAGGGTCAATGCCAAGACCCAGAGTCAAGGCGAACGAACCTAGACAACAGAATAGTTTGAAAGCCAAGCGAAAACCAACCTCGTTAAAGAAACTGAGAAGGTAGTTTGTTGATTGAACTACCTTTGAATTGAGAAAAACGAAAAAGGGCTTCAACGCGATAGGTGTTGAAGTTCAAGCCAAGAGACACATCTGTGGAATAACATGGAGAGTTTGATCCTGGCTCAGGATGAACGCTGGCGGTCTGCTTAACACATGCAAGTCGAACGGACGTTTTCGGACGTTAGTGGCGGACGGGTGAGTAACGCGTGAGAATCTGGCCTTAG
>NZ_JBNXVR010000071.1:0-19119 GCF_050565595.1 Leptolyngbya sp. AN02str | reverse complement strand
TGTGGGTAGGGTGCGAAGCACCCTACCCACAACACCAATGCGTAAGTCCAGTAACGGTTTAACCATCGACCAATCCCCCACTCAATCATCGGTCGCATGGTCTGACAGAGTCCGCAGACCCATCCAGCAAAACTATCCAGTAGAACTATCCAGCAAATGCATTGGTCGGCATCCCGCGAACATTGGTCGTCACACAAAACAGATCGCCTGAGTGAAAACTTTTTTGAATTTCTTGCTGGCTTAAGCCAACAGAAGCGCTGGTAATGTAGAGCGAAGTTAAATCCGCGCCACCAAAGGTACAGGAGGTGGGACATTGCACAGGGACATCCACCCGAGCAAGCTCATGACCATCAGGATTAAATCGAATCACGCAAAAGCCATTCCACATTGCCGACCAAATACAGCCCTCTGCATCGACCGTCAGCCCATCTGGCTCGAAGGACATATTGCTGAGATTGACCAGCTCTCGACGGTTGTGAATAGTTCCCAACGCCAAGTCAAAGTCATAGGCATAAATTGTTTTGCGGTTTGAATCGGTCAAGTAAAAGATTTGATCATCTGGGCTCCAGCCCAACCCATTGGAAATGGTCAACCCAGTTTCCATTAAATGCAGCGAACCATCGGGATCGTAGCGATACAAACTTGCCTCGCCCACATCCTCACTCACCGACCCAAACCAAAATCGCCCTAAGCGATCGCACTTACCGTCGTTAAATCGATTGTTGGGCTTATCGGCTTCAACCTTTAGCACTGGCAGAATTGCGCCTGTTTTGGTATTGAGCATGGCAATGCGATCGCGCTGAGCCATCAGTAAACGATGGTTGCTAGCAGGAGCCAACGGGCCAACCACATCGCCCACATCAAAGCTGCGATCGCTGCCAAGGACAGGATCAAATTCATGCACACGATGGTTATAAATATCGACCCAATACAGTCGTTGGTTGTTCACGTCCCAAACCGGACACTCACCCAACCGAGCACGAGACTCCAACGCAAGTTTAACTGGATAAGAAAGCATCATCTCATTCACGTAATTCCCCAAAATAGCCTGACCACTATTTAAATCAGTCTGAAAAGATGAACAGATTTAAACATGGTAAGCCCCACCATTTTTTAACTGTTCCCAATCAATCCGTTTAACGAGTAAAGGACTCGACTTAGCCTAGCCAATTTTTCATGGTTTTGCGCTTTAACGGGAAAATACACCCAAAATCAGACATCGGTTCATGGCAACGGAGAACGTTTATCCTGATTCGATCGGCCCCTCAAAGATACCAAAGTCAAGCGCGATCGCGGTTTAGATTTGCTGTCCTCCACCCAAAACCCCAAGCAATGAAATCAGATCGCAATGTTCAGTTCAATTAACATGCAACCCTCGAGAATAAACCCCTCTTGCGATAGATGAAAACCAAAAAGATGTATAGGAAGATTCCCATCTTGTTTGGCCATTGCCCTTTATTCAAGAAGATTTCTCAATAGTTTCATAGATATTCCTCAGGGTACTGGTTAATCGGTATCAGTCCCAGGCATGATGCAAGCGCTGGAAAAAACACTAGGAGGAACGGGTGAGTCATGAGAATTGGAGCGCACTATCTAGGCGATGGATTGTGCGAGTTTACGGTATGGGCACCATTGCAAACAGAAGTGTCGGTACAAATCACGTCGCCCGAGCCACGAACCATTCCGCTGCGAGCTTACGAGGCTGGTTATTGGCGCACCATTGAAAGTGGTATTGCTCCCAATTCTCGTTACGGCTATCTCATCAACGGTCAAGTTTTTCCAGATCCTGCATCGCGGTATCAACCCGATGGAGTGCATGAGCCATCGGCGGTTGTTGATCTGGACTTTAAGTGGAGCGATCGCGACTGGCAGGGCATTCCCCTAGAGTCCATGATTTTTTATGAGCTGCATGTTGGCACCTTCACCCCTGAGGGAACCTTTGCCGCCATCATTCCGCGCCTACCCGAGCTCAAAGAATTGGGGATTAACGCCATTGAGCTCATGCCGTTGTCTCAGGTATCGGGAGATGGAACCGAGGGCAAAAACGTAGCCTATCGCAACTGGGGCTACGATGGCGTGTATCCCTATTCGGTGCAAAACTCCTTTGGAACACCCCAGGAGTTGCAGCAGTTGGTGAACGCCTGCCACCAGCATGGCATCGCAGTGGTTCTGGATGTGGTGTACAACCACTTGGGGCCAGAAGGCTGCTATCACGGGCAGTTTGGGCCTTACTTTACCGAGGCGTACCGGACAGCGTGGGGCAACGCAATCAACATGGATGATGCCCATAGCTTGGGCGTACGGCGGCATTTTATTGAAAGCGCGCTGTACTGGCTGCGAGAGTTTCATATCGATGCGCTGCGATTGGATGCGGTCCAGGCCATTTACGATTTTGGGGCGAAGCACTTTTTGTGGGAGTTGGCCGATGAGGTGGCGGCGCTGTCCCAAGAACTCCAGCGATCGCTCTATCTCATTGCCGAAAGCGATCTCAACGATCCCCGGCTAATTCGCCCGGTTGAGCAGGGTGGCTACAATTTGAATGCGCAATGGAGTGACGATTTTCACCATTCGCTGCACTCCCTACTGACCGGAGAGCGAAGCGGATATTACTCCGACTTTGGCACCTGTGCCGATTTGGCTAAGGCTTACGAGCACACCTTTGTCTACGATTGGAAATTCTCGGAGTTTCGCCAGCGCTGCCATGGGGTGCCCTGCGACGATCGCCCCATGCATCAATTTGTCGTGTGCATTCAAAATCACGATCAGGTGGGCAATCAACCGTTTGGGCAACGGTTAGGACAACTCATTTCCTTTGAGCGGGTCAAGTTGGGGGCAGCGGCCATGCTGCTATCGCCCTATCTGCCGCTCATTTTTATGGGTGAGGAGTACGGCGAAACAGCACCTTTTACATACTTTATTAGCCATGGCGATCCCGACTTAGTTCAGGCCGTGCGCGAGGGGCGCAAGCGCGAGTTTCGGGAATTTCATGTGCAGAGTGATCCGCCCGATGCAGCAGCGATTGACACATTTTTGCAGTGCAAGCTTGACTGGTCGCTACGAGATCAGGGCAATCATCAGATTTTGCTGAACTGGTATCGCCAGCTGATTCAGCTCCGGCAAACGCACCCGGTATTGCGAACCCGCGATCGCGAGTGCATTCAGGCGATCGCCGACGACGATAACAAAACCGTAGTGGTGCGTCGCTGGAGCAAATCGCGCCAGCAAACCGGAGAACTCGTCTTTGCCATGAATTTCAATTCCGAGCCCGTCACCCTCGCGTTGCCCATCCGCGGCAAAGCGGCAAAATACCTCGACTCTGCCCACGAAACATGGGCTGGCCCAGGCACCCAAACGCCCTCGATTCTGTCGCCCAAGCAAACGCTAACCCTGGCTCCGTCTAGCGTTGTGCTGTACGAACAGGAATAGCAACATCGTCGGCAAGCGCCACCTGTCCATCATCCTGTCTGTCCGGTAGCTCGGCTGAATTGCCAATTTGTATCCCCAATCAGCACCGTATCCCTCTTGCGATAAATGTATTTCGCCAAAGGTAAATGCTTTGATAGACAGAGCCTTTGCCGCGAAAAACGTGACGCAGGCCAATTCAGCCGTCTGCCCAACCTCAGCCTGTGATCGAATGTGATCGAAAATCCCATAACCCCAGCACTCTAACTTCAACGATATTGGCCAACTTTCGCCCTCAGCAACTCCAAATCCTATGCGTATTCCCTCTGCTACCTACCGAATTCAATTCACTCCCGAGTTTGGATTTGAGCAAGCCCAGGCGATCGCCTCTTACCTGGCCGATCTCGGTATTTCCGACCTATATGCCTCACCCATTTTCAAAGCACGGTTGGGCAGCACCCACGGTTACGACGTGGTCGATGCCACCCAGCTCAACCCCGAACTCGGCGGCCCCGAAGCCTTTGACACCTTGGCTGCAACCCTCAAAACATTGGATATCGGCTGGCTGCAAGACATTGTGCCAAACCACATGGCATATTGCAGCGAAAACGAATACCTGATGGATGCCCTGGAGCACGGCTCCGATTCTAGCTATGCCAACTACTTTGACATTTGCTGGAACTCGCCGTTTGGCAACAGCCAGGAACGCATTTTGGCGCCACTGTTGGGCAATTTTTACGGCACATCATTAGAGAATGGCGAAATTCAGCTCGATTACGACCCCAACGGCCTTAGCGTCACCTATTACAGCCTGCGGCTACCGCTGCGCCTCGAATCCTACATCAAGTTTTTGACCTATAACCTGGGACAGCTCAATCGCACCTTGGGCCGCGATCACCCCGACTTCATCAAACTGTTGGGCATTTTGTACTTGCTCAGGGCAATGCCAGCGGAAGTCACCGGGCAACAGCGCAAAGATCAAACGGCGTTTGTCAAAGGGTTACTGTGGGATTTGTATCGCAGCAATGAGGCTGTTTGCAGCTTTATTGAAGAAAATTTGAAAATATTTAATGGTGATCCAGCAAATCCTGAAAGCTACAACTTGCTGGATGACTTGTTGAATGATCAGTTTTATCGCTTGGCCTTTTGGAAGGTTGGGGCCGAAGAGATGAACTATCGCCGATTTTTTACGGTGAATGAACTCATTTCGGTCAAGGTTGAAGATCTCAAAGTATTCAACCACACCCATTCGTTGATTGAAGCGTTGATCAACCAAGGTAGCTTCACCGGACTACGCATTGATCACATCGATGGTCTATACGATCCTGCTCAGTACTTAGAACGGTTGCGTGAAAAGGTTGGTGATGCCTACATCACGGTTGAAAAGATTCTGGAGCGAACCGAAACGTTACCAACCTCTTGGCCTATTCAGGGCACATCTGGTTACGACTTTTTGAACTATGTCAACGGCATTTTTTGTCAGCAAGCGCATGAATCTCGCTTTGATGATATTTATTTTGCGTTTCTGGGCTACCGAATGGATTTTGCCACGCTGGTGCGCGAGAAAAAGCAGCTGATTTTGGAACGCAATTTGGCTGGAGATGTGGATAATTTGGCAACGTTGCTGAAGAACATTTCGAGCAAGTATCGCTACGCTAATGACTTTACCCTCAATGGCCTGGAGCGGGCGATCGCCGCTGTTCTTACCTCTTTTCCGATTTATCGCACCTATGTTTCTCCTGCCGGAGTTCAGAAGAGCGATCGCCACTATCTGCGACAGGTCATCCAACACGCCAAACAGCAAACTCCCCTGCTGCAACACGAACTTACCCTGATCGAAAAGCTTATGCGATTAGAGTTTGATGACAACCTAACGCAAACCGAGCGTGAGCAATGGCTTTACTTTGTCATGCGCATGCAGCAATATAGCGGCCCGCTAATGGCCAAAGGGGTAGAAGACACCGCCCTGTATGTGTACAATCGGCTGCTGTCATTAAACGAAGTGGGGGGCGATCCGGGGCACTTTGGGGTTTCTGTAACCGACTTTCATGCTTACAACCAGCAGCAGCAACAGCAGTGGCCCCACACCATGAACACCACTGCCACCCACGACACCAAACGGGGCGAAGATATGCGCGCCCGCCTGAACGTTCTGTCGGAATTGCCCGATGAGTGGGAGAGTGCAGTCTTTACCTGGAGCGGCATGAATCGGCAGTACCGGAGCGATCGCAACGGATTGCCCATGCCCGATCGCAACGATGAATATTTTCTGTATCAAACATTGGTGGGGGCATTTCCGTTTACCGAGGCCGAGTTGCCCAGCTTTGAACAGCGGGTTAAAGATTACCTGATCAAGGCCATTCGGGAAGCGAAAGTCCACACCGCATGGCTACGCCCCGACGAAGAGTACGAAGCCGCCTGTCTTACCTTTATTGAAAAGATTCTCGATCCAGCCATTTCTTCAGACTTTTTGGAATCGTTTGGTCAATTTCAGCAAAAAGTGGCTGAATACGGTATGTGGAACTCCCTATCGCAAACGCTGCTGAAGCTGGCATCTCCCGGCGTGCCCGACATTTACCAGGGCACCGAGCTGTGGGAGCTGAGCATGGTTGATCCAGACAATCGCCGCCCGGTAGATTACACCCTGCGGCAAAGCTGGCTAGACGAGATTCAGGCCGGGGTTCAAAACCATCCGCTCAAGCTGGTGGAAGATCTGCTGCGCGATCGCACATCGGGCAAGGTCAAGCTGATGTTAACCACTCAGGTGCTGAAGGCACGGCACACCGCCAAGGAGCTGTTTCGAGATGGCAGTTACATCCCGCTCACGGCTCAGGGTCACCATGCCGATCACGTCGTGGCGTTTGCGCGACAGCACGACTCGCAGATGGCGATCGCCCTGGTGTCTCGCTTTTTGACCACGCTGATTGCCCCCAATGAGCTACCGCTAGGTGAGGCCGTGTGGAACGATACCCAGCTACAACTGCCAGATGGCGCACCAACACAGTGGAAGGATGCGATTACTGGGCGATCGCTACAAACCGATGCTATCTTGCCTGTAGGGCAGGCGCTGGCTCATTTTCCCATTGCGTTACTCGTGAGCACCTAGCGCATCCATTCCAGGCTTTCTTGCATGAATCACCGATTGATCATCACCCGATTCAGCGATGGATTCATGCGTTTGTTGTCATCAGTTCGTTGCTGAGCTGATTTACGATTTCAGGTTGAAATCGCATTTGTTCTATCCTTTCATCGTGCAGGCGAAAGGTAAGCCAATCAATTTGAGGACATTCCTGTGACCCAAACTCAAGCTGCGATTGCCCATCCCACCGCCGAGCAAGCCCAAGCGGTGCGTCGTTACATCAAGCGCACCTGGAAAACCCTGACGCGATCGCACGATCACATGCTGGCCCTGGCCAAAGACGACAAACTAGCCCACCAACCGGGCGAGCCATGGATCATGTACATTTCGCCCCTGGAGAATTGCCCCAAGGTGCAAAGCATTTTGGAGCGATCGCTCTCGCCGGATGAGCTCAAGCAAATTTCGATTCGCACCCTGCCCGCCGAAGCCGAAGCCATTCGCAAGCATGGCTTGCTGTACCTACCCGACAACTATGTGGTGCCCGGTGGCCGCTTCAACGAAATGTACGGGTGGGATAGTTACTTCATTTTGCTCGGTCTGCTACGCGATGGCGAGTGGGAACTGGCCCAAAGTCAGGTCGATCAGTTGTTGTATCAGGTGCAGCACTACGGCACCATTCTCAACTCCAACCGGACTTACATGCTGTCGCGATCGCAGCCGCCGGTGCTGAGCTTAATGGTATTGGCCATGTATCGCCACACGCAGGATGTGGAATGGCTGAAGGCCGCCGTGCCACTGGTGGAGCAGTTTTACTATTTTTGGGTGGTGCCGCCCCATCTCAATCCGGGGACGGGACTGTCGCGCTACTATGCCTTTGGCGAAGGGCCAGCTCCCGAAGTGGTGTTTTCGGAAAAAGATGAGGAAGGCCGCACCCACTACGACCGAGTGAAGGAGTACTACCGCACCTTTGAAGTGGAAGACTATGATGTGTCGCTGTACTACGATCGCGACACCAACCAGCTCTCCAGTTTGTTCTACAAGGGCGATCGCTCCATGCGGGAATCGGGGTTTGACATTACCAACCGATTTGGCCCGTTTAGCATCGACATTTTGCATTATGCGCCCGTGTGCCTCAACAGTTTGCTCTACCAAATGGAGCAAGATTTGGCCGAAATTCACGCCACGTTGGGCAATTTGGAACTGAAGCAGCAATGGTGCGATCGCGCTAGCATTCGCCAACAGCGCATCAACAAGTTTTTGTGGGATGAGGAATCGGGCCTGTACCTGGACTACAACCTGCAAACCGCCACACGCCGCCGCTACGAATTTGCCACCCTGTTCTATCCCCTGTGGGTGGGTCTTGCCTCGGATGAGCAAGCCCGCCGCTTGGTCGAAAATTTAGACATTTTGGAAGCTCCGGGCGGGATATTGGGCAGCGCTTACGTGACCGGAAACCAGTGGGATGCCCCCTTTGGCTGGGCACCGCTCAATTACATTGCCGTACAAGGGCTCTATCGCTATGGCTACCGCACAGAGGGCGATCGCATTGCCCAAAAGTTTTTGTCGATGGCGATCGCCGAGTTTGAGCGAACGGGCACCCTGGTAGAAAAGTACGATGTCATGCGCCGTTCGTCTCAAGTTTCCGACGAAATTAAGTTTGGCTACAGCAGCAACGAGGTGGGCTTTGGCTGGACGAATGCCATCATTCTGGAATTTTTGAACGCGATGGATGAGTAATCCCATCCAGCTTTGCTCCACCCTTGTTGATGGAAAAACCAGCGATCGCCCTAGGCTTCTTTGGCCGTTGTCTCTTCCGCACCTACGACCTCGCGGACTCGGTAGATGGGGCGATTTTGCGATTCGTGGTAGGTGCGCATCAACAGTTCCGCCAGCAAGCCAAAGCTAAAGAGCTGCACCCCAGTAATAAACAGCACCACCGCCAAAATGAGCAGGGGGCGATCGCCAATTGCCTGCCCAAACCCCAACTTAAGAATCGTGAGATAAATTCCCAGCAGCGTACCCAACGCCAAAGACACCAGCCCAAACAAGCCAAACACATGCATCGGCTTGGTCAGGAATTTTTTCATAAAGGCAATGGTGGACAAATCCATCAGCACCCGAAACGTACGGCCCAGGCCATACTTGCTCTTGCCAAACTGCCGCGCATGATGGCGCACAGGCACTTCGGTGATCCGCGCCCCTTCAATAAAGGCTAGCGCCGGCAAAAATCGATGCAGTTCGCCATACAAATTGAGGTCGTGCACCAATTCTGCCCGGTACGACTTGAGCGAGCAGCCGTAGTCGTGCAGCTTGACACCCGTTACCGAGCCGATCAGCATATTGGCCAACTTGGAGGGCAATAGTCGCGTCAAGGCATCATCCTGCCGATGCTTGCGCCAGCCGCTCACTAGGTCGTAGCCTTCCTCCAACTTGCCCACCAGCATGGGAATATCGGTAGGGTCATTCTGCAAGTCGCCATCCATCGTGACGATGATGGAGCCGCGAGCATGGTTAAACCCCGCCGACATAGCGGCAGTTTGCCCATAGTTACGTCGCAAAATCACCGCTTGCAGGTCAGTCCGGCTAGAGGCCAACTGTCGCAATAAATCCGACGAGCCATCACTCGACCCATCATCCACACACACAATTTCGTAGGCTAACCCAGCAGGCTGAAGCGAGGTGGCGATCGCCTCTATCAACCGGGGAATGCTCTCCACTTCGTTGTAGATGGGCACCACCACCGAAATGTCGGGTTTGGAGATGGCACCGTTGCGATCGCTCGATAGAGGTAGTTGCCCTTCTGATTGCAGGAACGTCATGGATGGGGAATGGTGGGTAAAAGGAATCTGAACGGTCGGGGAATTTAGGTATTGGATTAGCGATTTTGGATTGGGATGCCTTGGACATTGGGGCTTTCGCAACAAGCCTTGTATCGTCACAAACACATCGTCACAAACACAATGAAATCTATAAGGACAAGAATACGGGAAAACGGCAAATGCCTAATACTGAAATTTGATCTGCCCTAGCGTTGAGCCGCCCCCTAGCAACCATTAACAACGCCCAATCCAAACCCCAAAATCACCAATCCAAAATCGGCGAAGTGCCCCAGTTCTAGCGTTTTCCCAGCACACTCCGAATTCCCATTCCAATCGCGGCTCCTACCGCTTCGGCCAACGTATTGATGAGCCGATACAGCGCCACCGTACTTAGGATGACGGCAGGCGTCATCTCATCGGGCAGTAGGGCGATCGCCGTGGCCTCAAATACACCCAGCCCACCCGGCGCCCCGGGCACCACCAGTCCCAGCAGCCACGCCACACTAAACCCACCCAATACGGGCAAAACGTTTGCTGCCGACAGGCTGTGCAGCGCCGCCACAATCCACAAAAAGCCCGCTCCCCGCAGCACAAAAAAGCCCAGCTCTCCCAGCAGGGGAACCACTGGGTAGCGCCGCAACGCCATACTCGTAGACTCATCCATCTCAAACTGGCCTTTGGCCTTGCTGCGGCTCAGGCGCTGCAACACTGGGTTTAGCACTTTGGGATGAATGGCGATGAGGGCGATTGCCAATGCCAACACCTGCAAGCCCCACCCCGCCTGTCGGACTCCGATAATAGCCACCATCAGCGCCGCCGCTGCCATCAGCAGCGACTCCAGCACCACACTCAAAATCGCGGCTCCCAGGCTCACCCCGTTTGCCTTTGCCGCTGTGACCCGACCGTAAAAATGCCACACATTCCCCGGCAAATATTTGGCAATGTTGGTGGTGAGATACACCTGGGTTGACCACCAGCCCGCCACGCGCTGCCCTAGCTCTCGCAAGATCCAGCCCCATACCCAACCACTCCACAGGTGCGCCAGTAGGGTGGTGATGAGGGCGATCACCAACAAGCCCCAACCCGCCGCATCAATGCGAATTGCCGCGACTTCCTGCCAATTGTCCTTAAACGCCTTGGCTAAGAAAAACAGCGTGCCACCCACGATCGCCCAACGGAGAAATGACTTGAAGGGCGATCGCTTTTTGGGCAGCGGTGTTGGTGATTCCATAATTTTTGGCAACTACTGTTAAATTTTGGATTTTGGGTTTTGGATTTTTCAGGACTTACGCAGTTGAACGATTTTGGCGCACTAAGCGCCCCAAAATCGTTCAACCCGCAGGTTTTTCGGATGAAGTGCGTAAGTCCTTTTTTTTGGATGCTGGGATTGGCAACGAATGTGATGGGCGTTGTCCAATCTCTCCGGCCTTAGCCTGTAAATCCTAAATCTCAGCCCCACTCCCTGATCCCAATTCCCGACTCTCGTGCACAGCGAAAGACCCTACTTCGGGGGACTTCCCCCCGATCCCCCGCCTTCTGGGGGACTCAACTCCCCCAGACCCCCCGCAAGGGGTTAACCGCTCAATGCCAATCCGCCCACCGGGTTAGGGCTGGGGCTAGGCAGCACAGGGGCGCGGATTGGGGTGTATGCCAACCCATCCCTACTCCCTACTCCCTACTCCCTACTCCCTACTCCCCCAAAACTTTCAACCACTCGTCCCGTCCCTCGCACTTGCGCCAAATATGCCCGACTCACCTGATCGCCCTGTTCCGACAGCACATCAATGCCGATGCCGTTGCGGCCAATGTCTTTGCCGGAGCTGTGGATATAGCGATCGCCCCCCAAAGATAAAGCCACATGGGTACAGCGATCGGGACGGCCAAAAAAGATCAGGTCACCGGGTTGCAGCTCATCGAGCCCGATGGCCGGCAAAAAGGCTTCTTGTTGGTAGGCATCACGCGGGAGCCAAACGCCAACGGAGGCAAAGGCAGTTTGCACCAAGCCAGAGCAGTCGTAGTTGGGGCCAACGGTTCCCCCCCATAGGTAATGGTTGGGCTGGCTCATCGCCGCCTCGGCAAAGGCAATCACCTGAGGAATGCGATCGCGAATTTCGGCTTCGGTAACCGCGATCGCTCGATAGGGAGTTTCGGCCTCCTCCAACAAATCCAGATCTTCTATGGCAAGCCATGCCGAGTAGGCATCCTCACACAGCTCTGCCCACACTACGCCGCTCAAATCATGCGGTTGCACGTTCCCCGGCGGTGGTAAGATACGCAATTGCCGCCCAGCCACAGCCTGCGTTGCTAGGCTTTTTAGCTCGGGAGTTTCGTACAAATTCACGTTGTGGATGCACCCATACTCGACCACACGACCCGTGGCGATCGCATCCTGAACCTGAGCCAGCGAAACCATAAGACACTACACAGCCAAAACTTGAACAGAAACGCGATCTTTTTGCGATCAATCCACTCTAGATCAACCTGTTCCTGATCACCACTTTTGGCTGCTGGGCTTAACCAAGCATTCCACCATTCGCTTGTTATTTACGGAGGTTGCTGCTATGCCATTTTTCAATCGCGATGGGGCTTTGGCAGAGTGGGGCGATCGCATTTTGCAAGCAACCTGGGCCGAATTTTCCACGCTTGCCCAAAACCAAATTGCCCTCACGTGGCTGGTGTATACGCCGCCCGCCCCCATCAACACGGGCGGAGCCATTTCTTTTGAAGATTTTTGGACGTATCCCATTCGGGGATTTTCCTACCGGGGG
The DNA here is from genome assembly GCF_050565595.1 of Leptolyngbya sp. AN02str. Classification (NCBI taxonomy): domain Bacteria; kingdom Bacillati; phylum Cyanobacteriota; class Cyanophyceae; order Leptolyngbyales; family Leptolyngbyaceae; genus Leptolyngbya; species Leptolyngbya sp. AN02str. The sequence goes on along the minus strand of NZ_JBNXVR010000071.1, from coordinate 7,051 downwards.
GTAGAGCGCATTTACCCCGCTAGCGTCGTCAAACTGTTTTATTTGTTAGCCATGCACGAATGGCTGGACAAGGGCATGCTTTCCCCATCTGGCGAGCTAGAGCGTGCCGCCCGCGACATGATTGTCGATTCCAGCAACGATGCAACAGGTCTGGTGGTGGATATGTTGTCGGGCACCACTAGCGGCCCAGAGTTGCCCTCTGGCCCCTTTGAAACCTGGCAGTATCAGCGCAATATTGTGAACCGCTACCTGCAATCGCTTGGATGGGATGAGCTAAACACCATTAACGTCAATCAAAAAACCTGGTGCGATGGTCCCTACGGCCGCGAGCGGGTGTTTCTCGGTGAGGCTTATGAGAATCGCAATATGCTGACAACGGACTCGGTGGCGCGCTTGTTGCACAGCATTGTGGGCGGAGTTGCCGTTTCGGCAGAGCGATCGCGCGCCATGATGAGCCTGATGCAGCGCAGCCTAGACCCTGCCGATCTCGCCGCCGATCCTGAAAATCAAGTCACGGGGTTTTTGGGTGCAGGATTGCCTCAGAGCGCCCGCCTTTGGTCCAAAGCAGGGCTGATGAGCCGAGTCCGCCACGACGCAGCCTATATTGAATTAACCGATGCACCACCCTACCTGCTGGTCGTGTTTACCGAGGGCGCACAGCACAGCCAAAACGAAGCGATTTTGCCATTTGTGTCACAGCAGGTCGCCGCTGCTGTTCGCGAACTGGGCACAGCCGCCTGACCAGGTCGCATGCACGCCCACCATTCAATCCGATCTTCATCAGAACTTATGCAGCCCCTGGTTTTTCGGGTCGTGTTTCAAATGGGTGGTTATTGGTTGTGGAAGGGGTGCATCGCACCCCTTCCACAACCAATAACCACACGTCTAGAACATCACCGTTTTTCGGATGAAGGGCGTCAGACCTAAATTGAAAAGGCTGGATAAACGGACTCGTTCAGCCGTTCATCCAGCCCTAATCTCAAACTTCAACGCCTAGAGCGTATGGTCAATCAACGGTGGAGGCCCTTGCAGGATTTGAGTTTTTGAGTTATTGCGATCGCTCTCATCCAATCACCTGGCCTTCTCTTGGCGTGAACATCAGATGTCAGACTGAATGGATGAAGCCTCTGCGTTAGGCCACGTTTGGGCAATTAGGCGAGTTCTAATTCGTCTTCTCGCAGGTGTGCTCGAAATTTGTCGGGAAATTTCACCAAAACAGGAAAGTTTGCGCTGATTGGCTTCCCTTGCCACTCATTCGCAAAACTCAGCACCTCACCTTCCAGTCCTTGAATGTCAAAGGCTTCGTTTCGATGTTGAGGGTGATGGTACACCACAACAGATTCTTTTACTCGGACGCGATCGCCAACGTTCATAGACATCGGTAAATGGATACGGGGTCGTGTTTCAAAAGGAAAGTAATTGTGCCTAGGTATACGCACATTAGGGAATCTTCCCACAGTTTGATCGCTTACGAAACCCTTTATTCCGCTTCCATACAAAATCCTCTCCAATGCAGCTCATTGAGTAGACTTCCTGCACAAATGGCAGTTTGAAGCTTCCATCGCCGCAGGGAATGGAATGGATTTGTGGCTTGCGGGCAGTTGGGCGATCGCGGTTTCATTCCGATCGAGGGCCTATGCAAGCCGAGTCAATCCACTGGAATTGCGGTATCGGTTAGAGGGCACAACACCCTCAACCAAAACTCAGGTTGTGAATGGAAAAACAGGGTCGGAAGTCTCCCAGAACTGGGGAATTGGGGGGCAAATGCAGAACATTGCCAACTGGCAACCGATCAAACCCTGGGTCGCAGAGTACGCATCAAGCGCTATCTCAGCCAGGATTAGGGACTGGTCTGCTCTGAGTCAGCATCGCCACGCCAGAACCGCTGGAAGCTATCAGGGTTGACGCCCCACCAAATAACCAAACCTGCTAGGCCAACCATCAGCATGCCGGCGAGGATGCTTACCGTGGCCAGCTTGACGGGAGATAGACCCCGAATGGGCGATCGCCGCTGTTTGCGGGTGGGTGAATCAATGCTAGGAGCCTGGTCGTACAGCAGCTCGCGAGAGGTAGGCGTCATTTCCGGCATGGATAGCTGAATCGCCCCAACCGATGGGTCAATGAATTGGGTGCGATCGCTCACTTGACATTGCACCATCACAACCGAAGCGTTGTCGTGGCTGTTTCGCTGGTTGGCGAGTTCTACCCAGGCTTGGGCACATTGTTCTAGCGTCATTTTGCCGCGATAGAGCGATCGCATCAAGTCGGGCCAGTGCTGCTCCACTAGCTCGTTATCGCTCACCCCATCCGAGCACAACATCAGCAAACCGTCTTCTTCGACAATGAACCGCTGCACCGTGGGGTAAATCGCCATCCCATCGCGGGTGCCCAGCGCCTGGGTCAACGCACCACCTTCGGGCCGTCGCAGTACATCGCGATACAACCCCCGCCCCAACCGCACCTCACGTCCAGCAATATCGTCATCCACCGTCAGGGCATGACACGCGTGTTGGGTAAGCCAGTAAGCACGACTATCGCCCATGTGAACCAGATACAGCTCATGGGCATTGCTCCATCCCTGATCGGTTTTCATTTTTTGAGGAAGCTGCAACGCCATCACCAGCGTAGTACCCATACGTTCGCGAGCTTCGCGGCCCTGCGTATCGTTCTGGGTGGAAATGGTGTTATTCACAATCCGCACAATGGATTCCAACTGTTGCGTCACGATGTCGGGCGTAAGCAAGTTGGTTTCTTCGGCCACATCGGCCAGCATGGCGCGAATTTGAATTTGCATCGAGCGCACCGCAAGCTGACTGGCGATCTCACCACCCGAGTGACCGCCGATGCCATCGCACACCATGGCCAAGTGCGGCAATACAAAGGCTTCGCTCGTTGAGGGGTCTCGTCCGGGCTGAGGGAAGCAGGCATCTTCATTCAGGGTGTGATGGGGACCAGGGGATGTGGCCGCCGCCAGCCGCAGCCGCAGCGGTTGCTGGGCGGCTTGCTCTAGCAGGAGCTGGTTCAGGTTAATGGCGATCGCCCTCACCTTAGCTGGGTCGTCATCCCCAGCCAACATATGCTGAATCACGTGCTGAAGCGATCGCGTAACACTGGGTTCCATCGATTGCGTCCAAGTTTGCCAGAGCAAGGCCAGATCCCGCAGCGTGGGCACTTCATCCCCAGATTGGGCGTCGCCATACAGCGATCGCAGCCGCAGCCGCCAACCGTCGGCCCGCAAATTTTCCTCCACGAGCACACTGCTGGCCACGCCAACCTCTTTGAGCGGCACCCACAGTTCCAGCATTTGCCAAAGCCAATACACTTGCCGAATTGGCGTAGCAGAGGCCAGCGACCTATCCAGCATGGGTAGCGGTTTACCCAATGCATCAAGCGGAGCATTTTCGAGCAGCAGCACCGCTGTCGATTCCCACACAGCAAAGCCATAAATGGTTGGCACATGCAGCCGATATGGAAAAAGCTTGAGATAAGGCAACACCGAAGCCGGTAGCTCTGCCGGAGCTTCGGGTGGTTTGCTGGGGCGGGTATCTAGCCAAATGTAAGGGGCCGTGACATGGTAGCGATCGCCCACCAGAGTTCCAGGCCCAATCTGGTCTACCCGATTTCCTACCGCCCATAGAAACCGTCGCACCAACGGCTTTCCACACTCACCGCAGGTCACCGCATCCAGCGAATTCCCGTCAAACAAGCAACTTGGGTTTGCGCATTGCATTGCCATAGCTTAAAGCAAATAAACAAGAGGAAATAAAGAGCGGGGAAAACGACAGAAAACTCGGATTGCTAGCCCACAACGTTGATCTTGCAAGCGCAGGTTTGACGCTTGATTTCGGCGCTTTATGAGGATAAACAAACCCGTTGAATGTGAAACCTCATTACCATAAATGCTGCGTTGCCGTACTAGCCCTTCATCCTAGTACATTTAATAGAAATGAACACGCTATCCCTAGCGTTTTTTAACGTCCGTTTCGGTTAAGGTCTTTTCCAAGCGTTGCGCAGCGCAAAACCTCTGGGAAAGGCCCGATTTTCATAGACAACACACGCGCAAACATAGTCGCTCTGGATTATCTGGAACTGACGTTTCTTTACACAAGCTTGAGAGCGAGGCTTGAGAAATCAGCACGAAAGCTGAAGTGCCCATGTTTGCGTGCGAGGCGCGCACAGAAACAAGGGCTTTTCTAAGGTTTGCGCGACGCGCAAACCTTAGAAAAGCCCTTAACCGAAACGAACGTTATTCAAATAACCAAGGTAATCACGGCGATATGCCTAGGGCGATATATCCAGGGCGATCGCACGCTCTAGTCAGGCAAATTCATCCGAAATGGCAGCCCCCGTCGATGTATCTAATCCTCGTAACATTCCTAGGACTTACGCACTTCATCCGAACAATCCATTCAACTGCGTAAGTCCTGATTTCGTCCATCCACACTCCATCCACATTCTGAAGATGAATGAAACAGTCGGCAGAATATTGACGGGCTGGGCTACAGTGGAGTCACCTAACCCAACTCAGCTTTTCCCATTTACCCTGCCTTCGCGCATCAGCCGCATCACTCCTGCACATGCCTCCTTGACTCGCCAATGGCCCAATCGGCTTTTGCGTTTTTTCCATTTCATGGGTCAACGTTGCTGTCAGATTCTGGGTTAACCCGGTTCAGTCCAGCGCTTTGGCATTTTGCTTGATGAAACGATCCAGGTCCATGTGACATCTCTTAAATCGTCTATTCATTCTGTTATGTGTTGTAGGGCTATTATGCCGAGTCGCTCGCTCTTCACTCACTCCGTACCGATTATTCAAATTTGCTTCCCATGAGCCCGACTGTTATTTGGTTAATCGCAGGGGTCGTTCTCTGCGTGATGGAGCTGGTGCTACCCACCGCTTTTATTGAAATGACGCTGGGAATTAGCGCATTTATTGTGGCGGCGATCGCCCTTGTGGTTCCCAGTGTTGGCATCCAGGTTGCGTTGTGGATGGTCCTGTCGATCATACTCACTGTTCTAGTTCGCAAGCTCATGCCTCGCCGCACTCCACGGGCGATCGCCGAATCGCGCGAGGCCGAAACCCTTACCGAAATTCTGCCTGGGCAAACTGGGCGCGTTATTTACGAAGGCAACTCGTGGCAGGCTCGCTCAGAACTCGAAGTGGCGATCGCCCCAAACCAACGGGTGTATGTAGTAGAGCGACGCGGCACAACCCTGATTGTGGTTCCCGAACGGTATCTTGGCTCCGACAATCCCTAGCACCGTCGCCACGTCTTTCGCACAGTCGATTTAGCTTTGATTCCTTTTGTTATTCCCCGCTTTGGAGGCACATTCATGGAAGGTTTTTTCGCGTTAGTGTTGGCGGCAATGGGCGTATCTGGACTAGCCAGCACCGTCAAAATCGTGAACCAGGGTAACGAAGCTCTGGTGGAGCGGTTGGGTAGCTACAACAAAAAGCTCACGCCTGGTCTTAACTTTGTCTTTCCCTTTATCGACCGGGTGGCGTTTCAAGACACCATTCGCGAAAAGGTGCTCGATATTCCGCCTCAGCCCTCCATCACGCGGGACAACGTCGCCATTACGGTTGATGCAGTGGTGTACTGGCGGATTGTGGATTTGGAAAAGGCGTATTACAAAATCCAAAATCTACAATCGGCCATGGTGAATCTGGTTCTCACCCAAATTCGCTCTGAAATGGGCAAGCTGGAACTGGACGAAACCTTTACCGCGCGATCGCAAATTAACGAACTATTGCTGCGGGAACTGGATATTGCCACAGACCCATGGGGCGTGAAAGTCACGCGGGTTGAGTTGCGCGACATCGTTCCCTCCAAGGCGGTGCAGGAGTCGATGGAATTGCAAATGTCTGCCGAGCGCAAAAAGCGGGCCGCCATTTTGAATTCGGAAGGCGAGCGGGAATCAGCCGTGAACAGCGCCCGAGGTAAGGCCGAAGCCCAAGTGCTAGACGCCGAAGCCCGCCAAAAGACCGTGGTGCTAGCCGCCGAAGCCGAGCAAAAAGCAACCGTGCTAAGAGCCCAGGCCGAGCGTCAAGCCCAAGTGCTCAAAGCCCAAGCCACCGCCGAAGCCATTAACGTTGTCACCCAGGCACTCAAACACGACCCCAATGCAGTGGCGGCCAGCCAGTTACTGTTGGCTTTGGGCTACATCGAGATGGGCAACACGATTGGGACTAGCGATAGTAGCAAGGTGATGTTTATGGACCCCAAGAGCATTCCTGCGGCCATTCAGGGCATGATGTCCATGGTGGAAGACGGCAAGAATACTTAATCCATGCGATAGGTGCAATAGGGAAGGAGAGGGGCGATCGCCCCTCTCCTTCCTACCCCTTTAAACCTAGTAGACCTGACACACTGCGCACCACAGTCAGAACTACCGAGCTGAATTCCAGATTTTGGCGATCGGAGCATGGGCCTGGCTCAGCTTAAATAGCGCCGTCACCAAGGCAGCACTATCCAGAGCTTTGCAGCCTAAAATATCGAGCAACCGACGCGCATTTGCTGATGCACTGCTAATCAGCGCATCCTGGCGTAAACGGGGAAACAAATCGATCGCACCCTGTGACAAAGCCCATTCCCGCTCTGGCGGTGTGACCTGCGGTTGCGAACCGTTCACCAGCACAACACTCACCTCAGGACAGTTGAGCCGACACCAACGGCACAGCGCATAGGGATACAGCTTTTGCAGGCGCGTATCAATCAGCAATAAGCTTGGAAGAATCTTGCCTTCGGACTTGAGCATCGCCAGTGTGCCACGAATATCCACATCCGACGATTCCCAAATAACAGAGATGCCCTGTGAGTGCAAAATAGTTTGCCAAATAATGCCCTGACGACCAATCGGACACAGCATTAGAACGAATGGGCAGACAGATGCCATGAGTAACGTTGCACTCGGATAGCGACAGTAGATGCGACGAAGGGGTCACAGCCCCTAGGTTACCCAAATCTTTTGATACTTCTCAAGAAAAATTCAGGACTTACGCAAGCCTACTAAATCTGGTGTGTTGGTGTCGTGGGTAGGGTGCGAAGCACCC
>NZ_JBNXVR010000087.1:0-1695 GCF_050565595.1 Leptolyngbya sp. AN02str | reverse complement strand
GGGCGTGCTGAAAAAGTATTTCACGAGTTTTAAGAAGACAGACGGTTAAATCTTGGGATTCGCTAGAACTTAAGCAGCAGCCAGGGCGCATTGAGGATCGCGCCACTGCCGCTGCCATCGGTTGAACTGGAACACTTCCTGAGAGAGAACAACGGCAAAAAAGACAAAAAGAAACTGCCGGAGCAGTTGCTCCAGATTCATCACCAGGAATGTCATTGCAATGGTGGTCTCTGCGGTTGGAGCGAGCTTTGCCATGACGCGAGCTAAACTAAAACGACGCTTGCCCACCCCAAACTTGCCCTCCACCTGGTTGCGAATCGCAGCATCTGCCTGAGCTTGCTTTTGGATGTCTGCTTGTTCGCTCTGTTTCGGTCTGCCTAACGGTTTTCCACTCAGGCGAATGCCTCGTTCTCGGCAGTATTGCAGGTTCGCCCGAGTACGGTAGATTTGGTCGGCATGAACCGAGGCGGGATAATGACCAAAGCGTTGCTTGAATCGCTCAATCTGTTCTGGCAACTGAGTCGATTCATTGAAGTTGTTCCAGTCGAGATGCTCTAAAAACACATAGCCATCGACACAACTGATGACAATCTTGGCACCGAATTCCACAGGTGTGCCGGCTTTGCCTCGCACAATTGGTCGCACATGCGGTTGAGCAATACTGACAATGCGCTCATCAATGCGACGTTGACGCTCCTGATACATCCACTGTTGCTGGCGAAACAACTCGCTGATGACGAGTAATTTACGGTACAGTTGGTTGTCCAGTTGAGCAAGGGATGCTCCTGCAGCAATCAGTGCGTCAATGTGAGCCAGATTCCGCCTGAGATAGCGTAACTGTTGTCCGACTGCCTTTCGCCGCAGCTTGGGCTTCACCCGACGTTGCTTGGCAATAGGCAAATACTGTTGCCGGGCTTTGAGGCGGTAGGTGCGGGGCTTTTGGGTAACTTGTTCTCGCACTTGCGCGTACAGCAAGTCGAGGATTCGCTCGGTGTGCTCTCGTGCCTCGTTGAGCAAACTTAAGTCAGTGGGATAGCGAATATCCGCAGGAGTGCAACTGGCATCGACAATCAGCTGTCCTGCATTTGAAGCAGAGGGAGGTTCATCGTCACGGTTGTCCTCATCGATGGAGTCTGAGGATTCTGCTGTTCCCTCCGGCTTGGACGCATCGTTCTCACGATGCTGCTGCACAATGGCTTCGTTAAGCTGCCCAATCAACTCAAGCTTCACTCGCTTGCGAAAATGCACCAACATCGAAGCATCAAACGGGGCTTTGTCGCTGTACTGCGATAATCCCAAGAAGAACTGCAAATACGGATTCTCCCGGATCTGTTCGACCGTTTCGATATCCGAAGTACCCAACCGCTCTTTGATGATTAGTGCCCCAAGTGCCATGCGGAAGGATTTCGCAGGTGCCCCCATCCCCTCGCTCAACTGCTCGGCATATTGCGCTTCAAACTCCTCCCACGGGATCAACTGTGCCAACTTCACCCAGCGATTCTCACCCGATAACTTGCCCCCAAACGGCAAGTAGAAGTTTTCAAACGACAATTGACCAGGGGGAGAACGGCGGTACATCGGCAAGCTCGTGCAAGGTTTTTGAGAGGTTTTACACTTTTTCTTTGCACTTTAGCAGACTTGATCTCGCTTGAAAACTAGGCACTGTAAACCTTTGCTGCTTTTTTCAGCAAACCC
>NZ_JBNXVR010000070.1:0-19417 GCF_050565595.1 Leptolyngbya sp. AN02str | reverse complement strand
GGGTGCTTCGCACCCCACCCACACCACAACACACCAGATTTAGTGGACTTGCGTAAGTCCTGCTGGTATCACTTGGTTGAGAATTTGGGCAAAGTGGGTGGTTCTGTGCAACGTTTATATCAATTCTCTAAATACCAGCTACACATAAAGCATCCACAATCCAATCCCACTGGGTGAGCGATCGCATCTGGTGCGGGCAGAGAGAATGAACCCATCGGCTAATTGCGTGCTGGAGTTCACCGAGGTCGTCAAAGCGAGCCCAGGCGAACTCGCATTTGAACTCCCGCCACACTCGCTCAACTGGATTGAGTTCGGGACAGTAGGGCGGCTGAAACACCAAGATCACGTTATCGGGTATCGTCATGCCTTCAGCGGTGTGAGCCGGTGCATTATCCACCTGAATCAGATGCAACTCATCGGGAAACTGTGCTGCAAAGCGGTGCAAACACGCTTCAAAGCAGGCACTGTCCAGGTGAGAGAACTCCATTAGCCACGAGGTGCCACTCAGCGGTTCCACCAGACCGTACAGCCACCGGTGCACAAACTGCCACTGCACCGTACCAGTCGGTTGTACCCCAAAGCCGGTCAACTTCCGGTGCTGCACTGTCAGCAGCCCAATCCGACTCTCATCACTGCACCAGTAGCGAATCCGCCCCTCGTAGCTGCCGCAACTCCGGCGTTAGCGCTTGACACAACTGCGCTCCCAGGTTTGCTCAAAGGACTCCACCGCCCCAGGGACCTGTTTCTCAGACACCGGACCGGGCACTTTGAGCTTGGCTTTGAGCCGATAGCGCACCGTCTGATGCACCGTTTTGTACGGCACCTGTTGGCCATACACAGCGGCGAGCCACTGCTGCACCTCCCCATAGCTCTTAAATTGCAGTTCCCGTTCCAATGCCGTCAGCACTTCACCCGTAATCGCTCGCGGACGGCCACTGCGAGGGGGCACGCTCAGCAGCGCGGCCAGTCCATGCTGACGGTACTGGCTCAGCCAACGAGATATCGTTGTGCGGTGGTACCCGCTCATTTCAGCCAACTGCTCGACACTCGTGGCCTGTCCGGTCTTCAGCCACCACAGCACCTGCACTTGACTGCGCTCAGAGGCTCGATGTTGTTGGTTCAGCACCGCTTTGAGGGCTTCTGCCGATTCCGTGATATCAATCTTGAGGACACCAGACATAGCAGAGGCAGGCCATAACGACTCCCTCTATCCATAGCAGATCTTTAAAGAATTGATATTAGCCCACCTTCCAGGTTCTTTGCACTCCCCCGTTCACAAGCGCCCACTGCAAGCAGTGGCACGTTTCCTCTCGTACTCGTATGTAGGCTCTACAGGTTAGGGTACGCAGGAGATCATTGAATGCTACCGCTTACTGGGCAAAAATTCCTGATCTCGACTTGACAGGAACCGCACGGGCAGATCGGATACACAGTTGGGCAATCAATTCGGTCGAAGTGACGGCACTTTGCAGTTGAGCAAAGTTGAGGGTGTCTGCCTTGATTTGGGCGATCGCCAACACCTTGTCGATGCTGTCATCGCTCAACTTCATACCTGCTTTCAGGAAGTCGGTACAGGGACCCTAATGCCGTTGAGTGGGTGTGCGGCTACGCTTGCACCAGAAGTGACTGATGACATGGAAGACGTGCCCTTTGCCCCAATCAAAACTAACAGCAACCACAGGCGCACTGTGTCGCGATAGCAGGTCATGGCTTGCCGCTTCGATCGCCACCTTATCGGGATTGAGAATGGCGATCGGGTGGCTGCTGCCCTCCAACCACCACTGCGGGTCAGTTCCCAGTACCACTACGTCAGACCACAGGCTATTTAAGCTTGGCTCTACAGAAATCACTTCATCCCCGGTTGCCCGTCCGGTAAACTTGACCATGCCGGGAAAAGCAGGTTCGATGAACCGCCCCAGTGCCCAGGCAGAACTGACTAGCCACTTGCCTTCATTCACCCGTTGGCTGAGGTGTTCAATCAGGGCTTTGTCGTAACTACTAGAGCAGTTGACAAAGATGATTTGAGCATCCAGTTTTGATGCATCTGGGTTCATGGTGCAGGGGACATTTAAACACGCCAGAATATCTTCGACGCGATCGAAACTGCCTGCATATACGGCGACATCCTGCTTTCGCAGCTTATTCAACACTTGCAGGTCTTCAGGGCGCTGCTTAGTGAGGCGTTGACGAACGGCGATCGCCGCCACTTCATACGCTTTCTTCATGTCGCTCATGGCAGTCACCTCCTGTAGTTGAGCGAGATTTGGAATTTTAGGAGAATATAGGGCAAGCATTTCCTGCCCTACGGGTTTAGTGCCGGGTGGTGGGCATCAGCCACATCCCCGGTCGCTCTAGCCAGTTCTTCACTAGCGGTTCAGGAAGACGATTCAGCAATTTGAGCATGTCCCAGGTGTTGACCTTCATGGCTTTGGCTAACTCTTCTCGAACGCGATCGGTACTCACCGTTGCCATCAGATCAGGGAGTTCTGGGTTGTGCAAGGCTTCCTCCAGATCCGGAGCTAAGCGAAAGTCCAGCTTGACGGCAAAGCGCACGGCTCGTAGTGCCCGAAGTGGATCATCTGCAAGCGTTACCATTGGCGGCAACGGAGTTCTCAGCACTTTTGCCTCTAAGTCTGCCCTCCCATTGAACAGGTCAATGAGTTCTCCCACTTCAGACTTTGCCAGAGCATTCACCGTAAAGTCCCGACGCTGCAAATCATCCTCTAGGGTTCCCGGAACGACGATCAGCTTTCGAGTTCCCGGTAAGTACTCCAACTCCCGCCGTGCCAGCACAAAGTCAGCCACTAATGCCTGGTGAGGCGGTGGGAACTTGGCACGAATTGTCAAGCAATCCTCTGTTTCCAGAAAGATTCTGAACCCTGCCTCTAGCATCCAGTTCTTCATGAACTGGAATGCTGCATGGATCGGCCTGTCCTGAGCCTCTGCGGGTGTGAGCACAAACGAGAAATCTGCATCCTTGCTCTGGATGCCCAGCAGTTCGTCACGAACTTTACCACCAACTTCAAAGATTTGTGGCATGGGTCTTCACCTCCTCACCAATAGTCTTGGTTGGAAGGGGACTACCCACCCCAAAGAGAGGTGATAGTCCCAGCTTCCCACTTATCCGTCCGCACGGGCAGCGGTGTGTCTAGAATCTCCATCAGCAGGTCTAGACGAGAAGGACGGGTTAACAGAGGTACGAGGTTGGGCAAGCTGTAGTAGTCTCCCGCAAAGGTAAACGTTTCTACAGGTGCTTGCTGTCCTTTCAGTTGGCTCTCTAGCCAGTTGCAGTAACCACCCACACGAACAATCACCACATTGGGCATGACCGCCAACTCCCGACAGTAGGTCTTGTAAACCTCACCGAAGTAGGGAGCCGCATTCTCACCCTCGTCCGTCACGACAATAATCTGGTCAACGACTTGCCGCTTCTTCCGCATCGCTTCCAAAGGCGCACCAATGCTCGTACCACCGTCTGCCTTAATATGCTGGAATGCCCGCTCCCAGTCGGTCAACTCCTTGCCCTGTGCCGTTACAGGATAGGGAATGTTGTCGAAGGCGTAGACAAACAGGTCGGCCAGGGTAATACCAGAGATCAGGGCAGCGAGTCGCTTCCCAAGCTCGATCGCATTCTCCATCGAACCCGACTTGTCCACGAGCAACGCAGTCGGACGGGCAATGACACCGCGCCGCTTCACTTGCTCATTCGTTACCTTCTCTAAGCGAGCCAGGGTATCGTCATCGAGATCCGCTACATCGGCTGCAACTTGTGCTTTGAATGCCGCAACTCGCGCACTCTTGGATGCCTCGTCTAGCTTGCCATCGATTAACGCCTTCACCTCTGGGTGATCCATTGCTCCTCTTGCCTTGAGCGACTTGAGGTTGTTGATCACTTCCTGGGGAGTCATGCTGTTGATTAACGCCACCAGAATAGTCGGAGTCAGTTGCTTAATGGCACCGATGGCGATCGCATAGGGCAACTTAAACTCGACAATCAGCCGTGCCTGTTCTGCCGTACTTTCAGCCTTTGCAAGCTGCTTTAGCACCTCTGCTAGAGAACCCACGGGAGGCTGGTCACGGAACAGAATTGCATTTGCCCGCTCATCAGGCTTGATATGCAACGAGGCATACAGGTGCTTCATTGCCTTGCGTCCCCGCAGAGCGGCGCGATCGAACAAGACAGGGTTGCTTTCCCGCACCTTTAGATACCGCTGCACGGCAGTTCGAGCGGAACGGGGTAGCTTGTTGCGGTGCTGCTTCATGAAGTCCACCACACGAGCTACCTGGTAAGGTGGAAACTCTTGCAGCATGACGAAGCCAGCATCGCGGTGTTCGGTCAAATCGCTGGTCAGCAAATGAGCGACAAACACTTCCTTGTGGTCACGCACCTCACCATTACGCTGATACCAAACTGCCAGGTGTCCGTAAAAGATGGGGTCAAGTTCAACGATCAATTGGTGGATTTCTGCCACTTGCTCTAGCTTGCGGTGAGGTGTAGTCAGCAAGCTGTTGAGCATTTCCAGGCGCAAATCGCGTTCGGTGTTGTTCATGAGAACCTCCTCTGGTTGTGAATGGATGAGGAGGCAGATGTTGCACGCAACGGTGAAGAGTCACCGCGCAAGTGACAGAAGCTTGGCTGAAGAGTGTGATCCCTCCAGTTTTGCCTGCTATCGGTCTCAGGCTTGCAGCGTATCCCTCCAGATACACACCGTTGTTTGGTGGAGAGTATGTAAGCTTCTGCGATCGGGGCACGGCAACAACTGCCAGTAAAAGTGAAAATGGATGAGGCTATTGCCTAAAAGTAGTGGTCGCGTAAACTACCGTCATATCTGCCACTATTACGACAACATCGCTTGAAAGGAACGTCCAGAACCGCAAGGACACAAATCGTTGTTACCCAACTTTTCTTGCAGTTCTTTATCCCCGTGAACGATGCGATGTCCTCGTTTGACAGCGGTCTCTGATGGATATCCTCGACGACGTTTGCTAGAGGGTTCAAAAGCAGAACGTTTGCAGGTCGTTGAGGTCTTCCAAATCGTTATTTAGATTGGTGTTATGAGAATTATTTCGCTTCATGATCCTCACCTCCAGTTTTGATATTTTTATTGACAGCACTAATCTCTTTCTCAGATTGCAGAGACTGGTTTTGTATGCCCTTTTGAGAGTTGGTCTGCCTGACGAGTGGTTTCAGGAAGACGATATTTGGGCGCACACTGTAGAACAAAATCGATCGCACTCTTCAAACTAATCCGATGTCCAACGGAGACGTAAACAGGCTTGATATTCGGCTGTGTGCGAACGATCGCGCCAATCACTTCCTCGTCATCTCGGATTGGTTGCCATGCACCTCGATGCTCCGCTAATGGTTCATGTTCTCCCAGGTAAGGTGTTTTTGCCACACCGATCGATGGTAGACCACTGACAATACCAAGATGACAGGCAAAGCCACAGCGACGTGGGTGAATATAACCATTACCATCACAGAGCAGCAGATCCGGTTTCGTCTTCAATTCTGCCAACGCCTCCATCACCACTGGAACTTCCCGGAATGCCAGTAAGCCTGGAACATAGGGAAAGGTCGTAGGATGGCGAATCATTACGGATTCTTGAAGCGTCAGGTCAGGAAATCGAAGGACGGCGATCGCAGCACAAGCAACACGGTCATCCTCTTCAAATCCCACATCGACTCCGGCAACGGTTTGCACTGCACCAAAGTCATCCTCCATCACCACTCGTGACCGTAACTTCTGCTGAAGAGCGATCGCTGCCTCTGGAGTAGCTGTCCGGGTTAAGGTTAACAGTGGGTGATGCATGAGGAGAACCTCTAATGAAACCTAAGATTATGCTCGGAAAGATGCGATCGAATTAGGGACTGCAAAAATCACTTCATGCAAGTCGAAAAAGCGGTGTGTCATACACAGGATTTGAACCTGTAGTAGCTTGATTCTAAGTCAAGTGCCTTATCCATTCAGCGAGTATGTAAGCTTTTTGAGTTAGGGCACGAAGTGGAGAGATTTATCCGTAAACGGCTTCAGGACGAATGATCAAGTCACCACTTGGACGGCGATCGACCACATAAGCAGAGAGCCGAGTGGTGTTGACATCCAGGTGTCTGGAAACTTGTTCTTTTACAGCGACATCACTCATACCTCTTGTGATTCCCAGTTGAGTTTCGTTTAGGTCGAGCGATCGCCCCTCAAATCGAATATGTACCATTGCTATCACCTCTTGGTAATCGATAAAACAACGGAAGGAGGAGTCGTTCGCGTAGCGTCTCCGTTAGGAGAAACCTCGATAGCGTTACACTATCCTCTGGTCTTCCAAACCAGTTGCCGTCCACACAGCCGCACCTTCCAAAGAGCGGAAACTGGAGGAATCGTTCGCGTAGCGTCTCCGAATGGAGAAACCTCTACAGCATGAACTGCACCCCTGTTTTCGAGACAGGTTATCGCCCATCGATCGTAGTTTCCATTTGGGGTGACTGACGAGAGTCGAACTCGCTAACACTGGTGTCACAGACCAGCCCCTCCACCACTTCGGGTTCAGTCACAGTGGAGCCAAGGGGACTTGAACCCCTAACCTCCTGTTTGCAAGACAGGCGCTCTAGCCAGTTGAGCTATGGTCCCATTTGGTGGATCTGATCGGAATCGAACCGATCGCCTCCCGATGAGAATTACACTCATCCCTCGTACAAGTTCACAAAGCTGTTTTTTTGCTTCTTAACAGGAAGTTAGTATGTAAGCTTTGCCTGTTAGGGTACAAGGTGGTTTAGGCGCTCTGCCACTAGAGCTACAGACCCAGGATTGGTGGATTCTGGTCGGATTTGTAGCTTGCTTCCGCGAAGCGGTACCGACATCTTCCTGCTTGCAAGGCAGACGCTTTCCCAGTTAAGCTACAGATCCATATGGCAGGAGTGGTAGGGATCGAACCTACACAAATCGATTTAGAAGATCGATGCCCTTCCATTAGGCGACACTCCCACAATTTGGTAGTCCTGGCAGGATTTGAACCCGCAACCTGGTTCTTGTAAGGAACTTGCTCCACCATTGAGCTACAGGACTATAAGAGCCATTGCCTTTGGGCACGCTCAAGCGATCGATGGGACTCGAACCCATGCGCTGAGTGTGGCGCACTCAGATGCTCGCCGCTACATCACGATCGCGTTTGGTATGGACAGTGGGACTCGAACCCACACCAAGAGGTTGGAAGCCTCACATGCTACCGCTACACCATGTCCACATTCTGGGGCTGGCGACAGGAGTTGAACCTGCAACCAACTGTTTACAAGACAGTTGCTCTACCGTTGAGCCACACCAGCATTGGGTGACGGAGGTGAGAATTGCACTCACTGATTTGAAGGGTATGAACCTTCCGAGCCACTGTTGCTCCATCTCCGCATACCCCTGACAGGAATCGAACCTGCAACACACTTGGTTTAAGCAAGCGATGTCTACCCGTTGCATCACAGGGGCATTTGGTGGGCTATGTAGGATTTGTTCGCGAAGCGTTCCCGAAGGGTACCTACGCTCTTCCGCTTAAGAGGCGGCGGCTTTACCACTTAGCTAATAGCCCATTTATGAATTGCTCAACTTAAAGTTGAACATGGGTCGCCCAGGGGTTGAACCTGGATAAGTCCGCTTAAAAGGCGGCTGCATATCCGCTCTGCCAACGACCCAAATGAAATGGTCTGAGTGGTAGGGATTGAACCTACGACCTCCAGTTCCCCGAACTGGCGTGCTCCCACTGCACCACACTCAGATATTTGGTACACCGAGCAGGAGTCGAACCTGCTAATAACACGCTTATCGGGCGTGCGCGTCCACCACTTCCGCCTTCGGTGCTTGGTACTCCCGGTGGGAATCGTTCGCGAAGCGTCTCCGTTAGGAGAAACCCACAAAATCTAGATCCTCGGTCTAGAGCGTCTTCCCTTCCGCCACAGGAGCATCAGTACCCTCGGTGGGATTTGAACCCACAAAATCTGGTCTCTGAAGCCAGCACGTCTGCCAGTTCCGTCACAAGGGCAAATGGGTTTTGATTGTGTTGAGTGAAAGCGACGCTTTCACTCAACACACAGATAAGGGCAAATGGTCGGGATGGTAGGATTTGAACCCACGACTCCTTGGTCCCAAACCAAGGCTTCTGACCACTGAATTACATCCCGATACTTGGTACTGCTGGTGGGAGTCGTTCGCACAGCGTCTCCTTCGGAGAAACCCACAACCTCTGGTTTCTAAGACCAGCACCTCTTCCGATTGGGCTACAGCAGCATGAATAATTCGTAGTTCGTAATTCGTAATTTGTAATTGGTGTTTTAATTCTGAATTACGAATTCACAATTCCGAATTAGTTTGGTACTCCTGGCGGGAGTCGAACCCGCACGTTGACTGGTTTTGAGACAGCCGCCTCTTCCGATTGGGCTACAGGAGTGAGTGTGTTTGAGAAATTTATTTTTCGTGCGCGAAGCGCACGAAAAATAAATCCTTATCCTTGAGAAATGGGAGGAATACAGGGGATTGACCCAGGCGACTGTTGACCTCCCAACTGCCCCGCCAGGGTTTGAACCTGGAATCTTCGCTTTCAAAGAGCGGGATGTTGCCAGTTACACCACAGGGCATTGGATTGGATGCCGAGGCTGGGGTCGAACCAGCATCTCCGTGATTCAGAGTCACAGCGACTTTCCATGTTGTCCACTCGGCAATGAATGGCTGCCCCAGCAAGAGTCGAACTTGCAACCGTGCGGTTAACAGCCGCCCGCTCCGCCATTGAGCTATGGGGCAATGAGTGGGAAGTGACAGGATTCTCCGAAGGAGACGCTTCGCGAACGAACTGCCTTCTCGCCGTCTTCAGCGGCACGTGAGCACCAGCTTCACCAACTTCCCACAAGCGGAGAGCAGAGGAATCGAACCCCTAGCCCAAGGACTACCCTGGTTTTCAAGACCAGTTGCCGACCATTCAGCGGTGCCCTCCATGATTGGCGAGAACGGAAGGAGTTGAACCTTCACTCTTCGGTTTCGTAGACCGATGTGTTTATCCAGTTACACCACGTTCTCAAAGGCGGAGAGCAGTGGACTCGAACCACAATTGTTCATCCATCTGTTTAGCAAACAGTGCCGATCGCCTGATCGATTTACTCTCCATAATGTTGTTAATCAAACCGTTGGTAGGTCAGGCTGGAATTGAACCAGCAACGCGATTGCGGCGGTTTTACAGACCGTTGCCCACACCAATAGGCGAGCCGACCTATGTTGAATTTGGCAGTGCAGACGGGACTTGAACCCGTTAATCACACGCTTGAAAGACGTGCCGCTCGACCACTTCGCTTCTGCACCATGTATGCCGTGCAAGTTGAAAAAGCTGTTGTTCACACACAGGATTTGAACCTGTAGTTGACTGTTCTTGAGACAGTTGCCTTACCATTAGGCGAGTATGTAAGCTTCTTCGATTAGGGCACGACAACGCACAGACGAGGGTTTGAACCTCGAACAACGGTTTTGGAGACCGTGATGTTGCCGTTACACCATCTGTGCATTGGTCGCAGTGGTGGGAGTCGAACCCACATATCCTCGGTTATGAGCCGAGTACCTTAGCCGTTAGGTGACACTGCAATGATTGGACTCCAGGGTGGGAGTCGAACCCACGAATAGTCGGTTTTGCAGACCAACGCCTTCCCACTTGGCGACCTGGAGATAAATTTGCTGTGCAAGTTGAAGAAGCTGTTTTGGATTGAACTACCTCGCCAGGGTTGGAGGCGAGGACTGGAATTGCACCAGCAACCTATCGTGTTTCAAACGATCGTTCTACTGTATGTAGGCTTCTGACATCAGGGCACAGCAACGAGGATGACAGGATTTGAACCTGTGACCACTTGCCTCGGAAGCAAGCACTCTGTCCATCTGAGTTACACCCTCATTGGGAGCCTTGACGGGAGTTGCACCCGCTTCTTTCTGGCTGAGAACCAGAACGACTTTTCTATTCGTCCACAAGGCTGTACGGCTTTTTCAGTTGTTGTTTAGTGCTTCGCACTAAACAACAACTAATTGAAAGCTTTACGGGGATGATGGGATTTGAACCCACGATCTTTCGCTCGACAGGCGACTGCTTTGAGCCACTAAGCTACACCCCCAAAGGTGGCGATTCAATTTTCAAGGTTCAAGTTTGCTGATGAATCAGCCGGAATTAGAGAAAGCAACACCGTTCCAGAGAATAGGTTTTCTGAAGTTGGCGGAGTGCTTGCGCGAACTGAGTGAAAGATGAATGTCCCTGATTGAATAAGTCGTCTTGAAGTGGCATGGAAATGCCAGAAATATGAGTGGTTAAGAACTCTAAGAGCTTCAAGAAACCATTGTTTTTCGTAAGGGAGTGAGTGTTCATTGGATTCGCTCCTCTGTGTCTCATCTCGTATTACAAACATAATACAACATACTACAAGGTGTCAAGAGGGTGCTACAACTTTTTTTTGAGATGGGAGAGAACGACTATCAGAAAATCCTTGTATCGCTCTCTCCCGATGAACTTGACCCTTAGGCTGGAGAGGAAATGTGGACTTCGCTCATCTGCCACAGCTTGTAAATGAAACGCTCAATTCGTTCACGAAGTGTCTCTGAAAGAGAATCGCTCATCAAAGCCAAAAACATCCCCTCCTGAGCTTCTTTGCTTTCAGCCATCCAGCAACCACTCAGGTTGACTTCTACCGAAGCATCATCAACCAATAAGATCGTTGAGTTGGGGTTGTACTCCCGTTGCAATGCCGCTTCCAACTCTTCAAGTTCAGGTAAATCCGCAGGTAACAGAAAGGAAGCACGACCGGGTTCAACATGGAGCATTTGCCCTAACCGCATGGCCAGGAGGACTCGCTGGGCAATCAATAGTTCGGGGTGAGTCATGGTTTGCTCCATGTACAGCCCAACGTCGGTGTAATTCAGCTTCAACATCGGTCATGCCTCCTTTCCAGGCTTGAGGTCAGGTGTCAACAGGTTGCTGTTCTTTCCAAAACTGCTCGGCAAAGGCGATTCCTTCAGAGAGCTTCGCTAACGCAGGATGCATCGGTGCTTTGGGTTTGGTTTGGAGTACCATCCCGGTTTCATGCAGGAGGCGATCGCCCTTACTGGAATTGCACTTCTCGCAGGCTGCTACCACGTTGTCCCAGGTATGGGTTCCGCCCTTCGAGCGGGGAATCACGTGATCCAGCGTCAGGTGCTTGGTGCTGCCACAGTACTGACAGGTGTGGTTGTCGCGGCGAAAAACTTCCCGCCGATTGACGGGAGGAAGTTTCCAGTGCCGCTCTGGATTACCACTGGTTAACCGAATGTGGTCGGGAATCTGTAGTACGACACTGGGAGAGCGGACTTCCCAGTGCTGGGTGCTACTGAACTCCAGAGTCTCGGCCTGTCCGGTAACCAGAAGCACGATTCTCGTTCCGAGAGGCTTCGCCAACGCCCGCTTAAGGTTGATCCGCGCCAGGGGCAAGTAGTTCTTAGAGAACAAACACCACCACCTGGTTCTGGAGTATGGGAATTTTCTGTCGCTGCTGAGTTTGCATGAGTGTACTCCTCAAAAAAACACCCCCTGCCTCTGAACACCAGGAGCGGGGGTTAGGGAAGTGGATATGGCTTTCCCTATGTCGGTGTCAGGATGGTCCTGCACCTCCCGCTGCTAGTGAGTTGATCCGGATTGAGTCGTCCGGCGTTCGCGAAGCGTTCCGAAGGAATTGTGCTATCCATGCCTTCGCTGACGGATTTACCGTCACCAAAGCGATACGTCCCCTCACACGCAAACAGCGCCGCTGCTCTACCCGAACATTAGGCTTGTTGGGAAATAAGCTGGTTTTAAGAACAAGGTTTTTTGCTTTCTCTCCAAGTTATGCTGCATCGAGATAGAAGTTCCACAAACCGACTGCATTGAGCATTAAGCGGTCATCGAAATCAGGCACACGATTGCGATAAACATCGGTTACGACACGATAGCGTTTGATACCAGCATGGGCATGCTCACACACCACTCGTTGACGACTGAACTCTCGGTTTTCCTGCTTCTGTTGTTGGGTTAATTCCTTGCCTTTTGGTTTCTTGTGCGGCAAATGAACGTTGTCAAACTCGTTTTGTAACCCCTGAAACCCTAAATCTCCTGCAATGGCAATTTCATCTGGGATGTATTCCACCAAGCTGGCTTCCTCTAATGCCGTTTGTCATGAATCCTGCCGCCTTTGGCTTGGCTCAGCTCAGCAGTTTGGGTGGACTCGAACGTTTAAGCTAACCGAACTTCAAGACGCTGCCAATCAAGGTCAAATCTGTATTATTAGCGCGCAAAGGAAGGATTTAAACAGATCTGGTCATATTTGTGCGGTCGTTCCTGAAACTCCATCACACAAAGCTCAACGCAGCGGTGCAACGGTCGTTTCACCTTTACAAAGCCAGGCTGGAGTCAACAACTTCGCTTATGGTGGTAATGTCTGGTGGACTGCTGAAAAATTCCGTAAGTATGGATTTTGGATGCATGCTTAGTTAAGCAACTAGCTACAACTCTGCAATGCTGACTTGAAAAGTTAAAACATACGTCAGCACAAGCTCCTTCAAACATCAATGGAGGTGCTTGTTGCTTTGGCGCTAAGCCATGTTGGTGTCATTGCGCATGAGCTACCAATTCTCCCCGAACTCAACATGATTTCAATTTTTTTGTTTCATGGTACGGGCCTATACCCTTCATGCTGGCGCTACTCTTGAGTAGGGCTCAGCTTTTTTGATTTCGCAAGGCTGCACAACGCAATCGCTCCTCTACTTGCACCACCTCCAACCCTAATCCGAAGTTACTCTACACTCTCTCCGATCGCCCGACCGATTTGCTTCAGAATTTGTAGCGCATTGCGGAGTTCTTGACTAGACGCAAAGGGGGCAAACACCCGTGATAACCCATACAGCCGTTGCTCTTGCTGCACCAGTTTTACAAACAGAATTTCATCGCCATTCGTCACCATACCAAAACTGGGTTGCTCCGGTTGAGAATTTGCCATCAAATACGCCAGCGTTTGCGGCAGTGCCGTCCAGACCGACAACGCCGTTTTCTTAGACTCCAAAACCACCACCCAAAACTGATTCAGCAGCACCAACACATCAATGCGTCCTTGCAACACCTCTTCCCCATCATCCAGCGTCAACTGCACCGATGCTTCTGCCCGCACCCAAAACGGTGGATCATAAAAGCCCGCAATTGCCAGCAGGGGAGATGCCAGCAACAACGTCACAGTCCCTTCTAACAATTGTCCTTGCGATCGCTGATAGAGATATCGCCGCCGTGCTTCCTCCAGAAGCAATCGTTCAGCATCAGAAAGTTCTGGCAGCGGAGTTTGCCATTCTAAAAAAAAAGCTTCATCTTCCGTTCGTGACAGCTTAAATTTTCGTTCTACTTCAGCGATCGTTGTAATTGCTTCAGTCATCGCAATGGACATAGAACTGATGAATATAGGACGGTTCGAGCAGGCGATGCGATTAATTCTAACAGTTGCTCCTGTTGTAAGTCCTGGGAAACGGCGATCGCTCCTCCATCCCCTCACCTAATCGTGTTAAACTGAGAATGATTATCATTCTTGATTGGCTTATGGTCAGTTCTGTTCTTCCGCCCCATATCAACCCACCCCGCACTGAAACGTTGCTGCGGATTCGTCATACTTGTGCTCATGTGCTAGCAATGGCAGTGCAAACGCTGTTTCCAGAGACCAAAGTGACGATCGGACCCTGGACAGAGACTGGCTTCTACTATGACTTTGACCGTCAAACCCCCTTCACCCCTGACGATCTCACCCAGATTGAAACCGAGATGCGGCGCATCATCAACGCCAATTTGCCGATCATTCAAGAAGTGGTCGATCGAGCGCAAATTCGGGCAGAAATTGAGCAACTCCACGAACCCTACAAACTGGAAATCCTCGACAGCATTCCCGCCGATGAACCGATCACGCGCTACTTCATTGGCTGTGTAGACACCCTGCAAGATGTGGCAGAGGCTTCCTTGTTTCACATCGCGGCAGACACCCTGACGCAGAAACAGATGGGCAAGGATTGCTGGTGGGATTTATGTGCAGGTCCTCACCTCAACTCCACGGGTGAAATTAACCCTAATGCCTTTGCCCTGGAGAGTGTCGCGGGAGCCTATTGGCGAGGGGATGAAACCAAACCGCAGTTACAACGAATTTACGGTACAGCCTGGGAAACCCCAGAACAGCTACAGGCGTATCTCACCCAAAAAGAAGAAGCGAAACGCCGCGACCATCGCAAATTGGGACAAGATCTGGATCTGTTTAGTATCCAGGAGGATGCAGGTGGGGGACTGGTCTTCTGGCATCCCAAAGGGGCGCGGATGCGGCTCTTGATTGAAGACTATTGGCGCAAAGCGCATCTGGATGCAGGGTACGAACTACTCTACACCCCGCATATTGCCAATCTTGATCTCTGGAAAACCTCCGGTCACTTCGATTTCTACCGCGAGAATATGTTTAACCAGATGGAGATTGAGGCACAGCAATACCAGCTCAAGCCGATGAACTGCCCGTTTCATGTGCTGACTTACCAGAGCCATCTTCATTCCTATCGAGAATTACCGATTCGTTGGGCAGAGTTGGGCACTGTCTATCGCTATGAGCGATCAGGCGTGTTGCATGGCTTGATGCGGGTGCGCGGTTTTACTCAGGATGATGCTCACATTTTCTGTTTACAAGGACAGGTGGCGGACGAAATCCTGGGTGTACTGAACCTCACGGAAACAATCCTTTCTGATTTTGGTTTCACCGAATACGAGGTAAATCTTTCCACTCGCCCTGCCAAATCGGTGGGGACGGATGATATCTGGCAATTAGCCACAGATGCTCTGGTTGAAGCCTTGAATACCAAAGGGTGGGACTATATCACCGATGAAGGGGGTGGTGCGTTTTATGGTCCCAAAATTGATATCAAGATCAAAGATGCGATCGGGCGTTTGTGGCAATGTTCCACCATCCAGGTCGATTTCAATTTGCCGGAACGCTTTGAGATGGAATATGTCGCTGCTGATGGTTCGCGCCAGCGTCCGATCATGATTCACCGTGCCATCTTTGGGTCGTTAGAGCGATTCTTTGGCATTCTCACCGAAAACTATGCCGGGGATTTTCCTCTCTGGCTGGCTCCAGTCCAGGTGCGAGTGTTGCCTGTGAGTGATGATCAACGAGACTATGCCAGAGCGATCGCCCAACAACTCAAACAACTGGGATACCGGGTTGAAGTCGATTCCAGTGGTGAACGGTTGGGTAAACAAATTCGCACCGCAGAAGTGGAAAAAATTCCGGTAGTTGCCGTGATTGGGAAGCGGGAAGTCGAGCAACAAACTTTGAGTGTGCGAACGCGTCATGCGGGTGAATTGGGATCGCTGTCGCTCGCTGAGTTAAGTGAGAAGCTGGAAACGACAGTCGCTCAAAAAGCGATTCTTTGAGAGTTGTCGTCTGTTTCACAGTATTTTACGGCTCTCATCCAATTCACAATTTGTGTAACAGGAGTGACATCATGAACTTATTTTCTCAAGACAAACCCAAAGCCAACCCAGAGAAGGTTCAAGATATTAAGAACTGGGCTTATCGCATCTTAAACATAAACCCTGACATTCCAATTTCCATCAGCCAACTCACTTGCAAAGAACCCGGATGCCCTCCCATTGAAACCGTCATTGCCATCATGACTCAACCCGTCAAACAGTACAAAATTCACAAGGCGGTGGATGAAATTGACGAATTAGACATTTGCAACCTGTACTAAACCACTCCCTACTCCCCACTCTCTAATGTCCCAACACACTCTATTTATCTGCAAGTCCTGTGCTTTCTCCTCAACCAAGCGAGATTATATGGGGCAACGAGGTGGTTATCATCTCTGGCAAAGCCTGTTACGAGTGCAACATCAATGGCAGCTACAAGCTGAATACAACATTGAGGCAGTGAATTGTTTAAGTGGCTGTAATCGAGCTTGCGCGATCGCCTTTGCTGCCCCTAACAAAACCACCCTGATGTTTGGCGATTTGCCACCTCTACAAAGCGCTTCTGCCATCTTGAAATTAGCGGAGCAATACTATACCAGTCTGGATGGCATAGTTCCTCGCCAAGAACGCCCTGAATTACTCAAAAAGGGAATTCTAGCCACAATTCCACCACTGCTGAGCAGAACTGAAGCCTCAGAGCCATAGAAACGTTCCAACTTTTTCTGTCTTCACCTTGACTTATTGAGAATATTCTCAAGAATAGAAGGGCGTATCTGGTGACCTGTGAACCGTGAACATTGTCATCGTTCGCAGCAATATTAGGAGTAGGAATGCCATGAGTGATTGCCCTTGTTGCAACGGCAACCTTTTGCGCCACATTCGCAATTCTGGGGTTTACTGGTTCTGCCTAACCTGTTAGCAGGAAATGCCTAATCTGATTGCTGAGACCCTCAGTCAACAAAAACAGTCGCATCATTCCAGAGAAGTGCGATTGAATCGTCCAAACCCAATCTAATGCAGGTCAGTACCCTTTACGCCTCACAATTCCAAAGTATCAGTATGGTTGGGCAAGTGTCGATGGGTTCTCTTCCTAACACCTCTTTTAATAAAACCAATGGTAAATTCTAATTTAATGCTGGCAAAGCCAGAGGGTTTAATACTTCGGTTGTTCAAACGGCGAGAGTATTTGTCTTCGCATTGCAACCAGCTTTGGCAAATTGAATCTGGCGC
Organism: Leptolyngbya sp. AN02str; assembly: GCF_050565595.1. Classification (NCBI taxonomy): domain Bacteria; kingdom Bacillati; phylum Cyanobacteriota; class Cyanophyceae; order Leptolyngbyales; family Leptolyngbyaceae; genus Leptolyngbya; species Leptolyngbya sp. AN02str. The sequence goes on along the minus strand of NZ_JBNXVR010000070.1, from coordinate 2,695 downwards.
AGTGCGGACATACACCCTGACTGATGATGGTACGGTTATTGCGCTTGGCTTTTGGGGCGAAGGAGATGTCATTGGGCAATCTCTGACCAGAATTCAACCGTATGAAATGGAATGTTTAACAGATGTTCAGGCGCGGGTTCTGCATTTGAATGAATGCGATCAGTTGAATCAAATATTATTTTCCCATCTCCACCAAACTCAAGAGCTACTGCGAGTTCGGAACGGACAGATTCATCATCGGTTCTGGCAACTATTAGATTGGCTGGCTGATAAGTTTGGTCATGAGTCAGAGCAGGGACAACTGATCAAACTCCGACTCACTCATCAGGATTTTGCGGATGCCCTAGGAACTACCCGTGTCACCGTGACCCGACTGCTTGGTCAATTTGAGCGGGAAGGTCGGATTAGCTGGGTTGGGCAGCAGTTGCTCTTGATTCGAGATTCTTAGCTGTATTGGTACTCAGAAGCCTTTTTACGGTTAACCGACCTTCTGGTTCTATTAGTACGAAAAGCTTTTCGCGTCAAGATTATTGTAATATTTATTTATATCAAGCTACAATTTGTTACATAAGGTTAAGCAAAAGGAAGCAGCGTCATGGTTCGTGGACAAGTTATGGAAGAGGGTGGACGCGCCAATGTTTATGCGGTTGAACCCAAGATGTATGTGGATGACACCCAAAAGTTTGGCTTCAACGAATATGCGGAAAAGCTGAATGGACGGCTGGCAATGATTGGCTTTGTGTCTGCCCTGATCCTGGAAGTGGTGACTGGACACGGTGTAATTGGCTGGTTGGCAGGGCTGTAGGCTTTTCCCTCTAGATAAGTTTTGGATTAGTAAACGTCATCTATTTTGGAGATAACTCTCATGAAGACTGACTTCGATTTCCCCAGCAAATATCTGATCGGTCCAGTTGTGTTCAGACCGGACTTTAACGCACAGGCTGACGTAATGAGTGCTAACCAGGCATGGTCGCTGTTTTTCACAGCTGGTCAGGAAGACAAAGCACTTGGGTTTAACACTGAGGCAGGTCGCTTCTTTACAAACTTACTGTTGGCTTTAGGTGCAGCAGGAGTTCTATGGGCAGTGCTATTCAACAATGCAGTGTAGGTGATTTGCGATCGCTGCACTTATCTCAAGTCTCCTCTGAAGTCCCGGTTAGCTCTCCTCTGGGACTTCTATTTGTATTGAGAAACAGGTTCCAGAAATTTTGTAAAGTAGTTAGAGCGTGTTTTATTCAGGGAGTATGTGACGGTATGGCAGTAGAAGCCCCTGCATCGATCTATGATGTTTCCGCTACCAGCATTGAGGGAAACTCAGTTTCATTCGACACGTATAAAAATAAAGTTTTACTGATTGTGAATACAGCAAGCCAGTGTGGCTTTACCCCTCAATATCAAGGGTTACAGGCGTTGCATGATAAATACGCTGATCAGGGATTGGTTGTTTTAGGGTTTCCTTGCAATCAGTTTGGGCAGCAAGAGCCAGGAAATTCAAACCAGATCCAGTCCTTTTGTGAAACTCGTTTTGGTGTTTCCTTTCCACTGTTTCAAAAAATTGAGGTCAATGGTAATAATGCCCATCCGCTGTATCAATATCTGACAAAAGCGGCTCCAGGAATCTTCGGTACAGAGGCGATTAAGTGGAACTTTACTAAATTTCTGGTCGATCGCACTGGAAACCTGGTGAAACGCTATCCGCCAACAGCAAAGCCAGAAGATATCGAAAAAGATGTGCGATTGCTACTATAAACTAGTCTGGCTCACTATATCGTTGATTTGAACAGCGCATCAGGGGATGACTTCTACCGAAAATAAAGTCTCTTCTGACGCATTCATCACGGCATTGTAGCGTTGTCGTCCAGTGGTGTTCTGATTCCAGTCATCTAACTGCGCTCTGGCAGTCGCCGAAATGGTGTAGTGAAGCGTTTCTTCAGTGGTGCGATTGCGAACCTCAGCAACGCCAAAAGTCCCCTCTGGGCTGGTAGTCGTAGCAACTCGCAACAAGTTTTGTCCAGGGGTTGAAGTGGTGGCAATCATGATGCCATCTGCAACACAGGGACAGGGTGCGATCGCGCCACTGTAGTAGGTGATATCCAGTGTGCGGGGGTCTGCATCTAATCGTTGCATAGCATCCAAACCGATGCGAATGCCCAGGGCAATGTAGGAGCCAAAGCCACCATGCACCCGCCGCCCCAGTTCTACCCATTGATCGGGTGTTTCGGTCGAACGAGTTGGCTGAAGCGCAAGTTGTTGATGGTCATTTAGTAAAGTGAATTTGTCCTGGGCGGAATCGCGGAGTACACCATTTGTAGCAGTAGCGATCTGACTTCCATTAAATCCCAGAATTCCACACAATATTGCGACCCAACTCAGAGTATTGATACCTTTAATCATTTCGTAATCCTTAAATGCCCCTGACCAGGATAGTCAGACCAGGTGTGGTTTGTTAAATTATGCCGAAGTGCAAAACTACAGGCAATCGGGTCAAACCATTCCACATGGGAGCAGACGAATTTCTAGAACACTATCGACGGGGCGAGCGTGACTTTCGAGGAGTTAATCTACGTGGGGCGTGCTGAAAAAGTATTTCACGAGTTTTAAGAAGACAGACGGTTAAATCTTGGGATTCGCTAGAACTTAAGCAGCAGCCAGGGCGCATTGAGGATCGCGCCACTGCCGCTGCCATCGGTTGAAC
>NZ_JBNXVR010000069.1:0-19432 GCF_050565595.1 Leptolyngbya sp. AN02str | reverse complement strand
AATCGGGCAAGCTCAGCAGGTCAGTAATCTGATGGATGAGCGCTCTAAAATCATCCAACTTTTGGGCCTACCTTACTGCCGTTACTACCTGCTTAATTAATTCCCAGCAACCTGCGGAATATCGGCTAGTGTTCTCAGTTGACAAGATTGGGATGTGAGCCTGTATATTGCTAGGTCAAGTGAAAATGGGGACTCGTGTGAGCCAACAGCGCATACACCGCTTCCCGACTCAGCGGCTTTGAGAAGCGATAGCCTTGCCCCTGCTTGTAACCTAGATATTTGAGCTGCTCAAGCTGATGCTGGGTTTCAATTCCTTCGGCGATCGCATCAAGCTCAAGTTGATTACTCAAGGCAATAATCGTTTCAACAATTTGATGATTGCATTTACCAGTTTGAATTTGGTTAACGAACGAGCGATCTACCTTTAAATTATCGACAGGGAGACGGTGAAGATAATTGAGAGAGGAATATCCTGTACCAAAATCATCAATACTAATTTGAATATTTCGCTGTTTGAGTTGACTGAGTAAGGTGATAGTAGATTCCACATCTTCAATCAGCATACTTTCAGTAATCTCTAGCGTTAAGTAGCATCCTTCTAAACCCGTTTCCAACAAGATGCGATCAACTTCTTCCGTCAAATCCGATCGCCGCAAATCTTGTGCCGAAAGGTTAACACTCACTTTGAGAAAATTCAATTCTGGAAAAGTTGATTGCCAAACAGCAAGCTGCTCACAGGCTGTTCGTAGCGCCCAAAAATCCAAACGGGTAATCAGTCCTGTTTCTTCTGCAATGGCAATAAATGTACTGGGTGGTTTCAACCCTTCTTGAGGATGCTGCCAACGAATCAACGCTTCAAACCCCAGCAGACAGCCAGTGTTCAGGGAAACAATGGGTTGGTAGTGTAGGACAAATTCTTCTTGTGCAATCGCCCGTCGCAAATCATTTTCCAGATGCAATCGGCTTAGGGCTTGTGCATGCATGTCAGCATCAAAAATTTCGTAGCGTGCTTTTCCCTTTACTTTTGCCCGATACATCGCAATATCGGCATCGCGCAACAGGTCTAAGCCTTTTTCAGTGTCCTTAGAGCCTAGTACAATGCCAATGCTCGAGCTTGTGTATACCTCTCGTCCCTCAATACTGAAGGGGGCTTGTAAGGCTGCAAAAATACGCTCAGTGGCTCGTACCGCTTCTTGAATATCTTTAATTTCTTCGATTAAGATGACGAATTCATCGCCACCTAGGCGTGCGGCTAAATCCAGGCTTCGCAAGGTTGATCGCAACCGTTGGGCGATCGCGATGAGGAGCTGATCTCCCGCTAAGTGCCCCAAACTATCGTTAATCACCTTAAAGCGATCAAGATCCAAGAAAAGAACAGCAAATCGATAATCCTCTAGGCGTTTGGCGCGATGAATTGCGAGTTCTAGCCGTTCCATGAGCAAGTGACGGTTGGGCAACCCAGTCAGCGCATCATGGAGGGCATCGTGCTTCAGGCGATTCTGCGCCTGAATGCGCTCCGTCACATCCCGTGAGGTGGTTTGTAACTGCACAATGTCACCTGCCGCGTCCAAAATTGGTTTGGTTAACGTTTCAAACCAGATGTAATGCCCAGATTTTTGTCGAATGCGATAAGTAATCGGAGTTGGTTTACCACTCGTGACAGCAGAATGGGCTTCTTGAAAAATGCGATCGCGATCGTCGGGATGAAGAAAATTGTAGGCATCCTGCCCAATCATTTCCTCATATTGGTAGCCCAGTAGCGCCTCACACGAAGGACTCACATACAAATATCGACCCTGCACATCATGCAAACACACCAAGTCATTCATATTTTCAGCAAGGAGGCGATAGCGACTTTCGCTCTCTTGCAGGGCCTCTTTCGCCTGCTTGCGATCGCTCAGGTCAATATCCACACAGTACATTTCTAGTTCACCGGCGGCATTGGTGAGCATCACATGGCTAGAAAAGACCGACACCCGCGCACCATCCTTGCGCAATAGGCTCAATTCTGATGCGGGAATGGCCTCTCCATCTGTGACCCAACGCTGCACCGCCTGAACCACGTCTTGTCGCATCTCAGCCGGAATAATCAAATCTTCGAGCTGCCGCCCCATTGCCTCAGCTTTGGTGTAACCGTAAACCTGTTCACTCGCCTGATTCCAATAAATAACCTTGCGGTGACGGTTATATCCCTGAACGGCAATGGCAGGGATCGTTTCAAACAGTTGGCGAAAGCGCTGCTCGCTTTGCATCAACGCAATTGCAGACTGCTGACGTTCGGCCTCATTGCGTTTGCGATCGCTCACATCCAGAACCAACGTATCCCAAATGACGTCTCCATTGGGAGAGCGCTTAGGGCGACCCGATGCTTCCAACCACTTTTCGCGGCCCGACGGGGTTGTAATGCGCCATGCAAACGACCAGGGTTCTAGCGTTCGTGCAGACTCCATCACCGAGTTGTATACCGCTGGCCTATCCTCAGGATGAATCATGTGCCACAGAATGGTGGTATCTGCAACCACGGCTTGTGCTTCAACCTCCCACAAATGAAAACACCCCGTACTCATGTACAGCACACTATCGGTGCCATCCGGCCGCAACAAATAGCGAAAAATTGCCCCTGGCACATTCGCTGCCATGTTTTGAAAGCGGGCCTCGCTCTCGCGCAAAGCTGCTTCCATCCAGCATCGCTCTTCTAATTCGAGCTGCACTTGCCGATACAGGTTTGCCTGCTGAATAGCCACCTCTAACTGTCCGGCGATCGCTTCGGCCAGGGCAATTTGATCATCTCGCCACACATAGGGCCGGTGCAACACACTCAGGGTGAATGCTCCCCATAGATTGCCATCAATCACCAGGGGAATCAGCAACCATGCACCAGGCAGCGTTTGGGCCACCTCCCGGTTCACTGGGTCGTCGAGCTGGTTGGTATCTTCAACGCGCACATTGCGAAACTGCTTGAGTTGAGTTGCAAATGGGTTTGACGCATCGGGAATTTCCAACCCTAGCGTAGAAGGGGCCGAGGGGTCTTGCTGGTGAACTGCAACATGTCGCCATACCCCTTGATCTGGTAAATACTTGACAACGCTGCAATTCGCCATGCCTAATAACTGAGCGGCTTCGGCAGTTGCAGTTGTAAAAATGGTATTCAGATCTAGGGAATTGCGAATCGCCTGCAAAACACGGTTCAACGCCTGTTCCCGTAGAATTTTTTCTTGCAACTGGGTAATATCGCGCCCAACGGACTGAATTTCAATCAGCCGATGATGCTCATCAAAAATGCCTAAATTCACCCACTGAGTCCAACCAATTTGATTGTTGACTCGATAGTCCTGGTTAATATTTTCAAAGATTGGGTTTTCGGGGGTAAGGGCGGCAATTTTGCTTTCTAAAGCGGCAGTTTCTTCGGGTGGAACAAAATTGTACCAACGAAGTCCAATCACAGTTTCCAAATCTTTGCCTAGGATATGGCAAAGCGCCTCGTTCGCAAAGGTAATAGTGGTATCTGGCCGCGATCGCAAAATTAAATCTGTTTGGGACTGAATCACTTGTCGATAGCGCTGTTCACTCTTGAGTAGAGTATTCGCCAGGATTTGCTGTTCTATCTCTTGGCGCTTACGCTCGGCTTCTTGACGCTTGCGTTCACCCACATCTTGGAATGCCGCGATTACGTAGCTAACCTGCCCATTTTCATTAAAAATGGGTGTGGCCCATACCTCAAGCGGCAATACCCTATCCGATTGGCGAATTTCCAAATCATCGGCCCACACTGCAACACCAGCCAAAGCTCGCATGCTGGGTAGTGCATCTTTGGGATACAGTTCCTGCGTTCCTTCACGATAAATTGGGATCAGTTTACAAATTTGGTCCCAATTCTCAGCAGAGGAGAAGTCAATACCAATGAGCGATCGCCCAATCTGGTTCACATAAATTAGTTGCCCTGTAATATCGTGAACCGCAATTCCAATCGGAGTTGCATCCAAAAACTGAATCAGCTGACTGTCACTCTCAGACAATCTACCCCCCGCAAGCCACGCCTGCACTAATTGCTTCACTGGCTCTGGCGTGTTTTCCCAGACCTCAGAGGAAATATGCTCAAGGGAAGGAGGGTGCCACTTTGCCATAACTGCAGCGTTAATCTATCCTGCATGATCACTTGCTTATAGAATGCCCATCTTTTTGAGCCTAACCTAATCAGCACGGTCAAGCAATTTATTGCAGTCGCAAAAAGGCGTTACCCTAGATTTCACCAAACCCTGTCGTGATTCTGTGAAATCTTTACAAAAGAGTGCACAGAAATCGGTTTTTCCATTAGGAAGCTATATTCTGATGCGGAATATCATACTGAATCTTCGATAGTTCGATTCGATAGTTCGATAGGTCTAGCGGACGCCATACTATTGCAACATCGTATGTTAGAAAAACGCTTGATGCGCAACGGTTTTCCTAACTACAATCACGACAGCGCATCAAGCACAATAGTACGTGCTAAAGCCGCAGCTGTTTTTGAGCCTGATTGCAGGTTACGTTAACCTCACACATCATTATGCATATCCATCAGGTTCAATTTTCTTTAGTACAAATCGTAAAGTAAAATGTTGTTCCTAAACCAACGGTCGAGTCTACCCAAATGCGGCCACGATGGTTCTCAACAATCTTTTTGCAGGTCGCCAGCCCAATTCCAGTTCCAGCATATGCTGCCGCTGACTGAGTCCGATGAAAGATTTCAAAAATTTTTTCTAAGTCTGCTGTTTCAATGCCAATACCATTATCTCGAATCTTAAATAACCAGTAATTTTCTTGTCGTTCTGCCGTGATATGAACTTGAGGAATTTTCTGAGGCGAAACAAATTTAATCGCATTGCTCACAAGGTTTTGCAGTAACTGCATGAGCTGCGTCTCATATCCCATCACCGTTGGCAAATTATCCTGAGTTAAGCAAACTTGTCGATCAGCGATCGCCCCTTGCAAATTGTCTAACGCATTCCTCAACACCTCATTACAATCCACAGATCGAAACTCCTGATCGTGTTGGCCCACCTTCGAATACACCAACAGATCTTGAATCAACTTTTGCATCCGGCTACCCGCATCATAAATACGGCTCAGATATTCAACAGCAGCCTGGTCGAGCGTATTTTGATGCTGGAGTTGAATGATTTTGGCGAACCCAGTAATACTTTGCAGAGGTTGCTGCAAATCATGAGAGACCACATAGGCAAACTGCTCTAATTCCCGATTAGATCGAGCCAACTCTTGATTATGCAGAATCAGCTGTTTTTGCAATCTTTGAATACATAACTGATGCTCAATTCTGGCCAGCACTTCCATTTCTTGAAACGGCTTTGTGACATAGTCCACTCCACCCGCTGCAAACGCCTTAACCTTATCCAAGGCATCATCTAAAGCGCTGATAAAAATGACTGGAACCTCGCAGGTTTTTGGATCGGCCTTTAAGCGCTGGCAGACCGTGTAGCCATCCATCTCAGGCATTTTGATATCTAATAAAATTAAGTTGGGTGGGGCTGCTTGTACCGAGGCTAGCGCCCGCTGTCCATTCAAGGCTTTACGAACTTCAAAACCTCGATTGGTCAACATTGCCGATAGCACTCTCAAATTATCAGGCGTATCATCAACCAGTAAAATATCACCTTTTGATTGATCCATTACCGAGGTTTCCATAGGTCTATAGTTCAAGAAATAAAGCTTAGAAAAGTCTGCGTTAGGTTTAAAGCAATATCAGCCTCTAGATTTCAAAACGATCGCACAGGAGTGATGCAAAAAAACACATATGTACTAAAAGCTGGAGTCCATCTCTTCGAATTGCTGAATAAGCTCTACCACCTTATCAAACCTAAAGTCTCTGGCCCAAGTCGTCAAACTTGCTGCCAAAGGCTCAAGGTCGACAGGAACTTGATTCACCAGCTGAAGAATCTCTCGGTCAAACCCTTTAATGGCAGCCTGTTTCAAAAGCAAGATCCATTCCAATGGCATCTGAACTAGGTAGAGACAGAGGCGATGATCCAATGATTCCTCTTCTCTCCGTCCTTGGTGAACAAACCGTAAATTTAAATCCCGATCAAATTGGTTCTTCTCTGATAAAGCCTCATGCATTCCGATTTTTGCAATCTCCAGCAGATCATTAATTAGTGCTAGCAGTCGCCGTGCATTGCGATTTAAAACTGTCAAATACTCTAATTCTTCTTGGGTTAATGACGAATTATTTTCAAACGTTTGTGCAATTCCAAGAATGGCATTCAAGGGTGTTCGTAGTTCGTGGCTCATATTCTTGAGAAACTCACTCTTGGCGCGGTTAGCGGACTCAGCCACCGTTTTTGCCTCCAATAGTGCGGCAGTGCGTTGAGCAATCCGATCTTCTAATTCAGTAAAAGAAGCTCTAAGCTGGATCGCCATTTGATTAAAGGACTGGGAGAGATCTTCTAGCTCTCGAATCCCATTTTTTTCAATGGTTTGATCTAGCTGTCCATTGGCTATTTTTTTGCTAACTGTGACGAGATATTGAATGCGCTGGCTAATCCAACGAGAGGTCATTAACCCCAGCAATATGGCAATGCCTAAAGACAACAAACACAGCAAAATAGTTGTGCGCGTATTCGCATGAATTTGTTCCATAAAATCTGATTCTGGAACAACAATAACGACCAGCCAATCTAACCCATGCCGATCTTGCCAAGGGGTAACCTGAATGAACTGTTTTTGTCCGTTAATCGTGAATTGAAGTTGTTCAGTAGTTTGAATTTCGGCTAAATCACCAAAACGATACAAAAGATGGGCAGCTGTTTCTCGAATGAGCGGGTTCTTGCTATGGAAAAGGTGCATGCGATAGGCTTCCTCGGCATCGACCGTGAAGGGAAGTTCAGCATCTGAACTTGCAACCAATAATCCATTGCGCTCGGTAATAAAAATTTCTCCGGATGGACTTAACTGAAGATTTTGTAGAAACGAGCTTAAACTTGACAAGACGACATCTACACCAATCACCCCAAGTAACCGCTCGTTCTGATCATAGACGGGATAGCTAGACGAAATTGAGAGGATTTCGGGTTTATCATCCCACTGATAAATTCTGCTCCACACGGGTATTTTGGCTTGGACAGCATCTGCATACCAATCTTCTTCAACGACTGGTGGCTCATCGATCGCAACATCCTCCAGTGCTACCCGGTTTCCCTGGGCATCTGTTTGGTAAATTGCCATGTCTGACAGGCGAGGCAGACGAGTTTCGTTAATCACTAATCTACCGTTGTCTAACCGTTCAACTCCAATAAACTCACCTTTGGAATTGGCAAAATTGATATAACCAACGCCAAAAACTTGCATTTGAAAATGGAAAGTACGACCTAACTCATGAAAGTTTTGTAGATCTAAAAGACCGGCATGAATGGCATCTAAATTCAATTGGTTGATTTGATAGGGTAATATCAACTGATCTTGAAGATGGTGAACGACTTGTTCACTGGTTTTGATGCGGAGTTGCATGGCCAAGTCATTTACAGCTTGTTGTCCATGGCGCAGCGACAGCCAACCGGTTATACCGACTGCAATCAAGATTTGAAGAACAAAAGGAACAACCAAAATAAGGCGGAGAGATATTCCCTGAACAGAAGAATGACTGAGGTGGCGCGGTGAATCGACCTGCATGGGATAGATGAAAGACTTCAGAAATGGATCAAGGCCTGGGTGGCGAACAAGGATATTGGCTTAGAAATTAAAAGAGAACCACTATGCGCAACCAATGGCAACCGTGAGTTCAATGATGTTTTCAAAGCGGAATTCTTTGACCCATTTCTTTAAAGTTTGACCAAGGGCAGAGTGGGAGTTGGGAAGTTGATCAATAAGGTGCAGGATGTGGCGATCGCGCCCTAAAATAGCGGCTTGATGCAGTTGTAGAATCCAGTCTTGGGAGATGCCGCGAAATGAATCGGACGTGATCAGCGGCTCAAATTCGACGGGCCAGTCTAACGATCGCCTGGTGAAGGGCTCATGAGCCTTGAGGCTACGTTCCAGTGCCTGTTGAGCGATAGCCACAATTTGGTCAAATTGAAAATTTTGGTTCCATTCAGCCAAGACTTGGGCAAAACCAAGGTGAGGAGCAGGTATGGCCTCAATAAGCTGTGAGATTTGGGCTTCGCAGCCTTGAATGGCCGCTCGATGCAGTTGAGAAAGCCAACGAACACCCATTTCTGCGTGGAGAGCTTCTAGCATGCGCTCTTCGGTTAAGGTTAAGGTCGGTGTTGGCAATGCCCAACCCGCATCTTCTTGAGGGCGATCGCTACCACCTCCAAGGTAAGATTGCGCCGCTAACGGGCAACTCGCAATAACGGCATCGGGGGCATCACACTCAACAGACTGCATCAACACATAGAATCGAGCAACCGTTCCCGATCCAGATGTGCAACTGATGGTAATATCGCCGCCCATTGCCTGCACAAACTGACGACTAATGAACAATCCCAACCCAACCCCTTGTTCAGATTTCAACCCTGATCCGGCTTGAGAAAAGGCTTGAAATAGCCGATCCACCTCAGTGGCCGCAATCCCGGAACCCGTGTCTTCTACCTCAAATAATAGAGGAAGCAGGCGATCGCCCTTTGAGCCATCACCCCCCGGCCAAGTCAAACTCGACTCATGGCTAACTTCCACCCTAACCCGCAGAGTAATAGAGCCAGAGTATGTGAACTGAACAGCATTTTCTAACAAATTCCCCAACACTTGTCGCAGCTTTCCATCATCTCCAAAGATCCACTGTGGCAGTGTGGTAGTAACATAATCCAGCGCAAAATTGAGCCCCTTTGCCCGAGCCTTGGGTTGCCAAGCTGAGGCGATCGCTGCTAGAAACCCATGCAGATCAAACTTTCGTTCTTGCAAAGCAAGCTGGCCAGCTTCATGACTGGTAACCGACAAAATGTGATTCAGCAACTTTAACAATCGTTGAGCTGCCTGATGAATCATCAACACATAGTCTCGATGCTCCTCAGAAAGGAACTGATCATGTTCCATCAGACCAGAAAAACCCAAAATGGCATTGAGTGGAGTGCGTAGCTCATGACTCATCTTTGCCAAAAATTCACTTTTGGCATAATTCGCAGACTCTGCTGCAGCTCTCGCATCTTCCAGTGCAGTTTGGGTTTGTTTATGCTGGGCAATTTCTTGCTGGAGATTGTGATTTTGCTCAAGCAGCTGACTTTGTAACTGGCGAATGGTCAACTGATGCGCGACTCGGGCTAGCACCTCTTCAAAATGAAACGGCTTGGTAATGTAATCTACCCCTCCCACTGCAAACGCCTTGACTTTAACCGCTACATCATCTGCCGCACTAATGAAAATGATGGGGATGGGCTGGGTTACCGGATCTGCTTTAAGGCGACGACAGACCTCGTAACCGTCGGTTATGGGCATGCGGATATCGAGCAGAATTAAGTCGGGTAGCAAATACTTGAGACTCACCAAAGCCATGTTGCCATTTGTGACACAACGCACCTTATACCCACGGCTTGTCAAGTTCGTAGACAAGATCCGTAAGTTATCGGGCGAATCATCGACAATTAAGATGTTGCCCTTAGAAGAATCCGCAGCGTCAGAGATCATGCACAATCAGCCAAGTTAATGCCATCGTTCAGATCAATTCAAGACGATTTTTAACTCACAAATAGAATATTTTTTAAGTAAACCAAAAATGCGCCAAACTGACTCTTTTGAGTGCAGCGTTGAAAGGCCAAATTCCAGCAAATTTATCTTCAACTCATTATAACTTTATGATTTAACAAATTATGATTCAAAAAACAGAATCATGAGATTTCAACTAAATCTCCTAAAGCATGAGCAATTTTAACCGGAAGGTATTTTTTTCTATTCTGATCAGCAACATTAATATTAGTCTCCTAGGATTAACGTTGTTGCTGCTTGGCTAAAAAGAGGTTGGGAAAAGTGATAGCCCTGCATTTTGACGCATCCTGCTGCTTGAAGCTCCATGAGGTCTTCATCAGTTTCCACACCCTCGGCAATCACATCTAACCCCAGGTTTTCTGCCAAACATACAATAGTTCGGCTAATATTCCACTGTTTATTTTGTACAAAAGATCGATCGATTTTTAAGCCATCAATGGGTAACTGCTGAAGGCGACCTAGCGACGAGTATCCAGTCCCAAAATCATCGACATAAAATTGAATCCCCATTTCCTGAAGCTCTGTCAACACACAAATTGCAGACTGCTGATTCTCAACCAGCATACTTTCAGTGATTTCAATTTTGAGATCGCTAGGCAACACTCCGGTTCTTATCAAAATATGCTGGATTTCTTGAACAAGATGGGGTTGTAGAATTTGCCCTGCCGAGAGATTAACGCTCATATACAACGGCGGAACATTAGGCTGTTGCTGCTGCCAAGTACGCAACTGAAGGCAGGCTTGCTCCAAAATCCAAGCTCCTAATTGGTGAATGCATCCCAACTTTTCTGCTAAGGGAATAAACACCTGAGCTGGTATATAGCCCCGACTAGGATGGTGCCATCGGGCTAAGGCTTCGAACCCAATAATTTGGTGATCTATGGTCGAAATAATCGGCTGATACGCTAATTGAAATTCTTGCTGAAATAAGGCCTTATGCAAGTCATTTTCAAGCTGTAACTGTTCTATCACTTCTTCAGACAGGACAGTCATAGATGAAGTGGGCCACGCCTCGAGTGTTCTAGCTAATCGATTCAATCGGTTCGCGTTATTGATTGCGATCGCCAGCAGCCGTTGACCTTCTTCTGAAAGACAGCCTAACTTTCCGGTATTTAATAAACCTAGCACCCCTTGAATAGAGGTGAGGGGCGTTCTCAGCTCATGGCAAATGAACAAATCACTATGCTCTGACAGGTGTGTGAGTTGAGACGGTTGATCACAAAACTGGCTACCACTCTCAAGCATGATGATATTTTTACCCTGAAAAGTTGAACTAGTCGAAATCATGAATGAGGAAGAGAAGGTTAGTTACAGTAAGCTTCAAAAGCAAATAAACCCAATCAAGCAGATCTTTGGTGCCAGCATATTGATGAAAATCAAACTTTAGGAGTTCGGTGGGTTTGTGGGATGAATGGATAAGGACTCAAAATTTTTATCAGAATGAGTAATCTTTAAGCTGAGCCAAATTGTGTAATGAGTTTTAGAAACCGTAACACAAACCATAAGTTCATCTGCTATTCCCTGTTCAGCTTGCTCATACGCAATTTCATAAGCCTTTAGGCGATCGCGAAGAGCATATGCCTCGAAGTAGATATAGAGTTTATTGCGATATCGAATTCCTTGTTGAACTGTTCCATTCCAGAAGCTAAAGCGATGAACAACACTCTCATCCACCACCAAAGGCAAAGCAATTTCTACAGGATCTTGCTGTGAAGATGGATGGGTGGAGTTCAATTGCGCTGCCATGATGATAGAAATTTAAAGGGGGCATTCAAGGCAAGTCACTTAAGTTAAATGTTTTTAAGGGGACTTGAGCAAAGCTATGGGATTCGTGCTGAGTAAACAGCCTCAAGGTCACCACTACTCCTAGATTTATTAGCTTGATAAACAGGAATTCTTGCTTCAGTTATCAGGTGAATGGGCGCACGGCTCATTGTTTATAGGTCAGGTTTATAAGCCAGATGAACTTCAAAATTTCACCACTATCCACGTAACTAGATCATACGATTCGATCACGAAACGAAACGTTGCCTCGGCAGCGTTTAATCTTGCGTTGAATGAGCAGAGATAAGGCTGCCAAAAAGTCATGAACTGATCTGACTTTTTGTTGTGCAACCCTCTGCCCTAACGATAGAGAAGGAATGTGACAAACTAGTGAACACCCGGTATGGCTTGTCTACGGGTTAGCAAGCTGAAGTTGAAGCGATCGCAGCCTGCGCAACTATGGTATTCAATGCAACCGGATTTAATGCAGCGGGATTCAATGTGGCGATAGGCACAGATGCGTTATGCGGATATTGGCTTGATGTTCACCAATCCTCAAGCAGGCCGGGACGCGATCGCCCCCTTAGCCTGGATTTTTCCACTCCCTATCCCAAAAGCCACACCCAACATCTGAAAAGCGGCTTTTGGTTTGTAGGGAACACAAAATTGACGTGCTTAGCTAGCTTGCCGATCAGTCCGGTGGTCATCTATGTCCCAGCTGAGCACATTGGCAATTTGATTTCCCAATAAACCCGGATCAAACGGTTTTGTGACAACCGCTTGGGCTCCCAATTCCGCATATTGCCGTTGGGTAACCATGCTGCCTGCTGCCGTCAGCATAATGACCGGAATGTGTCGTGTCGCTGGAGTTTCTTTCAATAGCTTTAGCGTATGCAATCCATCTAGACCTGGCATCACCACGTCTAATAAAATTGCGTCAGGTTGAGTCTCTGTTGCAACAGAGACTCCTTCTTGACCAGAAGCTACCGTCAAAACTTGCCACTGCTTTGTAATTTGTAAACTGATCTTGGCAATCTCGCAGATATCTGCTTCATCATCAATGACTAAAATTTGCTTCATATTGAATGTTGACTATCACCTCGCCTAAAAGTGGCATTTTGATTTTATCGGCTGGAGGATTCTCTGTTGAAAGCTTTGGAGAAATTGGTCGCTAAAACCAGCCAAAAGGCTGAGAAGATGACAGAAAAGCTCCCCATACAGGGAATCTATGCCAAATGTCAAGGTTGATTGACGTTGGCTCAGCATGTTCATCCTTTGAAAATCCTTGCTGAGCTGAGCAAATTTAACGTTCAGACCTTGCAGCAGCAGTCCGTTCGCTAAGCCGTTGGTTTTTGCCAGCGTTGGGCCAGCTGGTGGCGATTCAGACGATTAAAAATGCGAGTAATGACTTCAGGCTCTGTAAAGGGCTTTGCGACGTAGTCATCGGCTCCAGCACTATATAGCTGAACAATAATGTCTGGATTGCGGTGAGCCGTTAAAAACAGAATGGGTAAACCGCTCCAATCATCGTTGTTGCGAATGAGCCGACAAATCTCAATGCCATTTTCTTGCGGCATATCCACGTCTAGGATGAGCAAATCGGGCTTTTCGCTAACTAAAGCATCCCAAAGCTGCAATGGATTATTTAAGGCAACAAGGTTTAACCCCCAGCGAGGTAACAAGTACTGGAGGGTCTTCAAAATGATGGGGTCATCATCCACGGCCAAAATTTTGAACTCCGGTGTGGCCGATCGCTCCAACAAGGGCATTGGCTTTGGGGCAATCGGTAAACTGCTAGGCTCGTCGTCCAACGCTTGAAGCAACTCCATTCCCGAAACATGGGGCGTTTTCTCTAGCTCTTGATGCAGCGCCGCAACGAGTGGTTGTAATTTCTCCATTTGGGCTGGGTTTGTTGCATCCCTTAGGCTAAACTCCAGTTCTTTTGCGAGACGGGATCCTTCAGGAAACCCAAACATGCCCAAAGACCCCGAAAGCTTGTGCGCATCTTCGACTGCAGCCTGTCTCAATTCGGGTGATAGGTTCCCAGACTGCAACAAAGCTGCCACTTTATCAAGGCTTGCCATGCGCTCTAAAATCGGAGACTTGAATTTCTCCCATAGGGCGATCGCGGCAGCTCGCGCCTGGTCTTCTTTGGATGGTGGCGTTGGGGTTGGCAATGGTGGCGGCGTTTGAAGGCGGTAGCCCATGCCATAAACTGTGTCAATCATGGTTTCAATTCCTACTGACTTGAGCTTGCGTCGTAATCGTTTGATATGAGTTCTAATCGTTTCTTCACCTGGGGCATCTCCAAATCCCCACAAATGCTCCAGGATGGTGCTACTGCTAAAAACCCGCTGAGGATTGCGAAGAAACAATTCCAACAAACTGTATTCTTTCGGAGATAGCGGCAAAACCTGCCCCTGATAGCTCACCTCACAAGTGCTCAAGTCCATGGATAGGCCATCCCATTCCAGCACGGGCGTTGCAGCCGTTTTAGGCCGACGGAGCAAGGCTCGAATCCGAGCAGACAACTCCTCTAAGGTGCAAGGTTTTACCAAATAGTCATCGGCCCCTGCATCTAAACCAACAACCTTGTCGGAGCTTTCCCCTTTAGCTGTGAGTAACAAAATAGGGCTGCTGTAATTGTTTTGGCGCAATCGTCTGCAGAGCCGCACACCGTCCAACTTGGGCAACGTGATATCCAAAACAATGAGATCGTAACTGGCCGCCTGAGTATAGTCCCATCCTGCTTCACCATCTTGGGCGATATCTACCGCATAAGACTGAGAGGTTAAAAAATCGTATAGCCTCTGCGTTAGTAATTCATCGTCATCGATTAATAAAATTCTCATGGGATGTCAGACTTCCACATGTTGCCTTCGTTCTATAATGCCTCAACTGCTCAATGCGAGCTTGATGCATTGATGCAGAAGTGGCCGGATTGGGTTCGAGTGAAACGATGGGAATTTCAATTACGAATTCGCTGCCTTGATTTGGTTCTGAATGGCAGGTGAGTTGTCCACCGTGATTTTCCACCACAATTTTGTAGCTAATGGATAGTCCTAGTCCGGCCCCTCGTCCAACGGCTTTTGTTGTAAAAAAGGGATCAAAAATTTTGGACCGAATCGATTGAGAAATGCCAGGACCATTATCTGCAATGCGAATAGCAACGTGGTTTTGAGGCAATTGTTCTGTGCGAATAGTGATGGTAGAGAGGCAAGGAAAGGCAAGGGTCACGTCATCGTTGGTCGAATCTGATGGGGCCAATCCCTGGATGCTGGACGAATCTGCTTCTAAGGCATCAATGGCATTGTTCAGCACATTGATAAAGACTTGATTGAGCTGGCTAGGGTAGCAGTAAAAAGCAGGAATATCTCCATAATCTCGAATCACTTGAATACCTGGGCGATTTTCGTTTGGCCTGAGCCGATGGCTCAACAGCATGAGGGTACTGTCTAGACCTTCATGAATATTTGCTATTTTTAGATCTGCTTCATCCAAACGAGAGAAGGTTCGCAGTGACTTGATGATTTCGCGGATGCGGTTGGTGCCAATTTGCATGGAATTGAGCAAATGTGGCAGGTCTTGCTTGATGAAATCAATATCAATACTGTCAATTTGGATCTGCATTTGCTCTGTCAACTGAGGATATTCATCCTGGTAGAGCTTTAACAGATACAGCAACCCTTGAAAATAGGCTTCGGCATGTTTGAGATTGCCGTGGATAAAGTTGATGGGATTGTTGATTTCGTGAGTAACCCCTGCCACAAGCTGTCCCAAACTCGACATTTTTTCGGCCTGAATCATTTGAGCTTGGGTTTCTTTAAGGGTGGCCTCCATGTGCTTACGTTCGGCTTCGGCACGTTTGCGATCGCGCAATTCCTGTTGCAGGTGGGTTTGTACCCGTTGCAGCTCTGCAACGCTCTGTTTGTGCTCGGCAATTTCTTGATTGAGTGTTTGGTGACTCCGCTTCAACTCAAGCTGGCTCACAACCTGACGAGCTAGGGCTGTCAACGCACGTATCTGTTCAGAAGACAGCGTTTTGGGTTCTGGCGAGATAGTGCAGAGAGTGCCCAATGCATAACCGTCGAACGTGAGGAGGGGGGCACCTGCATAAAACCGGATGTAGGGTGGCCCAGTGACGAGGGGATGGTTGGCAAAGCGCTCGTCTAAGTGAGTATCGGGCACGATGAAGAGAGATGTTCCCAAAATAGCGTGGGCACAAAAGGCCACGTCGCGAGACGTTTCGCAGATCGGCAGGCCAACCACCGATTTGAACCATTGGCGATCGCTATCTACGAGACTCACCAAAGCGATTGGCGTTTGGCAGATATAAGCTGCTAGCTGAGTGATATCGTCATAGGCCGTTTCGGGTGGAGTATCTAAAATTTCATAGCGGAGGAGTTCTGCTAGCCGTTGCTCCTCATTCGGTGGAATCGGTGCTTTCATAGATAACCCGTTACGGAACCGTAGCGATGAGGGAATGATTTCAAGGTAAAAAGCAAATGTGACAGGTTCGTGACACCTGGAGAAAAATACCAATATTTCATAGATAGCCTCGATCGAGAGACTGTTTATTAAGACTGATAAACCAGTCGCTCGATCTCGCACTCTCGTAAATCACGCTCCTGATCGAGTTTCAGCTTCGACCATGCGAGGGCGATCGCATCGTTTGCAAGACATAGGTAAATTCAGAGTTTCATGACCTAAAGCCGCAACATTCAGACACTGTCGGACAAATTGTGTCGCAAAAATAACCGGAAATCGTGGTTTTAGCCATTTTCACAACTAGATTCTTTAGCCTGACTTAAGACTTTCCGATCGCAAAACTCGGTAAATTCGGATACAGATATCGAATTCACGCCAGTGCATCCTCCTCTTCGCTAGTAGGACTGTGCATTGCTGGCTCGATTTCTTGCAGGATCGTTGCTGCTTAACCTCCGCATCGATTCACGGCAGCCAAATTTTCAGCATTAGAGCAAGCAGTTTGTTCACAGGAGGATACATGGGAGCAACGCGACGAATTGGAATTTTAACCAGTGGAGGCGATTGCGCCGGACTGAACGCCGTCATTCGAGCGGTGGTACATAGTGCTAGCGATCGCCACGGATGGGAGGTTCTGGGAATTCGGCAGGCCACCCAGGGGCTGATGGCGCGTCCCCCCGAAGCCATTCTCCTCACGTCTGAAAAGGTAAATCCCTATTTAATGGCAGGCGGCACCATGCTAGGCACCACAAACAAGGGCAATCCCTTTGCCTTTCCCATGCCAGATGGAAGCTTGCGCGATCGCGCTCAGGATATTATCGACGGCTATCACCTGCTAGGACTAGATGCCTTGATTGGGATTGGTGGAGACGGCAGCTTAGCCATTTTGCAGCGCATTGCCCAACAGGGAAACCTTAATCTGGTCGGTATTCCCAAAACCATTGACAACGATGTAGGAGTGACTGAAGTTTCGGTCGGGTTTGACACGGCTGTACAGGTCGCCACCGAAGCGTTAGATCGGCTGCACTTTACGGCTGCTAGCCATTCTCGCGTCATGATTTTGGAGGTTATGGGCCGGGATGCAGGCCATATCGCCATGAGCGCAGGCATCGCTGGTGGTGCTGACATTATTCTCATTCCCGAAATTTCCTACACGGTTGATGGCATTTGCCAAGCGATTAAAAAGCGGCAAGAGCAGGGCAAAAACTATTGCTTGATGATTGTTGCAGAGGCAGTGCGAACCGAAGATGGAAGCCCCGTCACCTTGCCCAATACTGGAGCTGAGGAGTGCCGCCTGGGAGGCATTGGGCAATATTTATCGGAGCGTATTTGCAATCAAATGGATGCTGAAACCCGGGTGACCGTGCTGGGCCACACCCAGCGAGGGGCGACCCCGTCACATTTAGATCGGTTGATGGGAGCGGTGTTTGGGGTGGCTGCGGTTGAGCTAATTGCCAAGGGTCAATATGACCATGTGGTGACATGGCAAAAACGCCGAGTGGTCAGTGTGCCGATTAGTGAGGCGATCGCTCGCTATGCAGCTGTCAACCCAACTGGAACGTTGGTCAATACGGCTCGCGGTTTGGGCATTTACCTGGGCGATTGAACCGAGCAAATCGCTGGGTGGAACAGGTGGGGGAGAAGGTCATGTCTCCCCCACCTGTTCTGCATGGGCCACAAAAGTTGATGTGTAGCTGTCGCCAGCTTGAGACAAGCCGCAGCACCATATCGGAAGCATCCTCAACCATGATTAAACGTTTGGATTACGAATATGAGGTAGCTCATATTCACAACGATGCAAATTTGGCACAGTAGGGGTATCGACCGTGGAGGAACCAAGCAATGCCCCAAACGACCCTACATGTTGAAACGGCAACTGGGCATCAAGTCATGGCGGCGGCTGGCAAAAAGATTTTGCGTCCGGGTGGAAAAGCAGCAACCCAACAGCTCTGCCAGTGGGCTAACTTTCAACCCGGAGAAACGGTGTTGGAACTTGCTGCTAGCTTTGGATATAGCGCGATCGCCCTGGCAAAACAGTATGGTGTGACCGTCGTCGGGATTGAAAAAAATCCAGAAAGCGTTGCCCGCGCTCAGGCCAACGTTCAAGCCGCTGGATTAGAGGCGCAAGTGCAGATCATTGAGGGCGATATTTTCCATTTGGAGCAAGTTTCAGGCCAGTTTGACTATGTGTTGGCTGAGGCAATTCTCACCATGCAATCGCAACCTGTCAAGGCCAAAATTTTGCAAGGAGTACGCGATCGCCTCAAACCCCAAGGCAAATTTCTCTCTCATGAGCTGCTTGCAACTGCTCATGAAGCAAACATTCATCGCGACTTGGCGGCAGCACTGCGAACCAATTCGACCCCGCTTTCTCCTGCTCATTGGATGGAGTTATATGAAGCCGCTGGTTTTCGGGTTTTGCATCACAAAACTGGGGCTATGGGCCTGCTCAATCCGGTTCGCATCATTCAGGATGAAGGGTTGAAGGATGCGCTTCAATTCTTTTGGAATGTGGCAACTCAGCCCGCAGTGCGCGATCGCCTACACAAAATTCGACAGGTTTTTCAACAATATAAACAGGAATTAGGCTACATCATTGTGTGTGTCGAACGAATATGAAATTAGGAGAAACTCGATCATGACAACTGTATATCTTGCTGAACACTTCATTGCTCAACTTAACGAGAGAATTGAGTACACTGAAACAGGCGTTTCTAACACAACACTGCTCAAGCTGCCTCATTGTCAATATAGGCTTCTGTGTCTTGCCGCAAAAACAGAAATTGCACAACACACATCCCCCCTTCATGCTGTCGTTCACGTGCTAGAAGGTCAGGGAACCCTCACCCTCCATGGGCAAGATATCGCCTTAGAACCCGGTGTAATGGTGTTGATGCAGGCCCATGCTCCGCATGCCCTGAAAGCAACAACCAATTTGGCATTTCTTCTAACCCTTTCGGATGTTGAGCAATGACAATTCACTTGCCTCGTTTTCGGGCGGGTTAGGAGCGATCGCCCGGATTTAGGGTTCCCTGCGCGATCGCATCGAGTGTGTTCCAGTCAAGGATCGTGATTTTTCCACCCCGGCTGTACGAGACTACCCAATGCAGCTGCTTAAATAAACGCACACATTCTTCATAGGTAATGCCGATGCTGCGAGCAATTTCATAATGGGAAAGCGGCAGCCGCAGACAGGCTTCCTGTCCAACAAGGCAAGTTCCGGATTCTCCAGCCGCGTATTGCAAGAAGCGGGCCAACCGAACAACCGCCCGTTCTGAAACCAGGCCATGAACCATATCGTGCAACTGCTGAAGTCGTTGGTTAAACACTGCCATCATTTGTAATGCAATTTCGGGCGTTGCTTGAATGACCCGATATTCCGCAGGTTGCTGGGAATTAATTAAGCAGGTAGTAACGGCAGTAAGGTAGGCCCAAAAGTTGGATGATTTTAGAGCGCTCATCCATCAGATTACTGACCTGCTGAGCTTGCCCGATT
>NZ_JBNXVR010000012.1:0-159636 GCF_050565595.1 Leptolyngbya sp. AN02str | reverse complement strand
GTTTGACGAAAGTCTTGAAGGTGTTTGAACATCATAGGGTCAATGTCATTAAAGTACTTCATTGACCTTACGGCAGTCAGTGGCTCTCATTGACTGCCTTCTTTTACAGAATTAGTCCAAACTCGAGGGTATAGGTGAGCGCAACGGCGGCCCCATCGTGAGCGAGACGTTTGGCGATCGCCGCTCCCAAACCGCCTGAACCGCCCGTAACCAGTGCAACTTTGCCTGCCAGTGTTGTCGTCATAATGTACTCTTTTGCGTGTAAAACTTTTGATGCAGGCTTATTCTGTGATCATCTTGCCGATAGCATCTGCAATCATCGTTTGTTTCTGGAATCTTGCATGTCTAGAAAGGCGATCGCTTCGATCACTTTGCAGTGGCGTTAGCTTGCGACTATTAACTGTGAGTGGCGATCGTTGGAGTATGCTCCAGAGCAGCTCGATCCCAATGGCCTAAGTTGGCTGCTGCTTCATAGGTGCTTTGGAAAAAGGCCAGGAGCATTGCATCCGGATCGTCAGCTTGTCTCACAGCTTCATAGGGGAGGATAAACTCTTGCATTTCTGAGCTGTAAAAAGCTTCTTTGGGTTGGATTGGGTAATCTCGAAACCCTTCCGGCGCAGGGTAAGCATAAGCATAAAAAATAGGCTCCACAACTGCCCCACCCCCTGGCCAAAAGCCACAGCTGCTAACTTCGTGGGAATAGGCTTCGCGCGTGACCCAATCTGCCATATTCGGCACCCCACCAGGATGTTCTGGCGCAGAACGACCGGAGAAACGAGTCACAGCGAGGTCAAAGCTGCCCCAAAAGAAATGCACAGGGCTGGATTTACCAACAAACCGTGAGCGGAATAAGGTCATGACCCGATCAACTTGCACGAGAATTTGCCAGAACCGTTGGGCATACTCCGGATCGTAAGCTGCGTGTTGATAGTCCTGATCAAACGGGATTGGTTCTGACACTTCTTGCGGCATTGTCCAGATTTGGACTTCGATGCCGATGTCGCTCAATGTAGTTAGCACCATTTGGTAAAAATCTGCCACAGAGCGAGGAGCCAGCGCAATTCTTTTAGTAATGCCGTCGCTGGTGTCGATTTGTAGCTGATGGTCAAAAAAATCAAAGCTGACTTGAAAGTTACGGGTGCCGCAAGGGATTGAAGCGGTTGTTAGTCCACGCGGTGTGACGTAAAGAGTAGATTGCCACCAGTGATTGAGTTTAGGTGCCAGTGCCAGCCGAATTTTACCAACGATTTGCGTCCATAGATGGAGAGTTGCATAGGTATCTTGCCAATCTGCTACGGGCAAACTGGGCCAAACGCTGTCGATGGGAGTACTCTGATTAGGAACAGCCATAAGAATCACTCACATGAGGAGAGCATGTTGAAGAAATGAGAAGGAAATCTAGGTGACGTCAAAATTGCTATCAGTAGTCTTTTCCCTGTTCATCTGCAAAACACCATAGCCACTGCTCCCCCAGTTCAGCCGAACTGACTACCGCATGACTAGTTTCTTCATAATGACGGCGAGCATGTTGATACTTAGAAGAATCGCAGCACAGCATTTTGCCACAGGTTTGGCAAATCCGAAGATGTACCCAGCGACTATTTGTTTTAATGCACTCTTCACAGCGAAAAACTGGATAGGCTGCTTTAGAAATCAGGTTTTCTACAGTTAGATTGTTGAGATGTTCGCAGGTCATAGTTTTTGGGTATCCTGGTAGGAGACAACGGTGAATCGAGTGATTGATGCTGATCTGAAACCTAAAATCAGGTGTTTTAACTTTTTCCTTGGCTGAATTTCTGATATCTAACTCTCTCTTCTGTTCAAGTGGATGCTTTAACAGAGCGAAGGCAGTTTCTCTATCGGTGCGTCCTTCTCCTCAACGTAGTCGCCAAATCACGCTGGGCTAATTTTCTGTGAACTTCAGCACAATTTTGCCCCGTGTTCCTCCCTGCTCTAGATGCTGATGTGCCAGAGCGACCTGATCCCAAGACCATACTGAATCAATCACTGGGCGAAGCTGATGACGCTCGATGAGTTTTGTCAAAGCCTCTAATTTTGCTCGATACTGGGGTGAAAAAACAAAATGAATCGTCAGATTCTTACCCCATGCTTCAAGCAGCGATTGCGGTATGGCAATGTCTACAATGCTTGCAAGCCGACCGAAGGGACGAATGATTTCTAGACTACGCTGAATGGTTTCTCCGCCGATTGTATCTAGAACTAAATCCACACCCAATCCATTTGTTGCTTGACGAATAACTTCCACGTAATCTTCATTTTTGTAATCAATCACCCGATCTGCGCCCAGTTCTGTCACGAAATCTCGGTTTCTAGCACTGCACGTCGCAAAAACGTATGCCCCGATCGCCTTGGCGAGTTGAATTGCGATCGAACCCACTCCACCCGCACCCGCATGGATGAGAACTGTTTCACCCACTTGTAGATTGCCCCGAGTCACTAGACAATCCCAAGCAGTTCCGCCTGCAAGCGGAAAAGAAGCTGCTTCAATATGCGATAGATTTGTAGGCTTCAATGCAACAATCGCTGCATCAGCCACGTGATATTGAGCGTAGCTACCGGATTCTCCAAAAATTTGCGGCGAGTAATACACGTTGTCTCCCACCTTGAAATCAGTCACAGCTTCGCCAATTGCCTCAATCACCCCTGAGACATCGACTCCAAGGATGGCGGGTAATTGAACCAGTTCCTTGTAATCACCACGACGAGTTTGGTAATCGACCGGGTTAATGGAGGTTGCACAAACTCTGACTAACACCTGATTCGCCTTCAGTTTTGGCGTGGTAACCGTTTGAATCTCAAACTTCTCAGCATCACCAAACGCAGTTAATACGGCTGCTTTCATAGATTCCATCTGTGCCAACTCTCCTTGATTTAAAGTGAACAGTGACGGGATTTCGATACCACTCAGCGGAGGTGACTCCCTAACTTCGCAGTAGCCTGTTGCCGCTTGTGCAAACTCACGGAACAATGGCAGTAACACGAATTTCAATCCGCATCGTTGGCAGTCCAAGCGCCGCGACTCCCACCTGTGTCCAAATGGGGGCGTGGTTAGGCATGTAATGGCGATATAGCCTGACCATCACGTCGTTAACTTCTGGGGGCAACCCGCCAACATGGTAAGAATTGACGTGGACAACATGCGCCCAACCCGCACCAGCGGTTGCTAAGGTTCGCTCTACGTTCCGAAACGCTTGAGTAATTTCGTCCACAAGCGATTCAGGAATTTGCAGATTGTCATCCCAGCCACCTTGCCCAGATTTTCGCGATCGCCAATTTTTACCGCTTGCGAGTAATGCAAGTTATTCAGCATGTATTCCCCATAGCCAGGGGTAACAAAAAACTTGGGCTTATTCATGGTGTTCCTCTTTCCTTCGCGTCTACCAGAGAAGACTACTTTTGCATCCACCGCACCAAACACGATCGCAAATCTGTTTCAATGTCATTCCAGTCAATCGCCGAGAACATTTAGACCAGCGATCGTAAGTCTAAGTATTGATAGAAAGCTTGTGTAAAGCTTCCTGAGCAGATGTCAGATTGGGGGTTGCTGTACATTTACTTGTTTGTCTACAGTTTGCTCTTTGACCACGTTAGATTCTCCTAGTTGGTTCTATCTCAACTGTATTGATTCCAATGCTTAATTTCTTTCAAATTCTTATTTCATTCGCGAATGAAACCAATAAAAAAGGTCTGACGATTGTTTAGTCGTCACTCGAGAATTGCTGAGAATTTTGCTGACAATGCCGATTTGAATTCAACTTGCAATTACCGCTCAAAGCGGCTTCGGCAGCTCATTTTCTTATCAAGTACAAATATTTGTTCAACCTTTCAATGTTTAGACAGTTTACAACGGCTGTTCCTTAGGGATATCTATCTCCTGAGGTAGGGGAATAAATTCTGTTTCTTGAGGAACTCGATCAAATCGGCCCGCTTGCCAATCTTGCTTGGCCTGTTCAATGCGATCATGACAGCTGGAAACAAAATTCCACCACTTCTCTCGTTTTCCAACAGGCTCGCCCCCAACGATAATACAGCGAGCATCCTGTTCAGCAGATATGTGAACTGCCGAGCCAGAAATCAACACAGCTAGCCGGTGCTGCTCCAGCGAAACATCATTGATTTTCAACCCTTCTGTCACGCTGTAAACGGCCTGCTCACTATAGTTATCTGGCAATGTAAACTGTGCTCCTCTAGCTAGCTGTACATCTAGATAAATCATTGGTGAAAAGGTTTGCACTGGAGAAACACGACCATAAGCCTCACCGGCAATGGGAGTGAAGGAGACGTCGTTCTCTCTCCAAGTAGGCAACTCGGCAGCGGGGTGATGCCGAAACCAGGGATCTGTCTCCTCGTGCTCATCCGGCAGTGCGATCCAGGTTTGGATTCCATGAAGCGTTGTTTCAATACTGCGCTCATGGTCAGGGGTTCGTTCGGAATGGACAATTCCCCTACCAGCGGTCATCCAGTTCACATCACCGGGCCGAATCACCTGAACGCTGCCTACGCTATCACGGTGCATCAAAGCACCTGCAAACAGGTAGGTCACGGTTGCCAGATTGATGTGCGGATGGGGTCTGACATCAACACCTTTGCCAGGCGGAAGTGTTGCAGGCCCAATATGGTCAAAAAAGATAAACGGGCCGACCAGAGTAAGCACGTCTGAAGGCAGCAGACGACGGGCCTGAAACCCTCCTAAATCTTGGATATGCGGCGCGATAATATGCTGAATGAAATCTACCATGATGGGCACCACAATCGATAATGAAACGGTTAGTTTACTGGTAAACTGCTGAACTGATCATCGGATGGCCTGTTTCCTCACAGTTCATTAATCCTATGCCATCAATTTCATCAGCTTGCACCGCATAGGATTGGTTCAACAACTCAGCGACTTCTTGTGCGATCGCAATCAGAGCATAATTAACTGGAGAGTCAGATGGTGCGTTTGCTGCGTACGTCATACTCATACTGACCTCCTGCGGCGTGGGCAATGCTGTCGTGAGACAATCCATCTGAAGACCTCTAAATATAGCTGTATTAGTGCAAGGCACTGCTCTTGCCTACTGAGGGAGTTAGCGACACGAGGGCATCGGAGGACAAACAACAAATCTCTTACAACCTTCTAATGTCCAACTGAGGTGACTAGAGAGGATGTGGCAAGGAGCTGATGTTCCCAGGCAAGGGCTACCGCACTAGCACCGCCGTGCTCAAGAAGAATCTCTGATACACCCGCAGCTGTTTCTGTGCGTGCCCAATCGCGCTGCCATTCAGCAAGTACAGCCATCCAGTTGATTGGAATTGCACCAGCCTGAACCATCCGGCGAACTGCCATGTCATGAGCCTCCGCAGTAACACCGCCTGAAGCATCGGTAACGATGAATACTTCATAACCCTCACCCAGCGCCTGGATTGCTGGCATTGCGAGACAGATCTCGGTGTAAAGCGCAGCAAGTATAAGTTGCTTACGGCCACTTTCCTTCACTACATCTGTAACATTTGGATCTTCCCAGGTATTGATGAAAGTGCGGTTGATCGGTTTTTGATCAGGAAAAACATCCTGTAGTCTTTTAATGATATACCCCCCTCTTTCTTCAATGACTGTGGTCAGGATTGTGGGTACGTTGAACACCTTTGCCGATTTGGCAAGACCAATAACATTGTTAATGATCATCGTAGGTTCATGGCTGTTCAAGTTGGTGAACTGATAAGGCTGGTGGTCAATCAGTACCAGAATGCTATCTTCTGGACGAAGCAGTCCTTCTAGGCCGATTTTTGGATTTTGAGACATCGCTATAAGTTCCTACTCAATGTTTACTTTGCAGACATGTCCGGGCGGGTGAGCCTGCCTCAGCGAGGAGCATCACAGAGTTTATTCACAGTCCAGGAATTCGGCAGGTTACTGATTATTTCTGCTGAAGAAAGTCCAGTAACGCGGGATTGACCTGATCGGCATGAGTCCAGTTGATGGCGTGCGGCCCGCCAGGAATAACAACCAGTTGACTGTTTTTAATCAGCTTGGGAAGTCTTGCTGCGGTGGACTCAAGCGGCAAAATGCGATCGGCATCACCATGAATGATCAGGGTTGGTACATCAATGCGGGGCAGATCGTCGCGGAAATCGGTGAGCCAGGAAGGGACGCAATCTAAAGTCCCTTTGGCAGAGGCACCTACGGCAACATTCCAACTGGCTTGAATTGCTTCATTGCTGATACGCTCGTCCAACAACACATCCACATTGAAGAATGCTTTGAAAAATTCAGAAAAGTAAGCTGGACGGTCTTCAACGATCGCTTTCATAATGCCATCGAAAACGCTTTGATTGACCCCTTCAGGATTATCATCGGTCTTCAGCAAAAAGGGCGGCACGGGAGCCATCAGCACCGCTTTCTGCACCCGCTCTGAGCCATATTTGCCAAGATAACGTGTAACTTCGCCGGTTCCCATTGAAAAGCCGACCAACACGGCATTTTGCAAGTCAAGCTTAGTCATGAGAGTATTGAGATCGGCGGCAAAGGTATCGTAGTCATAGCCAAACGAGGGTTGGCTGGAAGCCCCAAATCCCCGGCGATCGTAGGTAATTACTCGATACCCCGCATTCAGTAGCACTAAGACCTGCTTTTCCCAGGAATGTCCGTTGAGGGGAAAGCCGTGAATGAGAACAATCGGTCGGCCTGTCCCCAGATCTTCATAGTAAAGATCAATGGTTGCAGAATTTTCTTGACCAACAGTAACGTAAGGCATTGGAATCTCCTATAAGTACCGCATTGAATCTCGTCGGATTAGACTCAATTACTTGCAGCAATAATGGCTGCCATCAACTCTGTCGTATTCCAGTGTCCGGTGTATCGACTTCCATTGATAAAAAGGGCTGGGGCAGTCGTTACTCCACTCTCTATTCCACTTTTGATATCTTCATTAATGCGCTCGATATTGACCTGTTTAGGTAAGTCTTTGAGAAACTGGGGAATATCAAGCCCTAAATCGTTGGCGTATTCGACTAGATAACCATTCTCCAAGTTTTGCTGATGGGCAAATAACGTATCGCTCATTAACCAAAACTGCCCCTGGGCAGCGGCGGCAACGGCTGCCTGGGCTGCCCGTTGAGCATGAGAATGAATCTGTGGCTGTGGAAAATGGCGGAAGATAAATGATATATGATTCTCTCCGAAAGCAGCATCAAGCTCTCGCTTGATCAGCTTAATGATTTTGTAAACATCTCCACTTCTAGAGCACTGATAGTCTCCATACATCACCAGCACTACCTTGGCACTTGGTACACCTTGAATCCAATCTTGGGCTGAAGGAGGTACAAGTAAGGAACTGCGGCTACGATCATCGTTCATATTTCTAAATCTGCATCAAGCACGGAACCTTGAAATTTGTTGACTCAATCTATTGCCTACCTAACCGTTTACTACACGTTCAATATAGGCGATCGCCTGCAAGCCGTCGCCTATAGCGAGTCAAATTTTTTGTCATACAAATTGATAGAGTAGCTATGCCGTCGCAGAGTAGAGGGCGGGCTATAACTTAAGTTAGAATCGGGCACATTGATTCGTTTAGAAAATACATCAATTCGCAGATTAACTGTCAGAGTAGGCAGTATCATTCGCCAAACGTTTCTTTCCCAATCGGGCGGATTCCCAACTCGATGAATTGGGAAATCAACAGACACCTGAACACGCCGCGTATGCTTACAATTCAGTAAATATAGTGCATAAAAGCAATTGGTAGTGCATCAAATTATAGTGGGCGAGTTAAAGTTAGGGAGTTCTACTCTAAAACAAGACCGATGGAATGTCTGCTCTGTGGTCATCCCAGCACTCGCAAACACGGCAAAGCTCCCAATGGCAGCCAACGTTACTTCTGCCCGCACTGCAAGCAAACCTTTAATGAACGTTTTGACACCTTGTATTATCATCGCCATGTCAAGCCTGAACAGATTCGACAGGTGCTCCAAGCACACAGCGAAGGCAGCAGACTGAGGGGCATTAGTCGAACCAGTGGACTGGCCTACAATACCGTAGTCAGTATTGTGCGTGCTGCCAGTCAGCAGGCACAGTTAGTGCATAACGCGGAAGTTCAATCGGTACCGACGGAGAACGTAAGTGCCGATGAGTGATGGTCATTTGTTTCAAAAAACAGAAACAGTGCCTTCCCCAAGAGCTAGCCGCAGGGGATTGTTGGATTGCAGTTAGTTTAGCCAATTCCAGTGGATTGATTTTGAGCGCAAGGGTTAGGAAACACACCGATGCATTGATTGAGGAATGGGTGGTTAGCAGTGAAGGGAAAACGGCCTGCAAGCGATTCAATAGCGATGACTGGGGAGGCTATGAGCGTGTGTTACCTCCAGAGATACTTCATCAGATTGGTAAAGATAGAATGCAACGCTTAGAGAGAACCAACGGAATTGTCAGGCAACACACCGGACGATGGCTAAGCCTACGGCACGCTACGCGAACGCAAACAGAATAAGTTTGGCAAGGTGTGGGAACAGACGAAGGAAACAACGCGGTTAGTCGTA
The DNA here is from genome assembly GCF_050565595.1 of Leptolyngbya sp. AN02str. Lineage (NCBI taxonomy): Bacteria > Bacillati > Cyanobacteriota > Cyanophyceae > Leptolyngbyales > Leptolyngbyaceae > Leptolyngbya > Leptolyngbya sp. AN02str. The sequence continues at coordinate 151,095 of NZ_JBNXVR010000012.1, read as the reverse complement.
AGTTACTTCAACTGGGTTTGGCAGCATAGCCGATTCAAGACAACAGCAGCACAGCGAGCGGGATTAGCGCAAAAACCTTGGACTTGGCATGATCTCGTTACCTACCCCACCATTATTTAATGCACTACCAAGCAATTCGTCCAGATTAAATTTAACCTGAACGAATTGCTCAATTGATAGTTAAGCTTTAGTCGCTAGCAGTGTGACCACATTAGCATGAGCTAACACCACATCGGGGCTACGCTGAAGCGCCATATCATACTTCACAGCAAAGTCATTTCCAACTTCATCCGGTGTGAGTAGAATCTGAACATCAGCAATGAGAGCAGCGATCGCCTCGGAAGTGGTCGGCTCATCAGAGTGGATTAACTCATCAATTTGCACAATCAATTCTGAAAGGCGATGTAACCAGGCAAACTGATCGTGATTGATCACTAGTTGCAGCATTTCACCATTAGAAACCCGTCCGCGCACCTGTTCGTAATGACTACGCTCCATATCCAACAACAGCTTATGCAAATGCAATAGCTTGATGCGTATATCGGTCAGCAGTTGATGTTGAGCAATGCGGTTTTGAAGTGTGTTAAGCATGAATATGTCCCATCCTTCCATTTCGGTAATCGTCGATCGCTTGCAGGATTTCGGCTTCAGTGTTCATCACAAAGGGACCGTAGCGCACCACAGGTTCATTCAGCGGCACTCCAGCAATCAGCAGTAGATCAAGGGGTTGGGTGGCATCCGCAGGGTTGGCGATCGCCACTTCCTCACCATCTGGTGCAAAAATCACCATTTGCCCATCTTCACCCCGTTCCTGCTCAGTGCCAAACAAACCAGACCCATCGAGGACATAGGCAAAGGCGTTGTACTCTTTTGGTACTGGTTGAACCATGCTTGCTCCCGGTTGTAGCGTGAAGTGCAGGTAAATAATTGGGGTGCGGGTTTCAATCACGGCTTTCACCCCTAATGCTTCTCCCGCAATTACGCGCACCGTCACGTACCCATCTTTGGTCTGAGCCACCGGAATCTGTGCTAGTGGAATTTCCTGATAGCGAGGAGCAATCAGCTTGTCCCGCTGCGGCAAGTTAACCCACAGTTGAATGCCGTGCAGTCGCCCACCCGTGCGGGTAAACTCAGCTTCTGGCATTTCGGAATGCACGACGCCTGCCGCAGCGGTCATCCACTGCACATCACCGGGATTGAGCAGTCCGGCATGGCCGACCGAGTCCTTGTGCTCCAGCCGTCCATCCAGAACATAGCTAACGGTTTCAAAGCCACGATGGGGATGATCCAGTGCGCCCTTTGCTTGACCGGGCTTTAGATTCACAGGACCCAATTCATCGAGAAGGAGAAAGGGGTCAAACTCGAAAAAGCTGCTCTTGGGAAAGGGACGACGCACCAGGAAGCCTGCTCCCTCAAACGTTTCTACACTATTAATGATTCCAGCAACGGTTCGGAGCGTTTGAGTTGTCATACAGTTGCCTCCAGGTGAACAATTTATAAGATTTATCCTATATATGATTAATCATATAATAGCATGGGAGTATATAAAATCTATGGGTAGGGCTTGTCCTACCTAATCGTTCGGTAAACCGTCTATGTCTCTTGCCCATGTGATTCTAGGTCTGCTCCAGCAACAGGAGCGAACCGGCTACGACCTCAAAACCGAGTGCTTTGACGATTGCATTTCTCATCTGTGGCCAGCAGATCAGGCGCAGATCTATCGGACTTTAGACAAACTGGAGTCACGGGCGTGGATTACCTGCACCGTTGAGATTCAGCGCGATCGCCCTAATCGCAAGGTTTACCAAATTACTGAAGCCGGTGAAGCAGAGTTAGCCCACTGGCTTCAGACGCATCATCCGTTGCCCGTATTGCGAGAGCCGCTGCTGGTGCAACTCTATTTTGCGGCTCAGTTGCCTAATGAGGCGATCGTGCATTTGCTAGAGCAGGAGCTGGCAGCACGGCAAGAAAAGCTAGCCCAGTATGAGGCGATCGAAGCTCTATCTTTGAGTGAACCAACTGTATCGCGCGAACAAGACCTGCATTGCCTGGTTTTGGACTTAGTGAAACAACGGGAACAGACTTATTTAGATTGGGTGAAAACGGCGATACGTGCTGTGCACACGCTGCGCGATCGCAACAATCCGTAGCTAGTCAACGTTATCAATGGTGGCACGACTGACGGCACTAAATTTTCACCGTAGTGGAACTAATAGTGCTGTCGAGGAACGCGCGGATCAAAGCTGATACCTCCTCCGCATGCGTCTCCAGCGCGAAATGTCCGGTGTCAAGCAGATGAATCTTTGCATCTGGGAGATCTCGCTGATAAGCGGTGGCACCAGCGGGCAGAAATGTGGGATCATAACGTCCCCAGACGGCGAGAAGCGGCGGACGGTGCTCGCGAAAGTAGGACTGGAAGGCGGGATAGAGCGCAACGTTGCTGCGGTAGTCGAGAATCAGATCGAGTTGGATCTCCTCCGCGCCCGGTCGCGCCATATAGGCAATGTCGAGTTCGTAGCCGTCGGGCGATAGAAGGTTTGGATCGGCTCCTGTCCCATACTGCCAGTTCCGGATTGTGTCCGGCGCAAGTGAGGATCGGCAGGCTTCCCGGTTCGCTGCGCTCGGCTCACGCCAATAGGTCTCCCACGGTCCCCATTCGTCACTGAAACCCTCGATGTAGGCGTTGCCGTTTTGCGAGATGATCGCAGATATCCGTTCAGAATGGCGCATCGCCAGACGCAGTCCCACCGGTGCACCATAGTCAAAAATGTAGAGCACATATTGATCGAGCGACAAAGCATCTGTGAAGCCCTCGATCACGTCGGCAAGGTGGTCAAACCTGTAGTCGAATATCCCGCGCGGCGGCACCTTGGTCTGTCCAAAACTAGGCAGATCCGGTGCGACGAGCCGAAAGCGATCGGCAAGGAGAGGGATCAGGTCGCGGAACATGTGGCTAGCGGTGGGAAAGCCGTGCAACAGTAGTATCACCGGCGCAGCGCTTGGCCCCGCCTCGCGGTAAAACACTTCAACGTCGCCGACATGACGAAACCCGTAGCGTATTTTCATCGTACAACCCTCTTTCCTTTCGAAGAAATTTAGTGTGTTCCCGTCGGCACCTTCACCACTCATCTTTCTCCATCCGTATCAGGCAGGAAACTTTGCAACTTACTTGCTCGATCCCTCGGCTACATGTCTATTTGCATAAATTCAATGTAGGCGATCGCTTTCATACTGTCGCCTACAGCTAGATGAATTTTTTACACTATAAATTGGTAGATCAACCATGCCATCGTGGAGCAGAAGGCTGGTTCTAACTTAAGTTAGAATCCAAATTTGATCGAAAGCACACCCTATAAACTGACGATGCCGCGTTTAACCGCAACAATCACAGCTTGGGTGCGATCGCTAACATCTAACTTATTCAAAATTCGATTGACATGGGATTTAACCGTGCCTTCACCGATGCTCAAAGCCGCCGCAATATCGGCATTACTCTTCCCCTGAGCCAGGGAACGGAGTACTTCTAGCTCTCTTTCACTCAGTTCTGGGTTGCTGAGTCGCTGTGCCAACTTTGCTCCCACATCGGGTGGAATATACTGCTGACCCCGATGAACGGTGCGAATGGCATTCAAAAGCTCGTCCGGTTCAGTTTCTTTCAGCAGATATCCTTTTGCCCCTGCCTGTAATCCCCGATAGATATCTTCGTCACTATCATATGTGGTCAGTACAATAATCCGAGCCGATTTAGCAGCCGCGCAAATTGCACCGATGGCGGCAACTCCTTCCACTTCCGGCATTCGCAGATCCATCAACGTGACATCCGGTTGGTGTTCCTCAAATAGCGCGATCGCCTGTTCCCCATTCTCTGCTTGAGCAATCACCTGCATATCTGGGTCACGGTTGATAATTGTGGCTAATCCTTGCCGAAAGATAGCGTGATCGTCTGCGATTAGAACTCGAATCATCACCCTACACCCCAACAACAACCACAATCTCCGTTCCCTGTCCAGGTTGACTCCTAATTGTGAGCTGTGCGTCGATGCGCTCTGCCCGTTCGCTCATGCCGAGTAAGCCAAATCCCTCAGAGGACGGGATACTTCCAACTCCAAAGCCCTGCCCGTTGTCTTTCACGCGCAACAAAAACTGATCATGCTCGTAGATTAGCTCCACTCGAATTTCGTCAGCGTTGGCGTGTTTGATCACATTGGTTAAGGCTTCCTGCCCAATCCGCAGCAGGTTACTTTCTACTTCAGTTGATAGAGCATACGCTGTCCCCTTCACCTCATAATACAAAGTGGTATCATTTGCAGCCGCTCTGATTTGAGTTACGAGACGCTGGAGAGCGCTCTGTAAACTGCCTTCCTCCAAAAGCTGAGGACGGAGCGCCACGACCGATCGCCGCGCTTCAGTCAGTCCAGCTCGCGCCAATTCTTTGATCAGGTCTAGGTGTGCCTGAGCTGCTTCTACATCATCCGTTAGCACCTGGTTTGCCGCTCCGACCTGAGCCAGAATGCCTGTAAACGCCTGAGCAAGGGTATCGTGAATTTCACGTGCCATGCGGTTGCGCTCCTCTAAAATTGAGGCTGTTTCTGCTTGTTTTAGCGCCGTAATATCTCGCGTTAACCAAATCACCTGATCGTGGTTGATTGGGGCAATACGAGCCGAAAACCAGGCTTCTCGGCCATTTAGAAACGTACTGTACTCCACTGTGAGGATTTGTTGGGTTCTCAGCACCTGCTGAATATAACTTAGAAATTCATCGGCTTGTTCCTTTCCAAGTTGATGCATGGTCTTACCAATCATCTCCTCAAAGGGTTGCCATAGTAGATTTGGTTCCTGTGCAATTATTTCAAGGAATCGCCCTTCAGCAGTCAGTACAAACAATGGATCGGGAATTGCCTCAATTAGAGTCCGTAGCTTTGACTCTGAGGCTTGCAGGGCTTCTTCTGCTTGTTTGCGATCGCTAATATCCGCAATCACCCCTTCGACGTAGTCATCGTCTGCGTTCAAATAACAAGAGGAAAGTACCCAAAACACTGTCCCATCTCGTTTTCGCATCTGAAATTCATAGCCGCGCAGTTCCCCATCGCGCTTCAGCAACTCATGGGCCTGTTGGCGATCGCTAGGGTTTACAAAATAGTCGATGCTGTTTTCCAGCCCAATGATCTCCTCTGGTGAATCAAAGCCCAACAGATTGGCAAGGCGTTGGTTGGCATTGAGAATTAATCCATCCGAGAGGCGGTTTCGGAAGATGCCGACCTGTGAGTTTTCAAAGATAGCTCGGAACTTAGCTTCACTGCGTTGTAACTCAGCAGTTCGTTCTGCGACCTGTTGCTCTAAAGTGCAGTTGTAGTCGGCTAGGAGTTGCTCGGCCTGTTTGCGCTCTGTAATGTCCTGAAAGGTAGCGATCGCATAAGTGATGTTGCCCTGTTGATCAAAAACGGGTGTTCCCCGTGCCTCAATTAGAGTTGTGACATGATCACGACGAATTTCTATATCCTCAGTCCTGATGCGTTCGCCCCTCAATGCCTGCACAATAGGCAAGTTCTCCGCTGGATAGATTTGATCAGTTCCCGCTACATAAAGCTGATAAGCCTCTGAGATCTGCTCCGGTGTTAGGGAAGTATCAGTTTCTTTGCCTGTGAGTTGATTGCCGCATTGGTTGGTATAGTAAGGGCGACCCGCCGCGTCAACGATCGCAATTCCCACCGGAATCGCTTCAAGGAACTGAGTGATCTTGCTTTCCTTAGCCCGCAGTTCTGCGTAAAGGTTGGCATTTTCGATAGCGATCGCTGCTTGAGTCGATAATAGCTGCAAGACCTGCGATCGTTCTGGTGTAAACACTCCAGTTGTTAACCGATTTTCTAAATACAATACACCGACCAGCTTGGATTGATTCAGCAGCGGTAAACAGAAAACAGATTGCGGCTGGTTCTGCTGAACGTATGGCTCATTAATAAAGTCACCTTCGCGAGTCGCATTATTTAAGGTGACGGGCTTCAAAGTCCGAATCACATATTGAATGATTGACTCTGGCAATTGATCGGCAATTGGAATAGACTGCAACACCTGAGTCGCACAAGCATTCTCGTCAGCACTGAGTTCACAAGCCGCTTCAACCAACCATTCTCCTGAGCTTTCTAAAATCAGATATCCAGTTTGTGCGCCAGCATTCTCAATTAAAGTTTGCATCAGTAATCGCAGCAGTTGCTTCAGTTCAATTTCACGAGAAATCGCCTGTGAAGCTTTCATCACTGCTGCTAAGTCGAAAGCGGTATGGAAGGGATTAGTGATAGTTTCAGCAGTAATAGGAATTGATGCGGAAGCAGCTCTAGGCAACTGAGGAAAGAACTGTGGATAGCGGTTTTCTAAGTCTTTAACTTTAGCGGTTGCGCCCCAGCGACTATAGCAATAGTGCGCCTCTTTCATATAAGTTTGAGCAATTTTTTCTCGGCCTCGCGCCAGATAATGTTTAGCCGCTAATTCATAAGCTAATGCTTCTTCCTGGATATACTCATTTTCAGCAGCACCTGCGATCGCCCGTTCATAAAACTCCTCAGCCTCAAGAAATTGCTCTAAGACTCGCGCTTTCTCTGCCTCGACCAAATAAAATTGATGTAGATAATTCATTGGGGCGTGTTCTGCCCATTTCTGCATTTTTTCTTGGTTGGTTTTAACACAGTTTAGCCAAGCTACTTTTTCAGAGATTGAAGCATCGAGCAACAGGCTCAAAAGCGCTAGAGAATGATAGAAGCAGAATATAGGTAAAAGCTTTATTGCCGACGCTTCTTCAAAATGTTGCCTTGCCAAAATAGCAGTCTGTACAGCTTGATGGTGTTCTCCAAATAGATAACACAACATGACTTTGTGCAAATAGAGTATTTGAATTGTAATTCCATCTTTAACTGCAATAGCGTGTGGTAACGCCTCCTCTTCATTAAACACCCGACCAACTAAGCGGCTGGGATTCCCGGACCTATCTAACAAATTAAGAATGGTCTGCCACACTATCGCAATCCAAGTCGAGGGGCTTTCCCGTCTGATTCGGTCAACCGCTTTGCTGTAGGTTGCCATTTTCTGTTCCAGTTGGGTGAGTTCCTCCCCGACGAAAAATGAGTGATGGCACACGGTATATGCAACATAACTAGCGATTTCAAAATCTCCGGTTTCTACTCCTTCCTGATAAGCCTCAACCAGTAGTGGTATCGTCTCCTTAAGGTGTACTTTCCATTGCATAACATGGTAACTAAATATGTGTAATGCTTTAACCTTGCCTTTTTTAGTATTCAATCGTTCTGCTAAGCTAAGAGCCAATTGACCAAATTTATAGCCGAGTTCAATGTCTTGAACAACTCCACATAGAACAAACCCGTAGCCAGCATAATTCAGTGGTGACCAGGTAGTATTGCCGTAATTGATTGATAAACTCACCATTTTGCAAGCAATCAGTATTACCAGTGCTGGTGATGCTATGAATGCCGCAGACCCTATATTCGCTAGGATTGACATTGCTGCTAGCGGTTCTGGTGCAATCATCTCTGGTAAATTAATCAAGTCTTCAATTTCTCGTTCAGCGAGTAGTGCCGCCGTTGACTCCAATCCGTCTCGAACATCTAACTCACTTGGATTTTTTGGTAAAACCACTCCTAGAAGTTTCAACACTTCCAAGCCAGTTTTGAGTGCTTCTTTCAAGTTGCTCTGCGACAAATATCTTTGAATTTTGCTGTCGTAAACCTGCACTTTATCAAGTACTGTCTTAGCGCGATCAAGTACCACTTCTGCCAACTGTTCCATCTCATCAAAGCGACCCTGGAGATACGCCGCTTCTGCTGCTTCTGAGTACAGCGCTAAGGTGAGATCATACTCACTCTGCCAGCTCTCTGTATTGAGGAGTTTAAGCCCTGTAGTAAAATACTTAAAAGCTGCTTCATAAGCTGTTGCTGCTTTTGCTTTCTGACCTGCCACTAAATTCAATCTGGCAATCTCAGTTCGTTCTGATCGAGCAGTGACTAGCTCAAGTCCTCGATTGAGGTGATCGATGATTTCAAACAACCAATCGAATCGTTGCTCTGGTGAAGTTTTTTCGAGCAAATTGCGACCGATTTGGAGATGAACAACCTGTTTCTGCGATTCATCAATCAAAGCATAAGCCGCTTGCTGAACGCGATCGTGCAGAAACTTATACTCTTGAACCAACAAATCTTCGTCCAATTCAGACAGAGGTTGAATTAATCCTGCTTGTATTGCTTCTAATAAATCCTGGAAAATTGCTTTCGGTGATTTTTCGCAGATGATGGCTAACGTCTCTAAATCAAATTCAGCCCTGACACAGGCAGCGATGGAGAGAACTTGCTGTGTTGCTTCCGGCAATTTCTGCAATTGATACAGCAGCAACTCCACCACATTAGCAGTGATGTCTTGAGATTCAATCTCTGCTAGGTTCCACTGCCAGCTCAACTGTTGGGCATCAAAGGTCAACAGGTTTTCGCTATGCAGCAGCTTCAAAAATTCACCAACAAAGAAAGGGTTGCCCTCGGTTTTACGTGACACAGTTTGGGCTAGGGAGCGAACGATATCAGGATTGTGATGTAATGTCTCAGATATCAGTTGACTCAACGGTTCCAGTGTTAAAGGGGTCAGGATGATTTCCTGAAATACTGCTCCCTGGTTTCGCAGGCTCTCTAGCGTTAAGACCAACGGATGCGTTGGAGTCAGTTTGTTATCTCGGTAGGCTCCGATCAAAAACAGATACGGGATATGCTCATCAAGTAAGATGAGTTCGATTAACTTTAAAGTTGCAGAATCGATCCACTGTAGATCGTCTAAGAAAATAACTAGGGGATGCTCTTTTGCACAAAACGCCCGCACAAACTTTTGAAACGTGAGATTGAAGCGATTCTGTGCTTCTGTTGCTCCAACTTCGGGCACAGGTGGCTGTTTGCCAATGATTAACTCGACTTCGGGGATGACATCTACGATAATTTGTCCGTTGCTTCCCAAAGCAGTGAGTAGACGCGATCGCCACAATTCCACCTGCCCATCCGGTTCTCCCAGGAGTTGCTGCACCAACTTTTGCAAAGCAGCCGCAATAGCGCTGTAGGGAACATTCTTCCGGAATTGGTCAAATTTCCCCGATATGAAATAGCCGTGGTTTGCTGTGATGGGTTGATAGAGTTCCTGTACCAATGCCGTTTTGCCAACGCCAGCGTAACCGGAGATCAGCATCATTTGGCTATAGGAGAGTGCGGGGTGTGGGGTGTGGGATCGCTCTCTACTCCTCCGCTCCTCTAGCCCTTTCCCTCCGGCCACTCGCTCAAACGCAGCCAATAATGCTTCGATCTCCGCTGCTCGTCCATACAGTTTTTGAGGAATGCGGAACTGCTCAGAAACATCTTGCAGTCCCAAGGATATGGCGTTAATCTGGCCTATTTCTGCCAGTTGTTGAGCGCAGCGTTCTAAATCTGCTTTGATGCCCCAGGCACTCTGATAACGATCCTCTGCATTTTTTGCCATCAGTTTCAAAATCAGGTTTGAAACAGGTTGGGGAATCGTTGCGTTCAATTTATGCGGGGGAGTCGGCGGTCTAGCAATGTGGCAGTGGACTAGCTCTAGAAGATCTTTAGTGGGAAACGGTAGTTGTCCCGTCAACAGTTCGTAGAAGGTTACACCCAGGGAATAGAAATCGGTACGATAGTCAAGCACCCGATTCATCCGCCCGGTTTGCTCTGGTGACACGTATGCAGGGGTTCCTTCTAGAAGATGGAGGCTTTTGAATGTGGGACTGGTGCGACTGAAGCGAGTTGCAATGCCGAAATCAATGATTTTGACAACGCCAGTCCTCGGATTAAAGATAATATTGCCAGGATTAATATCTTTATGGATGACATGAGCCGCATGGATTTTGCCTAGAGTATCAGTAATGGCGATCGCCATATTCAAAAAAACCGACAGCGGCATGGGACAAAAGTCTAATTGTTGCCGCATCCAGCATTCCAAAGACTCTCCACCAAAGTCTTCCAAAAGAATAATCAGCGTGCGTTGGTAGTCTTGCTGGCTGTATGCTTTGACTACGCCTTCAATGTTGAGAAAACGAGTAATTTCATACTCCTGCCGATAGCGAGTTAATTCCTGAGGAGAGGGATAATCCTGCTTGAGAACTTTGGCAATCACTGCACAATCATCTTGCTCTCTGATACCCCGATACACCAAAGAAGCTAAGCTCTCATAGATTTTGCTGTGGATAGTAATTCCAGGTAGGGTAATCATTGAATGCTCCTCCGATGAAGGACTATCATCCGTTTCCTAAAGTATATCGCCTGCCAAACTCAAGAATATAAGTGTTACCCTAAGCAGGAGAGTTGCCCCTCCTGCTTAGGGTCTGGGTGGTGCTAAATAGGTAAGGATGCATTGTAGTGGTGAACAAAGTACTAAATGGCCCCAATATGGTTCTCCAATTTCTTGGAAAACGATAACGTCTTCCTCACCAAACGTGACACCCGCTGGCGCAAGGTACAGTTAAACCGCTCAATATAGGTGGTTTTGCCACTATCCTTACCCACACCTTGATGTCGTTTGCTGGGGAAGATTTCCTCATAAGCAGACTAAAAAGCGGTGTAAGCGACAGCACACTGTCGATAAACGGATGGCAATGAATCCCACAATCCTTGGGCACCCTCTTGGCTTCGATCGCCGACGTATACACCAACAATTTCTCGCGTTTGGACATCCAGTGCTAGCCAAATCCACTGCTTATTACCCTTGTTACCCACAAATGACCACATCTCATCACACTGAATGGTTAAGCGTCCCTTTTTTAGCCCGTACTTCCACTTGACGGGGCACATTCTGGTATTTCTGATTGACGTAACTCTGAAGCCAAGGCTCGGAAACCTCTGCTACTCTGGCAATACCCGCTAACGGAATCTTCTCCAACAGGAGTTTATCAATCAGGGTTTTAGTTGCTTCATCAATGATTTTATTTTGGGGGGCTTGCACAAACTGTCTACCGCACTCACGACACTTAAAGTTCTGTTTGCCATTATGGATTCTGCCATTCTTGACGATGTGAGTTGACTGGCAGGTAGGGCAGCTAGGCTGAGAATCAGACATGGGGCGTCTAGGCTAACTATTTCTCTTCTATCCTTACATCTTTAGGGCTACCCAAAAATTTTCCGTTGCTAAAACTAAGCCTCATAGAGCGGCGCTGGGAGTATGTCACTTCTTGTAACCTAGTATCTTCTTCAACTTGAATAGAAGTGACAGGCCAGTTTTTTCTCAGGCTTCTTACTCCGCAAGAAGTCTCTTTTAGATGAAATACATATTATTTAGTTGTTGTCGAACCTCTCGGTTTTGACAGAGGTCTCGAAGGGTATAGCTTTGTAGAACCTGTTTAGCATTTTGCTGAGCTTCTTTCCAAATATCACGCACAATTGCTCGACAAAGAGAGTTCGTTTCTTGATCAACACGTGACGGCTGAGAGTCTTCTAGACCATGAAAAATATCGAGAATGGTGATTTGCCAGGGTTCTCGAGCAAGTAAATATCCTCCCCTATTTCCGCGCTGGCTGACAACGATTCCAGCCTTGCGAAGAGCAGCGAATACTTGTTCTAAGTAGCGATCAGGAATATCTTGCCGTTCGGCAATATGGCGAATTTGAACAGGCTCACCCTTTGGGAAGTAGTCTGCAAGTTCTAACAGGGCTAATAATGCATATTCAACCTTCGCCGATAATTCCATCGTTTCTTCACGCCTCAATTCAAGTATGGACATCATGAATACTGAGAGAAGTGTCTTTTTTAAGAAGGTTACAAATTGTTGGGTTAGCTATCTGATATGGATAACCAAAAGTAACAACTGCACCCGGCTGATCAAGCAAATCTGTAAAATTTCGGAGCAAATTGTAGCCAACTTACGGTTGATTGATGTAGTACGGCTGATGTCAGTACTTGGTTACAGGCAAATACTTTCCTATGACTACTAGCAGGCAACACTACGTTCAAAGCTTCAATAGCTATCTTTTGGTTCTATGATGAACTAGCGCTAGCTTTGAGACTGTTGCTGTTGCGGCTGTTGCGGCTCTTGCTCCGCTGATGTGTCATCACTCGGTAAACAGCTTACGATTTGAGTTGTGTTAGAAGATGGAGCGATCGCGCTTTGCGTTATTGGTGCGCTCATTCCATACGTTGCTAGCATCATTCCTATGATCATTACAAGCCTCATCACTGCCATTATTCCCATTTCAAACGTAAAGTCCTTCGCAAGGTTGAGCAGGATTAACAGTTGAGTGAACTTGTCAGAAGTCAGAAGTGATTCTATCTATTCACTCAACTGCAACAAATCTAGAGCAGTTCAGGATCACGCCCCGTTTCTACAGGTAAATCTGGCTGAGCAGAATATTCTGTCCAAGATCCTTCATAAATCCGTACATTGGGGTAATTCAACAGATGCTTCAAAACGGTGTATTGCAGTGTTGCTTCCCGTCCAGTACTGCACGTCACGATAATGGTGTCATCTGGAGTGATGCCCCGCTGAGCCAGCAAAGCTCGAATTTCGGCTAAAGGCTTGAGCTGATGCTGATTTGCTTCCCCGATGGTGAAAGAAGGCCAAGGAATATTTTTGGCTCCCGGAATGTGACCGTTTCGTATAAACAAATCGACTTCACCTGCGAATAACGCAGCGGGACGAGGATCGATAAAGGTAATGTCAGAATTACCGATAAGATTGCGAACCTCATCAAGCGAAACACGCAGTGCAGGCTTGTCCCGAAATCTAAAGTTGCCGACGGTATATTGTGGAAACTCTTTGGTAATAGGGAGTCCAGCTTCTTTATAGGCCTTAAATCCACCGTCTAATATGGCAATATTACGCAATCCACCTCGCTCTAGGAGATAACTCACCATTGTGGAGCCCAAGATGCTCGCTTCGTCCGAGTAAATGACCACATGGCTATTGCTGCTAACGCCAGCTTGTTGGAATAAGGATTGAATCTTGTTGGTTTCCCAATATTGCACTGGCAAGCGCCCGTTTGGGCCACGAAATGTGTTGTCGGCAATGTGGACGGCACGGGGGATGTGTCCACCAATGTAATCCAGTGGGTTGATACGTACATCTAGAATGCGGACTTGGGGATCCTCGATATGCTCGGCAACCCAAGCAGGTGAGACAAAGCGAACTGTCGTTGAGCTACTGGCGAAGGATGGTGAGGTGACTAACAAGGCTGTCACAAACACCAATGAAGCAACAAGCGCTGCGATCGCGCCGCCAATCTTAGCATTAACAGATGAGAAGTTTCCCAATCCTCTTCGTGAAAACTTCCTTCTACTGAGCCGAATATGCATAAATCCCGATGTCCTTCTAATCAATGAAATGTACAGGTGAGGCGAGCAGAGAAGCGACTGTAGCTGAACTGAAACAGTCAAAAGAAAAGGGCTGAAGTTGAACAGGGCAAGTTCAAACTTGAAATGCGATCGCTTGATAGAGCAAATCTCTGGTTAGAAAACAAGGACTCTACCGATGCTGAACAATCACATGGGGCTGGCACAACAAACTGCGACGAAGTCGTGCTCAATGCGAACCGGACACTTCTGGAGAACCTGAAAACACAAACCATTCATAAAAGCGAAAACTAAAATCTCATAAGCCGATCAATATACCGATGTATCTAGGTTTAGCTATCCTTGCACAACCAAAATCGAAAAGCAAGATGCAAACTACACAAAATCTATCGACTAATCGTTAATTATGCCTATGTGGTTGCAGAAAGCCAGACTAATCCTGGGTTTCATCTGTATTGAGTGTGGGAATGGCGAGTTGAACGGTACGAATCCATAAAAATCGGAGACCAGCCGCACATTCATACGCAGTCCGCATATTGGGCAGCATCAACCACAGTCATTCTCGTTTTGAAGCCAAACCGGGCATTATCTTGCCTGTCATAGGCTATTCCCCGAGCTCAGAGCCAAGCGGCTGTGTTCTTTGGGGGATAACCGCTTGGCTTTGAAACTTATCCTGAAAACTGCTGCATCAACCAAGGCATCGTTGAAATTAAAACCAGAGTGTGTAATACTTGCTGCTACAATTTACGGTAATTCGATAGACTTACCGTATTTAACTGCGCTACGGTTAAATGCTTCTAAATTCTTGATTTGTTAACGTTCCCACGCTTCGTTGTCACTACTTGCATACAGCTATGGCTATTTCGCTTCATCGTCCCGCACTGCTTCACACTCACACTGTGGTTCCATCGCTCAAGCTTCGGTTAATCCGGTGGGTCCAGATTTGGCGCAGAATTTATCCCTATGCTTGCATCGCTGGAATTGCAGTATTGCTATTGATCAGCGTGGCAATTGTATCGTTACATCAATACTGGAAGGCGAACCAAAAGCCTGCCAAGCATTAAAAAGATATTTCCAAACCTTGAGCGCTCCTTTTAGCAGGTCGCCGCACGCTGCATTTGGGAGATAGTGTTCAGCTTTTACTTTTGAGCATCCTAAAGCTATGGTTTTCTCCTCTATCCCATCAATACCGATATCTTCTCTGTCTCCAACTTCATCCTCTGCAACATCCCGAAGTTCATCTTCTCAATCTTTTATCCATCAATATCCTCGGCGATCGCTCTTACCTTCTCGTTCATCCTGCTTATGGCGAATTGAGTGTGGTGTGGTGCGGGCCATGACTTGGCGGAGGGATGGTACTGTTGTCCCTTTAGGGATTTGGCAGTCGGGTGATGTTGTTGGAGAGGGATTAACCCAAAGTGCCAACTGTCAAATCGAAGCCTTGACTGATGTGTCGGTAACCGCAATCGCATTTCAAGACTGGCAACCGGTTCCAGAGGAATTACTGAGTCATCTGAAACAGGCACACGACTTGATGATCATTCGCTCTGGACGTCGCTCAGATGAAATTTTGTTGGACTTACTAACTTGGTTAGCTAAGCGTTTTGGTCAACCAGTAAATAATGGAACGTTAATTGCCCTGAAATTAACGCATCAAGACTTGGCAGATTTTAGCGGATTAACACGCGTTACCGTTACTCGCACACTTAGCATGTTTGAGCAGAATCATGTGATTCATCGCCTGTCGCGACAGCTTGTACTCGCGCCAGATGCAGAAGTTTGGCATTACGAGATTTAGCTATTTTATGAACATCTCAATGGGGTGAGGAGCCGTTGAAGGATGCTGGAGTCAAAGCTAAACTTATCAGCTGTTCAACGCTCTTATGCACCATGTATAAGAGCGTTGCTGAGTATTCTGACCAGCCATATTGAACACTATGCATGACTGATGCACTATACAGAAAACTAACGATTTTGATGATGTGTTGTGGGCTAAGCCCATGACACATTATGCAATTGTATAACTCTCAAGCATGATTGGTTTTTCTAAACGGATATCTAGAAGTGCCTCAAGTCTGGCTGATTAAACTACTAAAATAAGCTGACTGGACACTTATTGATGCCAGCCACCTCCATCAGGATTTGGCCTGCTTATGATCGATAAATCCATTGCTTTCATGTAGTCTAAGCCACGCCTAATTTGCTCAGTTGTACCAGTTAGTTCCAAATCAAATTGACCATCGGATTCACTTTTTAATGTGGCTGTTATGATGTTGAACGTAATGCCATAACGAGACGTAAGGTAAGACAAAACTGGCTCACCTCGAAACCGCTTGGGAACAAAAACTCGAACTCGAATTTGAATTAAGTTAGCTAGTAATATACTCACCTTGGAGAAGTTAGAAGAGGGCCTAGTCTGATACCAGCGATCCTGAAATGCTGGTACTAATGGAGGGCTTAGCAGGAGAAACCCACGCAAATCGAACGTGAATAAAGCTAAGAGTAAACGCAACAAAAAAACCAGTTAAACAGATGAGCGTGAGCGTTAACAATGGCTGTTGTTTCATCTTGACTTGACAAAATTTGAAGAGAGTAAACGAATTTGTAGAAAGTCTCCTAGGTCAAAATTCAAAGCTCAGGTATAGAAATACTGCGATCGCAGCTTGGCACCTGATTTGGGAATGAGTAGCATTTGCAAATCAGTTACGTGGATGGGACTGGTTGTCGTTGAAGAATAAAATCAAGAATTTGTGTTTTGAGGCTAGCGAACTCTGGCGAACCTTCGTTGCGAGGGTGCATTAAATCGATAGATAGATTTAGCCTTAGCTGCCCATTTTCAATCACTAAAACACGATTAGCCAGATACACGGCTTCTTCCACATCATGAGTTACAAGAACAGCCGTGAACCCCTGCTCTTGCCATATGGTACGAATGAGTTGCTGCATCTCTAACCGAGTGAGTGCATCCAGAGCCCCTAGAGGTTCATCAAGCAGCAGCAATCGAGGCTGACTAGCTAGAGCCCGTGCTAAAGCGACCCGCTGTCGCTGTCCACCAGACAGTTGCATAATCCATCGCTGAGCATAATCACCCAACCCTACCTGCTGCAAAGCCCACTGGCCCCGCCATTTACCCTGCTGCTTCATGCCTAAGGTGACGTTATCTAGCACCCGCCGCCAAGGTAGTAATCGAGAATCCTGAAACATCACTCGCGCATTTCGGTTTAAGCCATACATGGGCATCCCATTGTTATAAATTTCACCTCGGGTTGGAATATCCAAACCACTAAGCAGCCGCAATAATGTACTTTTACCGCATCCACTCTTTCCAACCACAGCTACAAATTCCCCAGGTAAAATGTCGAGGTCGATGCCTTTCAGCACGCCAGAGTTGCCATAGGATTTGTACAAATTGCGAATCTGAAGATGAGCACCGACTTGGGTTGATGATTGAGCAGATGATCGCGAGGTCATAAATCTAGATCTCTCAATAAACCAGGAAAAACATAAATTTGCCAACGAAAAGCCTTGGACGCTCATCCAACGAGCGCACACGATAGTCTAAGCATTTTGGCTGGGATGCCAGGGCAAGAGCGATCGCTCTAACCAGCGCACAGCAGAGTCTGCAAGTTTACCCAACAGCGCATACAGCAAAATACTGAGGACGACGACATCTGTCTGCATAAACTCGCGAGCATTCATTGCCATGTAGCCAATCCCAGAGTTGGCTGCAATCGTTTCTGCCACAATCAATGTTAGCCACATGAGTCCTAACGCATAGCGCAATCCCACCAACACATTCGATAACGCACCAGGAAGAATAATTTGGATCAGTAGTTCATGTTGACTAAGTCCATAAACCTGACCCATTTCTACCAAGTTTGGATCAATCGACCGAATTCCGTGAAAAGTGTTGATGTATATCGGGAAAAAGACCCCAAGAACGACAAGGAATATTCGTGCTTCATCTCCTATTCCGAACCACAAAATCACCAATGGGATTAAGGCTAAATGTGGAACATTGCGAACCATTTGAATAGAGCTATCTAGTATTTTCTCAGCAATAGGCAACATGCCGTTGAGGAATCCCAAAGCTAATCCAATACCACCCCCAATAGCGAACCCAATCAAAGCGCGGTGTGTACTTACTTGAACATGACGTAGCAACTCGCCACTCATACTCAACCGCAATGCTGCTTCCAGAATTTTGGTGGGGGCTGGCAAAATTCGTGTAGGAATCAATCCCATCTGAGAGCAAATTTGCCAAATGATGAGACATCCAAGAGGAACTAGCCAAGGCACTACATTGTCCCAGGGCATCTTTTTTAGGGCATAAGGATGAGCTTTAGCATTCTCAAGTTGCATATTCATGTCGTGGTTAATGAGTGAGAAAAGTATTGGGCGATCACCCCAGCTCATTTGTTGAATCAACTAGCGTTTGTCGGCAACTTGTCGTTGGCAATAATTTCTCCAATCGGGCTAACAAATCGGCTGGGCTCGACCTTCGGTAAGTTCTCTAGCGGCAGCTTAGGAAATAGCAGTTCGGCCACTCGGTAGGCCTCCTCTAAATGGGGATATCCCGAGAAAATAAACGTATCAATCCCCAGAGCTGCGTACTCCTGCATCAAACTTGCAACTTGATCGGGATTGCCCACCAAGGCTGTTCCAGCACCACCCCGCACCAGTCCGACTCCAGCCCACAAGTGAGGATAAATTTCCAGATTTTCTCGACGACCACCATGCAACTCCACCATACGGCGCTGCCCTTCCGAGTCGGCTCTTTCTAAGGCCGCTTGAGCCGCAGCGATTGTCTCATCATCTAAATGTCGGATTAAGTTGTTCGCAGCAGCCCACGCCTCTGCCTCAGTTTCACGCACAATTACATGCAGTCGAATCCCAAAGCGAATCGTTCTGCCATACTCTGCCGCCAGTTGCCGCACCTCAGCAATTTTTTCGGCGACTTGGGCCGGAGGCTCTCCCCAAGTGAGATATAAATCCACGTGCTTGGCAGCAACACGCTTTGCCGCAGGAGAGGACCCGCCAAAATAGAGTGGCGGATAGGGATACTGTACTGGAGGGAATAATAGCTTTCCGCCTTGGATTTTCAAATGTTGGCCGTCAAAATCAGAAATATTGCCAGCCATGACATTGCGCCATACGGCCAAGAACTCGTCGGTCAACTCGTAACGAGCTTCTTTGTCCAAATGCAGACCATCGCCTGCTAGCTCTACTGGATCGCCGCCTGTGACAACATTCACTAGCAAGCGACCTTTGGATAATCGATCAAATGTGGCTGCCATGCGAGCTGCCATGCTCGGGGATGAAAGACCGGGGCGAATTGCAACCAAAAACTTCATCCGCTGTGTGACAGAAACTAGTAATGACGCTGTGATCCAAGCATCTTCACAGGAGCGGCCTGTTGGCAAGAGTGCACCCTCAAACCCAAGCTGATCAATGGCTCCAGCCAGTTGCTTCAAATATTCTGGTGTAAGGGGACGGCCTCCGCGAGATGTGCCCAAATAGCGTCCATCCCCATGTAACGGAATAAACCAAAAAATGTTCATACTTGATTCCTTATTCCTTCCAAACAGCGTCTGCAACTTTAATTTGTTTTGGGATGAGGTTGAGTTGTGAGAATGTATCTGCAATTTTCTGCTGATTGTTCACGACCTCGTCTGTGATGGGCAGTACACCATAATCTCGCCTCTGTTCTGCAAGTTGTAGTGATGGCTTGTCAATTCCCAACTCTGCGGACAAAAAAATTGCGACATCTTCTGGGTTTTGTTTTGCCCATGTGCTAACAGTTCTCAGCTCCTCTAATAGCACATTCAACAAGTCAGGATGGCTGTTGACAAAGGATTGAGTGGATAAGAAAAAGCCATTATTTTTGACAAGATCTTTACCATCAATTAATACTCGGGCTCCGATTGCTGTTTCTGCTGCGGCCTGAAATGGATCCCAGATTACCCAAGCATCTACAGCACCCTGCTCAAATGCAGGCCGTGCATCTCCGGGTGGCAAAAACACGGTTTCAACATCGCTGTACTGTAAACCCGACTCTTCTAAAGCACGAACCAGAAGATAGTGGACGTTTGAGCCTTTATTCAACGCTACTTTTTTGCCTTTCAGGTCGGCTACGGTTTGAATGGGGGAATCTTTGGTCACAAGAATGGCTTCCGCAGAGCCTCCAAGTGGTTCATAGGCGACATATTGCAGAGGAGCATCAGCCGCTTGGGCAAAGACAGGGGGCGTTTCGCCTGTGTAGGCAAAGTCAATACTGCCAACATTCAGCGCTTCTAGCATTTGAGGGCCAGCCGCAAATTCATTCCACTCTACGGTTACCCCGTCAGACGTGAGCCGACTTTCAAGATCGCCTCGATTCTTCAAAAGATTGAGTGCGGTTGAAGATTTTTGATATCCGATGCGGAGTTGACGCGCAGGGGATGCAGGGGGTGATATGGCTGGACTGCTAACGGGTTCAGTCGGTTGAGCAGTACACGCTGCAATCGCCATGCTGAGCCCGATTCCTAAGGCAAACAAGAGCGATCGCTGTTGCCAAGATAGGTGAAATACTCGACGAATCCATCTCCACCCAAGGGTCAGTTTTGATTCTGGATAGCCCTTTAAGCGTTCCTTCAATAAGTTACTCATACAGTACACTCGAGTGTTTCCAAAATTTTGGAGAATGCGTGTTATTTTGCGTTCCACACACTGTCTTTTACGTTGACGGGTTTGGGGATTAATTGCAGTTTGCTGAAGGTATCTGCGATCTGCTGCTGTTCTGTTAGCATGGCGTCGTTGAATTCTTCAAAACCATAGTTTCGACGCTTTGTTACTGTGTCTAATACAGATGCTTCAATACCCAATAGGGGTGACAGAATATTGACTACTGCTTCAGGATTCGCATCTGCCCAAGCTGCAACGGCTTGGGTTTCTGCCGCGATCGCTTGAATAATATCTGCTCCAGATTCTGCAAACGATGTGGAAGCAAGATAAAAATCGCGGTTGGCTACAAGGCCTTCGCTATCGCGAAGCACTCGCGCATTGGACTGCTGCTGGGCTGCTGCGTAGAATGGATCCCAAATTGCCCAGGCATCTACATTGCCTTGTTCAAATGCTGAGCGGGCATCCCCCGGAGTCAGGTACACCGATTCAATATCAGCTAGCGTTAGTCCAGCAGTTTCCAAAACTCGCACAATCAGGTAGTTGGCGCTTGATCCTTTAGCGTAAGCAACTTTTTTACCTTTGAGATCAGCGACAGATTGAATAGTTGAGTCTGGTGGAACGATGACGGCTGAGCTGCGATCTTTTGGAGCACTGCCGCCAATGTAAACCAAGGGAGCATCGGCGGCCTGAGCAATCACAGGTGGCGCATCGCCAGTACGGCCAATGTCGATGCTGCCCACGTTGAGTGCTTCTAGCATCGGTGGCCCAGATTGAAATTCTGTCCACTCTACCGTTGCCCCCAACGCCTCTAGCCGCTTCTCTAATCCACCCCGGGCTTTTACTAATGTGAATGGATCAAACTTTTGATGACCAATTCGCACAACCCGAGTTTGGGCAACAGGCGAAGCAGACACATTAGCAAATGGAGTTGGTAAAGAGCTAGAGGTGCAGGAGGCGATCGCCACACTCATTCCAATGCCCACAACAAATAGCACGACCGAAGCTCGGACACGATGCTGTATCCAGCGCTTGAGTTGGCCAAAAGTTGCGACTAGGGTGCTTTGCCACCCAGATCTAATGTCACTCATGGGATTTCCTCCGTTTGGAAGTTTCGGCTGAGATATGCGATCGCTCATCCAAGCAAGAGAACGCGATGGCTTCCCATCCACTGATAGAGGAGCTTAAGAAACTGAGCCTGTAAACGCCTGACACAAAAAAAACTACGGTAATTTGGTAGAGATATCGTAGTTTTGGTGATCAGCAATATGCCATAACTGCCTGACAAAACGCAACCCTTAAGCCAGCACAATTTTTGACGTGGTGTGGAAATTCGCGAGGTGGCGTAGATGAGCAGCAGCATAAAAACATAACCCCTGGGCCACACACGGCGAGTGCAGCCCAGGGGTTAGTACCTGTTTCTTTACGTTAGGTTACAGTCTTAGAGCTGATTTATGAATGAAATCTTAAGCTCCTAATCTTCGAAGCATCAGCCGCAGTAAGGAGCCATAAATCATCGCTTCACTGACCTCTGAATACACCTCATAATCCTTGCTCAACCGCCTGAACCGATTGAGCCAACCAAAGGTGCGCTCCACAATCCACCGCTTCGGTTGAGGCTCGAACGTCGGTGAGGTTCGTTGGATAACCTCTACCCGCACCCCGTCACCACAAACGTGCCGAACAGCACTGGCAAAGTTCTTGCCAGAATACCCCTGATCCACCCAAATCACTTTGAGTTTGGCTAACTTCTCTTTGGCCTCATCTAGGACCACGACAGCCCCCAATCGTTCTGAGGCGTTTGCCTCTGTCACCACAACTCCAATCAACCATCCTTGGGAGTCTACGACGACATGGCGCTTACGCCCCTTAACCTTCTTACCACCGTCAAAACCGTAGACCGCCCCCTTTTTTCCGTGGTCTTGACCGATTGGGAGTCGGCAATCGCAACGGTGGACTCTGGCTCTCTGCCTAATTTCGTTCGCAGTTTCTCTCGGGCTAAGTCATGCATCTGTTGCCAGCCCCCTTTGCGTTGCCACTTTTGGAAGTAGCGGTACACCGTGCTGTAGGGCGGTAAGTCGTGAGGCATCATTTCCCATTGGCATCCGGTTCGTTGCACATAGAAGATGCCATTGAGAATTTCCCTGAAATCAACTTCCACCGGATGCCCAAAGCCTTTCGGCTGAGGGATCAGGGTTTGCATCACTTCCCACTCCGCATCGCTGAGGTCACTTGGGTAGGGTTTACGGATAGGATTGGCAATCTTTGGCAGACGAGTCATGATGAGCACCCATTCGGCTACATCCAGCCTAAAATCTGCACAAGCTCAACATAACAGGCTTTTAGCTTCTCTTTATAAATCAGCTCTTAGTCAGTCGTTAATCAATCCAAGGTAGTGCGTTGTCAATGCAAATTGAGTTAGCGGACTGCTAGAACAAGCCAGCGAGTAATTGGTAAGACTGGTTATCCAGCAGGATGGAGAACCCGATCCACATCAATACAAAGGGAACAACTTTGCGCACATAGCGAGCCATAATGAATGCGATCGCAGGTCGACGTACGATGCTATAAGATAGTAAACACCAAAGCCCAATGGCGGTGTAACATACGCTTAGAGTTAGCACTAAATTCGGTAAGGTGCTGCTGGCAAATAGAGGAATGTAGATGCCGATATTATTGCCTCCATTGGCAATGGTAACTGCCGCAACCCGGTAGGTTTGGGGCTCACATATTGTTTTCCATACCGTTGCTTTAGAGCGGCACGGGTAACTACAGCGACGCGATAGGTTTGGGGATGTGTCCTGAATCGTCTCGCCATCATTCTCGTCTCGACTGAGTAGCGTATTTACACCAATGGCAATTGGCAAGAAGCCAAGTAACCCGATCCACATATGGGAAACAACCAATCCTCCTAAGAAACCAACTAAACTGACACCTACTAAAGCTGTAAACCCAACAAACTCACCCACCACAATATGGCGAGGCCGAAAGGTTTGATTAACCCTACCAAAAAATAACGTAAGGTAAATGTTGTCATCAAAGGTGGTTGCAGTCGCAGTGGCGATTGCCAATGCAAGAGATCCAGTTAATAAAGCCATAGCATCTACATCAAGAAATAGAACGAGAAAACTAATTTGGATAACGTTTGCTCCACCGATTCATGTTCAATCGGACATGCGACATCAACCCATCTTCTAGATATCGAGAAAATGGACGAAACCGTAAAGATATTGAGTTAAAAATGATTACCTTTAATAGAAGCAGTTTATGAAATATGTTGGCTCTAGATTGAGAATGTTACCCATTTAGCAGACTTAATTGCTAAAGAGAAGCCGACCCTTGAATTCGTTAAAAGGTCAGCAAATTGATGTTGGAGAAACTCTGGTATATTGCTGAGTTGATTTTCAATTTAAGATGCCACTTAAATAAGCGCAAATCATCTTTTTGATGGGTTCAATAAAGCGATTTTATTATTTGTGTTTTCGTCGCAACCAACCACCTCTATGATGAGATGAATCAGGCTATGCGGCTATATTTGCCCAAAACCAGCTGCCAACATACAAAGATTACTTAGGGCCTGCTGAAAAAGTATTTTACGAGTTTTGGGAGGGCTGACAGTTCAATCCTGGGGACTGCTAGCACTTAAACAGCCATCAGAACGAACTGAGGATAGCGCCACTGCCGCTGCCAAATGCCTCCCACGGAATCAACTGTGCCAACTTCACCCAGCGATTCTCACCCAATAACTTGCCCCCAAACGGCAAGTAGAAATTCTCGAGCGATAGTTGACCCGGGGTAGAACGGCGGTACATCGGCAAGCTCGTGCAAGGATTTTGAGGGATTTTACGCTTTTTCCTTGCACTTTATCAGACTTGATCCCGCTTGAGACTAGACACAGTAAGTCTTTAGCGCTTTTTTCGGCAAGCCCTACTTAGCATGAGTTGCCGTTCACATTAGCTAGACTGAAGGATGGTTTTTCCTCAGAGGTTCACCTCGTTCCATCTAGAAAAGCTGCCCAAAAAAACGAATATTCCGAGGTTGCTAGCCATTCAATTCACCTGGCAATGATGTTGTTTTTGTGAGATCTGGAAATACTTTGAAGACTTTCTTCAAAATATAATTTCCATAGGTGCCAGAAACAGTATGAACAGATGCTCTATCCCAGCGCCCATGAGATATATTGAGGTTTTGAGCTGATGCATCTATCAAAATTGGATGAACTTCAGCACAAAAATTTGGATCAAAAAAGAATGGAAATGAAAGGCGATCGCGGCCTGAGATATTCTTCACCCGGTGAGGCGTAGATTGGTAAAATCCCTGGGTCATGCGCTCGAGCATATCGCCAATATTGCACACAAACGAATTGGGAACTGGTGGTGCTTCAATCCACTGATTTTGGCACTTAATTTGCAACCCACCGCAGTCATCCTGCTTCAAGATGGTCAACAAGCCATAATCAGTATGCTCTCCAACGCCCCATAGCTCATGATGGTGCGGGGAATGAGCAAAAGTATGGAAAGCAGGATAGTGAAAGATACGAAATAGGATGAAAGGGTCTGCTGTAAAGCGATCGCGAAAGTAACCAGGCTCTAGCCCTAAACTTAAGGCAATACCAACCATCAGAGCATGTCCGAGTTCGGTCATGGCGGTCATGTAACTTAACACAGTCTCCCGCAATTCTGGTATTTGGGATGGAAACAAGTTGGCTCCATGCATGGGCAGATGTGCCTGAACAGCAGGGTGATCGCTTCCCAACTCCGCACCAAAATAGAGCCCTTCCTTTAAGTCGGGTTTTCCCGATGTGAGTTCTTTTCCGACGGCAAAGTAGCCGCGCCATGCTTTGCCACCAAGTGCCATCTGAATCTGCTGTTTTTCTGCCAAACGTAGGGCAAAAAAACGTCGGCTAAGTTGTTCTAATTGATGCTGTAACGGTTCACTAACGCCATGGCCAACAATATAGAAAAAACCATACTCGCGACAGGCATAGCGAATTTGGCGTGCAACAGAATGCTGCGCTTCTTCTAACGCCGACAACTCAGCATTCGCCGCGCCATCAGCAGATACAAGCGGTTGCACGTCAATGATGGGGATATCGTTCGGGGAGGGATGAGGGTTCATATCTGGAGAGCAGGACATTTCACGACTTCACCACCTTGGAGCAAGAGCCGTAGGAGAGAGCATCGAAGAAGTTGCTCCAAGAGAATTAAGTATTTCTGCTGCTAAAGCCTGCGCTTGCACTCGCAGTTCTGGTATGGCGGTTGTTTCCCAGAGATTGCCTTTGCGAGGCGTACCTAGTGTATAAAGAATGTCGGAAGCTTTACCATTGGCCTGAATGACGGCTCCATTGTTGGTTGTTTCAATCCCTAACCTAATTGGATTGAATTGAATTAAATTTTGCGTGCGCAAACTGTCAATGAAAGGATGTGGCAATTGTTGATAGTCACAGTTGAAGCCAGTGCAGTTGAGAATACGGCAAACTGTTAGAGCAGTTTGTGTTGTTTGATGACGCGGTTGAATCATGAGGTGTACGCGATCGCCCTCCACATAGCAACTCTGAACACGTCCACTTTGATACATGAGTTGTCCTTGGGCGACTGCACACTCGAGAATATTAGCCATTTGGGGAGCAACACGATGGCGGTGGACTTCCCAATAAGGCTTGGCATGACGCAAAAAGCGTCGCTGCTCAGTCGTTGATAGCCTCTGCCACAAAGGTTGACTAATGGGCCGAAGTGCATCAATAACAGCGCGCCAGTCGTACCCCCGAGCAATTGCTAGCTGTACCTCGTTGCGAACCCATCGTACCAGGCCACGAGCTGTTTTAGGGGCGGTGCTCACAGCTAGTTGGTTAGGATAAGGGATGTAGGGTTGATGCCGCTGTGGCCGCAGCCCATGGCGAGAAACCGCATAGATGGAACCTTGGTGTCCTTGTTCTCGCAAAGCAATGACCGCATCAACCATGGTTAATCCAGTGCCGACGATGAGGACGGGATCGTTAGCCTTTAGCCCTGAAATTGCCCCTTTGGCCCAAGCATTGCGGACATATGACTTGTACCGAGGTAAAGCCGCAAATGGAGTAGGTAAGGCAGCCTGAAAATTTCCCAAAGCCAGCACAACTTTATCTGCTTGAAGTTCCGTTCCGTTTCGGAGTCTTAGGGTGGTTCTATCGTTGATAACTTCAATTGCTATCGCTTCATCCATGACACGATGGAGAGTCACGTGCGCTGGTGCACCAGCGATCGCCTGCTCCAACAAAGATTGCACATAACTTCCATACAGATGACGCGAAACGAAGGTAGCTGCTTCGATGGTTACATAACCTGCATCATGCAGCCAGGTCAAAAAATGATCTGGCTCATCTGGAAATGCGCTCATTTTGCCAGCGGGCACATTTAGTAAGTGAAGGCTGAGCGTAGTTGAATAGGCCACTCCTCGACCATACTCGCCGTTGCGATCAATTAAGATAATCGTGACAGGCTGAGCAGCCATGCGTAATAGATGCACTGCGACTAACGTACCGCTAAATCCACTACCAACGATGGCAATGATAGGACGCTTGAGTGATGAAAAGGGTATGGAATTGAGAATACTATTGTTCATAACCATGCGAGAGTTTAAGTAGACAATTCGCATCGTTAATACGTTAGATCAATATGACCAGATTCGGAAAGTTCTAGATAAACAAAATAAAAATTTAATATGCCTCTAATTCCGACTAGATCACTCGAAAAAGTGAAGTTGAATTCTCAACTGAGATGTGACAAAAAAACGTAGGCGAGGTATCGCAACTTTATGCCATAAATGGTTTCCGATGACGGCTGTGGTTCGTTTGTTATCAATTAAAAGAAAAATGACGGTGATACATTGACTCAACATTTTGATGAAGATCCCACAAGTTTTTCAATCATCAGCTCGTGCTTGATGAGGTTGGTGTATCAGGAATTCACAACAATACTTTGCCGATCGGAAAAGTGTAATTTAAAATGACGAGCGATCGCTTCTGTATCAATAGCAAATAGACGTCATGTTTTTGCATCGGGTTCATCTGGTGCTGAATTGCCAGAGTGAGTTGATTCTAAGGGCCTAGATCTCAGCAAAATAAACGCAGATGACTGGACAGTTTTCTTCACAGTCTTTTGAGCCCGTTTGACCCCACTCAGAGCCAGCAAGATAAATCCAGTCCCGATGAGTCCCATTTGCCACAACCCGCAGCCAATGGCAGCTCCCAATCCTGCTGATGCCCATATTGTGGCAGCCGTGGTTAATCCACGCACCTTGATGATTCCCAACTTACGGGATGATTGCTGCAAGATTAGCCCTGCCCCCAAAAAGCCCACCCCAGTGGCCACACCTTGAATCGTACGACTGAGGGCATTGGTGGCAGCAAAAGAGTTTTCCCCTTCAGCCTGCAAAGGAATCATCACAAAAAAAGCAGCTCCCAGACTCACAATCATAAAAGTGCGCACGCCAGCGGCTCTCCCTCCCCTTTGACGATTAAATCCAATCACGCCACCCAAAAACATAGCCAATCCTAACCGAAACAGGATGGTCAACACATCATCGGATTGAACAAACATATAAGACATGGAGAATAGCTTCCAAAAAGTAAAAATGACTCAGCCTTGGCTATTAACTGAGATCTCTATACAAACTAGTTGTGATGCGATCGCAGCTCCATCACAGCCCACAACATTTATGGGATAAAGATGCAGTTAACAATGTTAGAGATTGGAAGGATAGAAAGCTGAAGCAGTCGCCATCCCAAATTTGGGACAAGCTTTAGAGGATGTCTGAAAAGTGCCTTAAGTCTCGGTACGGCCCTCAACCTCTTGTGTTCGCGTGTCCCAAATTTGGGAGACGGAATTTGAGGATGTAGTGCTTTGCGCTTGCCGAAGGATGGGCAATTTTATTAATTTCTCAGGCATCTTTTGAGGTTAAAATTAGTTTAACAAACGATTAACAAAATTGTGATGATGGCTCTAAAAAAATCACCCACTTCTATTGGTAGAAGTGGGTGATTCAAACGATTTGAGTACTGTTTGTCTCGAATTGGTTCTGTTTGTTGAAAGGATGAATGTTTTAATATCCAGGCTTGATGGTTTTGCGTTTCCAGAGTAAGTAGTCCTCAATAGACGAGAAATGTTGTATAACTTCGTCTAATCCTTCTGGTCGATCAGAGAAGTATCCAATAAGGTAAGAAGAATCTTCCAATCGAGGTAAGAGACCCGCTGTGCGATCGCAACACCCCTGCAGATAGCGCTCTTCTCGACAGCGATCAAACCAAGCGTTGAACATAGCTACTAACCCCTTGAGCCGCAAGTATCATCAATACTTTCACTCTAATGCGCAAAACCCATAGAAGCAATTGTTCATTTTTGTCGAATTCATCAATAAAATTGATTAACTTAATGTAACGAGAAACAGGTGTACGATTCAATCGGTCGTTCAGATTAAAGTCGCAAATACTTTTGCCTGTTTAGGCTTGGCAAACACCCGCTGATATCGCTGCAAATTCAGTTGATCAAATCGTTGCCGATCGAGATGGACGTTGACAACTTGACCATCATCTAGCCGAAGCTCAGCTTGTGCTTCCCATCCTAAGTGGATAAGTCGTTGTACAGTTGCAGGAACTGCATCTGTGCTGGGGGTCAACTCCACAATCAAGTCATGGGGACGAATGTAAATTTTGTCCCGGCTAGTGGTGTGGGCTCTGCCACCAAGTGATGTGTTACCCGACAATACATTGACTGGCCCCAGAAAACCCATAACAAAGGGTGAAGCGGGATTATCGTAAATTTCAGCAGGGCTACCGACTTGTTCAACTTTGCCGTTGCTCATCACCACAATCTGGCTAGCAACTTCCATCGCTTCTTCCTGATCGTGAGTAACGAATACAGTAGTTACCTGAACTTCTTCATGCAGCCGCCGCAGCCAGTTTCGTAGCTCTTTTCGCACTTTGGCATCCAACGCGCCAAAGGGTTCATCGAGCAGCAGTACTTTGGGTTCACGAGCTAGCGATCGTGCTAATGCAATACGCTGTCGCTGCCCACCCGATAGCTGAGAGGGATAGCGATCGCCAAAAGCCGACAGTTGAACCAGCTCCAGCAGCTCATCAACGCGATTTTTAATGCGTTCTGGCTTCCATTTGGAAATTTCCAACCCAAATGCCACATTTTGTCGAACCGTCAAATGCTTAAACAGAGCGTAATGCTGAAATACAAACCCAACTCCACGGTCTTGCACTTCATCATGAGTCACATCTCGTCCCGTTAAATAAACATGCCCTGTATCCGGTTCTTCCAAACCAGCAATGATGCGCAGCAGGGTTGACTTTCCTGAACCCGAAGGGCCAAGCAACGCCACGAGCGAGCCTGTCGGAATTTCGACATTAATATCTTCCAACGCAGCGAAACTACCAAAGCTTTTGAAAACGCCTTCAACCAAAATTCCCATAAGGCTTGACCCTATCTACGTAATTCAATATATCTAAATATCGATCGGTGTACCGTACTTTAAGAGAGAATACCATAATTGCTTGCGAATCAAAGTAAATCTTTTATCCATTAGAGACCTGGCTTAGACTGCTTAACAACTAAGCGTTTGAGCCGTCGAAGGTGCAAAGATGGCTTTGGCTTAACGACAGCGGTTGAGTTTATCAGCCCGATTCAAACCCCACTTGCTTACCGGGAATTATTTCGTGCAAAGTTGCAGTATGCTGTGAGGTCAGACAGGAGGCAGGCAAGAGGTAGGGCAAAAATTTTGCCCATTTCCAGCTATTCGCGCTTGGACACGCGGTTGATTTTGGTCTCAGCATTATTTGATGCTTTCTTTTAGAGCGAGGGAATGTGGACATTACTCAGCAAGTTGCAAAAGCTCAACGTCGAAGCTCTAAAGACATCAATATTGCCATGAGTGTCTTATCTACCTTGCTGGCACTCGTGTTTCTATCTAGTTTTTTCGTGATTGTGAATGCGGGAGAGCGGGGAGTATTAATGCGTTTTGGGCAGGTGCAGAACCAAATTCTAGATGAAGGAATTCACGTGATTGTGCCGCTAGTGCATACTGTAAAAAAGCTCAGCGTACGCGTGCAGGGGCAGCAAATTTCGGCAGAAGCATCTTCTCGCGATCTACAGGACGTTTACTCAGATGTAGCGCTGAACTGGCATATTGTACCTGCGGAAGCGCATGTGCTGTATCAGCAGATTGGAGATGAGCTGACGGTTGTGAATCACATTATTAATCCTGCTGTGGAAGAGGTCTTGAAAGCTGTGATGGCAGAATTTACAGCAGAAGAGATCATTACGAAACGAGGGGAAGTGAAAGCCAAAGTAGATGACCAGTTAACGAGTCGGTTGCGAACTTACCACATTACTGTGGATGATATTTCGCTGGTGCATGTCCACTTTTCCAATCGGTTTAGTGATGCAGTGGAAGCAAAGCAGGTGGCCGAGCAGGAAGCCAAGCGGGCTGAATTTGTGGCGAAAAAGGCACTGCGCGAAGCAGAAGCACGCGTGAATTGGGCAAAGGGCGAAGCCGAAGCGCAACGCCTATTGCAAGAAAGCCTAACGCCAGAATTATTGCAGCGGCAAACGATAGAACGCTGGAATGGGGAGTTGCCAATCATTGTGGGCCGTGAAGAATCAACTGTGATCGATTTAGATACACTCCTACGAACCAAAGCCTTTAAAGCTCCTACTGTGCAGCCTTAGCAAAGGGGCTGACTCAAGTAAGGTTGATTATGCAAAATGGGCAGAAACGAGAGCATTGCTGCTTAGCATGGTTTCAAATGCGATCGCCGCTCTGCTTTGAAAACGCTCTCTGTGATGTAGTTTCAGCATAGGCTGTACAATCTCTAAACTGGTTAGTAGGTGATTCTCCTGCCCAATCACCTGAACAGCACGTAGCGTTCCCAACTTCAGCTCTTTCTTCAGCATAATTTCCGACACAGCAGCGGCTCCAACTCCATCCTCCACCACTGATTTCACCATTTCACTGGTACTGAGAACTAATGTGATCTCTAGCTGGGTTAGATCCACTCCCCAACTTTGCAAGGCGCGTTCAAACACCTGTTGAGTGCCTGAACCCGACTCTCGCATAATCCACGCAGTTTGGGTCAGCTCCGCAACTGAAACTTTGGGGCGACTATACCAGGGGTGAGATTCACCTACAACAATTTGCAGGCGATCGCTCCCTACGGTTTGCTGCTGCAAAACCGAGGTTAAGGCAGGCTTTAATTCTCCAGTAACTAGGCCAATATCGAACAATCCAGAAGCAGTACCATCCCCAATTTCTTCGGCATTGGCTAATATACACTTCACTGCAATACCGGGATAGTCACGCTTAAATCGGCTGAGCTTGGTTGGCAACCAATAGTTTCCAACCGCCAGACTAGAACCAATCCGAATTTCACCTCGCTGAAGGCTGTTCAACTCTCGCAATCCCCGTTCAGCCAACATCACTCTATCTAGAATCTTTTGAGCTTCTACTTCAAGCAGTTTGCCAGCTTCACTAATTTCAACATGCCGCCCAACTCGATGAAAGAGTTTCACTCCATACTCTTTTTCTAAACTTTGAACAGCGGCACTAACAGCTGGCTGTGTAATATACAGCTCTTCTGCTGCACGAGTGAAATGGAGGTGTTCAGCAACAGCTAAAAATATTCGAAGTTGTTCAAATGTCATGTGATTTTAGTGACTTAGCCAACAAATAAAAGCAGTAGCTCAGATTAATATACGGTAAATTGATCGAAATTTAGTATTTTAGGAGTATGGCATAAGTTGCAGGCTCAATCAAGTCCGGAACTGGGCTTGCATTCGGGATCTTGGTTTCTCCGCAGCCTGTTTAAACTCTGCGTTTCGGCATGATGGAGTTTGCTCATTATGGTTGTGTTACTTCCTATGGGTTAGCTTTGATAAAGGCTGAAAACTTGTTTTACAAGATTATGAAATTTGTAAAAAATAGAAGTATTTTTACAAACTGAGATGATTCGACAAATGATGATTTAAAAGTCTATTGGCAAGTAAACAGCTCAAGTCAAAACTCAGAGTTGCAGACTAGGTGATTGCCAAATTTTCTGTTGAAACTTCACTATTCCTACTTCAAAAGTCAAGATTCTGGGATCGCGATTTTTCAATCATTTTGACTCTTTTTTGTGGATAAGACTCATGTTTTTAGCTGGAATACGGCTCAAAAATTAACGCGCTTTATGGTTTTAACAAGAAAGACTATTTGCTTCTATTGATTGGCTCTTTTAGATTGAAGCCCATGCGCTGCATGGTAAAACCATCGTAAATTGATTGGCCGATTTCCGACGCAGCTTGAACTGAACAGGGGCGATCGCCTCTAGAGTATTCCACTACGATCCCTATCCCTTTCAAAAGGTTCATTTCAGAATGGCTTGCCAACTGGTCAACCCAACGAAAGCAGGACATTAGCGGTATTGAGAAGCATGAGTGAAGTATTAAAAGCAATCTCGACTGGGTTTACGGCATTTACGGTAACCAATTTGGATGACATCTTAATTCTGCTGCTGTTCTTTTCGCAGGTCAGTGCGCTGTTTCGGCGGCGGCATATTGTGGCTGGGCAGTACTTGGGGTTTGCTGCGCTGGTGTTGGTCAGCCTGCCGGGATTTTTTAGCAGCTTTGTTCTGCCTCGTCCCTGGATTGGTATGTTGGGCATTGTTCCTATCGCCATTGGCATGGGGAGATTGATCAATCAGAATTCTGAAGATGAAGTGGAAGCGGAGAAGCCACAGCAAACTCCTGCTCAATCATGGTTCGAGAGTGTGCTGTCGCCCCAGGCTTGTAGTGTCGCTGCGGTAACCTTTGCCAACGGAGGCGATAACATTGGCATCTATGTGCCGCTGTTTGCCAGCAGTACAGGCCAGAGTTTGGCAACTATTTTGGGCGTGTTTTTTGGGCTGGTGGGGGTGTGGTGCTACGTCGCGTATCGGCTCATGCAGGTACCTGCGATCGCCCGAACCTTGACCCACTACGGCAATCAACTCATTCCCTTTGTGCTGATTGGGCTGGGCGTGTTGATTTTGGTGGATAGCCACACGTTGGAAAATCGAGGGTTGGCTGTACTCACACTCGTGATCAGTGGTCTGTGCCTTTTGAGTTTGTTGCGCAATGCAACACGGCCCGCAGTCTTGTCCCTCTCCGAACCTGCAAAGGAGTTAACCCGGCAATCCTAGCGCCATCTGAAATCTCAGGTTAACAATTGGGATGTGATTTATGACATCATCCTTGCTTTTCCAAATTATCTTCTGTGCGATCGCTTCTAGTTCCTCATTCGTCGATCAGGAGTAACCCATGAAATTGCTAAAAGCTGCTTGTATTGCCTTCCTGCTGATTTTGAATCTTGCTGTGGTGAAGCCAGCCCTGGCTGATGCCCCCAAACCTACCGAATCAGCAGATTACACAAACCTGGTAGAAACGTTGAGTGGCTTGATTCAAGCACGCGATACAAACACACCACCAGAAGGTATGACGATCGCTGACGTGGAGCAAAAAATCCCAACTTTGGAATATCAAAAATATCTGATGGAGATGGGAGAAGACACGCTGTGCCGAAACAATACAACCCGTCCCTTAGCGGTATATGGCTCACCCAACAAGGGATCAACCACAACATTTGAGCAAGTTCTCTATCTGCTGCCTGCGGGTGAAGAGACCGATGATAACTGGGTGTGTGGTGGCGTGTACTTACCCAACGATGCTACCGCAGCAGGATTGGAACTCATGGGTGCAACGGCGGTGAAGATCCTTCCAGGAACAGAACTGGAGATTGCCGAAGATCCCGATACGGGAGCAATCGCCTTCAATCTTCCCCCCGCTAGCGTTTTCTCCGCAGGCGATATCAATTGGGAGATCCCCGATCTGGCACAAGCCGATTTAACCAATCAATACCCCGAAGCTCCGCTGGATTAACGAACATTGGAGAGCCGCAGTCTTGAGATGCTGGAATCCGATAGTGCTAGGAGTTCCAGCGCAAAACCAGGCAAAGGTTTCGCAGTGAAGGTATCGCATAATTTAGATCGAGTGTTAGCGTGTCATTGAATCAACTTCCCTCTTCAGAATCTGGCGTGACCGAGACTCTGTCTAAGCGAGTGAATCCCAATCGCATTCGTGATCATCTCGCCAATGAGCGCACGTACCTGGCCTGGATGCGGAGCGCGATCGCCCTGATGGGATTTGGCGTGTTGATTGTGCGATTGCGGATTTTACGCCCACCGATGGCACCTCAGCCACCGGGCAATGGTTGGAAACTGGGGCTCGCTTTCTCGATTGTAGGGCTATTGATGGTGCTGCTTTCGACCCAACACTACTTTGGGGTGCGCAACGATATCGAAGCCGATACATACCAGCTGCCCGATCGCTGGGTTGTGCTGTCGAGTATGGCGATCTTGATTTTGGGCTTGGGAGTGGTTTACTACGTGTTCTCGATTCCGCTCGATTCTCTAAATTCCATCATTCTTGAGTAGGTGCATTGGGGAAATTCTTCCTCCCATCGATTCTGTTACAGAGTGTTGTTGACCGTTCTAACTGGTTCAAGCTTCAGGCACATTGGTGATACGACAACGGAAGTAAAGCGGTGAATGTTCTTGAGTTTTCGCTATTGGTATGGGTGGGGTCGTTTTTGGCCGGTTTTTTGGGAGCGCTCACCGGGTTAGGGGGTGGGGTGGTGATTGTGCCCCTGCTCACGTCGGTGTTTGGGGTGGATATTCGCTACGCGATAGGGGCATCGCTGGTATCGGTGATTGCAACATCTTGCGGCGCTGCGTCTACCTACATTCGCAAGGGGTTTGCCAACGTGCGGCTGGGCATGTTTTTGGAAGTGGCAACCACTACAGGCGCGATCGTTGGGGCGCTGTTGGCAACGGTGATTTCGGTCAAACTGCTCACCATTATTTTGGCGGTGGTGCTGCTGTACTCGGCCTATTTGGCTCAGCAACCGCGAGAGGAATCGGAGGTGGTTGAGGAGCCGCAGCCCCTAGCGGCCCACTTGCAACTGACTGGCACCTATCCAACGTCGAGTGGGGCAATGGCGTATCAGGCTCAGTCGGTGCCGTTGGGGTTTGGGCTAATGGCGATCGCGGGTGTGCTGTCTGGGTTGCTGGGCATTGGTTCAGGTGCCCTCAAGGTGCTGGCGATGGATCAGGTGATGCGCCTACCATTCAAAGTTTCCACCACGACGAGCAGTTTCACCATTGGGGTGACAGCAGCGGTATCTGCGGGGGTGTATTTATCTCGGGGGTACATCGATCCGGGGTTGGCCATGCCGGTAATGCTGGGCGTGTTTCCTGGAGCGCTGTTGGGGGCACGGGCCTTGGTGGGCACTCAGGTGAATGTGCTACGAATCGTCTTTAGTTTGGTGCTAGTAGTGATGTCGATCAAGATGGTGTACAACGTGGTGGGAGGACATTAGGATGCCTGTTTATGATTCGGAAGTAGAAGCTCTATCCTGCCCGATCGATCAATCTCTCCAGGCCAGGGTGGATGCGGCTGCGCATGTATTAGCAAATCTACCAGCAGATGCGATCGCGAATGTTACCGTGGATGCGCCTGTGATTCCTGAGGTTGATGTGCGATCGCCAGATTATGAACTAGGACGCATGATCAGCGCTGTACTAAAGTATGGGGTCATTATTTCCAGCCTCGTTGTGCTGGTGGGTGGCCTGTTCTATCTGGCTCGTCATGGCATGGAGCCAGTTCACTATCACATTTTTGAAGGAGAGCCTGCTGAGTTTTGCTCTCCTTGGGGAGTCATGCAAGCGATCGCAGAAGGCAGATATCGCGGTGTTGTGCAGCTCGGTTTGCTGCTGCTGATTGCAACTCCTATCGTGCGTGTGATTGTGTCTTTTGGTTACTTCATTTACAAGCGCGATCGCATCTACAGCGTGATCACGCTGCTGGTGATGTCGGGCTTGCTCTACAGCTTTTTGGGGGCGTATCACTAGTACTCTGCCACGCATAAAAGGGAACTTGGGAAACGGTTTGAGATAAGTTAATAGGGAAAATGAATTCGTCCCTACATGCTGAATCTGATCAACACAAGTTTCACCGCCATATTTTCCTTTGTCGCTACTAATGTTGACGATTTGATCATCAATATCTTGTTTTGTTCACAGCTCAGGACGGCGATCGCTCCTGAATTCAGGTTTCGCCATATTGTGGCTGGCAAATATTTAGGATTGAGTTTGCTGGTTCTGGCAAGTCTTCCGGGCTTTGTGGGAGGGTTATTAATTCCGCAGGAGTGGATTGGCCTTTTGGGTGTACTACCGATAGTGCTGGGACTGCGAATGCTGCTGCTCAAATTCGACAACTCGCCGGAGTTTCAGGGCGTTCATGCTAATGCAGTACCCCGTTCTGGTAGCTGGTGGACTAGCCTTTTGTCGTGGTACACCTACGAGGTTGCTGCCGTAACCGTGGCAAACGGAGGCGACAACATTGGCATTTACCTGCCCCTATTTGCCAGTCTCAACGTGGTTCAGCTAGGAATTACAGTGCTTGTATTTTGGATCATGATAGGGCTGTGGTGCGGATTATCCTATTACTTTGCGCGCCATTCTGCGATCGCCCAAACCTTTGCCAAATATGGTCATCGGGTGGTGCCGTTTTTGCTCATTCTGCTGGGCATGAGCATTTTGGTACAGAGCGGAACCTATCGGCTATTGGGTTGATGTGCTGCGAAAAGAGATGGCGATCGCAGGCTATATCCCATGTGCCAGCTTCCAGCTCACCATTACCAGCAGCATGTAGATCCCAAATCGGAGCAACCGCTGGGGTGCAATATGGCAAAGTTTAGCTCCAACCATCACACCCGGAATCGAGCCAATCCAGATAGGAATCACCACATGCCAATCAACTGTTCCCAAGGTGAAGTGCCCCAACGACGTGACACTCAATAGAATTGCGGCTTGTGCTAAATCAGTACCCACCAAACTCCGAGCATCCAATCGGAACAACGCAATCAGCACCAGCACAAACATAGAGCCCGAGGACACACTCGTGAGCCCAACGACGCAGCCCAACACAGCCCCGATCGCCACTGAAGTTGCTCTGCCAGCCCACGTTTTTAAATTGACGGCAGGCAGCGATGGCAAGTCTAAATTAGGCGCGAAGGTAAGCAGCAACAATTGCACCAGCGATACCGAAGCAATCAGCAAAATTGCCGCTCCAATCAACTGAAGCAGCACATTGTCCAGATTGAGCGCACTCGATTGGCGAATGTGGTGCAGGATTCCCACCCCAACTAGCGAACCGGGAACACTGCCCATCGCCAGCCAGATGACTGCTGGCATATCCAATGTCTTTTGCTTCCAGTGCTTGATGCCACCCACAATTTTCATTAGGGTGGCTGCAACCACATCGGAACTGACTGCAACCGATGGCGGTACCTGAAACACGAAAATTAGCATGGGCGTGATGAGTGATGCCCCACCAATGCCTGTAAGGCCAACTACAATGCCAACGACAAAGCTTAATGAAGAGAGCAGTAGATAGTTCATTGTAGAAGTCTGTACAGATAGAAGATTGATTTGGCTCAGGCAATTTGGATAGAAGTACGAATGAAGCAAATAATCTTGAATAAGAAAAAAGCACCCATTTCTGGATACCGCTTAGAGGAACGCCAAATCAAAAGTTCAGTTTCGGCAGCAAAGCATGAAGACTGAAACCCTCGTCGAAGTTGAGCGCGGGTGCTTCGAGAATGCCAACATGCATGAGCACGAGAATAAGTCCGGTATAGATGCTGGAGGACAGAATTCCTATCAGCAGTTCTTTTTTGAGATTTCGCTGGTTGCTACCAACTTGAGCTACATCCATAAACCCAAACTGCATCAGCAGAATTCCGGCTAAGTTGGAAAACCAGTAACCCGCGATCGCCGTCGGCAAAAATAAGTCGGGAGCAATGAGGCTAACTACAAACCCAAATACATACGCAACTGGCAGATTGAAGAACAAATCATTCCACCAGGACAGTGGTGATAGCATGTAGCCCACACCCAGCAACAAGCCACCTCGCAACCGTCGCCAAATGGATGGCCTTGGAATCAAAATCGAGATGCTGTTCGAAGCCAATTCGTTTTGAGAAGCAATATCGGAGGATTGGACGAGCTCTGGGCGAGTATTCATGAAACTACTAAATCTCGATGTGCTTACCGTAATATTACCACTATACGGCTAAAATACTAAATCCCGATAGATTTACCGTTGTTTTTGTCGGTTTCGTTATTTATAAACCTAAGTTATGGTTTGCAACCTTTCATAGCGCTACGTAGCGGCGATATTCACTCGTTTTTAAAGAACGTTGAAAAGCATCAATAACAAATGGGCTTCTCGAGCGTTGTGCATTCAAACTCGAAAAGCCCAGTCATTGAGTCGTTTTTTGGCGGGTTTAACGCTTGAGCGCCAGGGTTAAGCCATCGGCAATGGGCACCAGGCTAATGCTGACCCGTTCATCAAGATGAAGCGTGTGGTTCAGTTCTTTGAGCACGAGCGTGCTTGGGTCTTGAGCTTCGGGCTGCGCCACCTGCCCCGACCACAGCACATTGTCGATCGCAATCAATCCACCTGGACACACTAAAAGAACGGCGCGTTCGTAGTAATTCAGGTAGTTCTCTTTATCGGCATCAATAAAGATGAAGTCAAAGGTATCCGCATGTCCATCCGCCAGCAGTTGATCCAGGGTTTGCAGGGCAGGAGCTAATCGCAAATCAATCTTGTGGGAAACGTTGGCTTCTGCCCAATAGCGTTTGGCGATCGCCGTAAATTCTTCGCTCACATCGCAGGCAATGATTTTGCCATCGTCGGGAAGCGTTAGGGCTGTGCGCAGCGAGCTATATCCCGTAAACACACCCAGTTCTAGCGTTTTCTTCGCGCCAATGAGTTGAATCAACAGTGACATAAATTGCCCTTGTTCTGGCGCAATTTGCATATTGGCGCGAGGATGACGAGCTGTTTCTTCGCGCAGACGAAAGAGGATTTCGGGCTCACGCAAGGAAACAGAAAGGAGATAGTCGTATAGTTGGGAGTCGAGCCCCAAGGTTTTGTTAGACATGATCAGCTCCTCTGCTGATAGAAGTTGATGGCGAAAACAATAATCTAGAAACGATTCATGGATAATTCCATGTTGACGAAGAATGCTCAATAAAAAATGTGGTGATGTTCTAGACGTATGGTTGTTTGTTATGGAAGGGGTGTATTTCACCCCTTCCATAACAAACAACTACACATTTGAAATACGACAAAAATGTAGGGGTGATCGCCTCTAGAGCTTCTCATTGAGGCGGCCCCCTACATTGCTCGTAGGAGATAGGAGAAGATTGGTATCGCGACTTAGGAATTTGCTAGGGCAACCTCAGCTGGAGCACCAAAATACGCTGGCTCGTTTCCGGGCTTCCATTTAATGTTGCACCCAATGCTGGGGAGCTGGTTAGGATTAACGGGTTGGCCTGCCAGAACAGCTTCGATCGCTCGGCGCAGGTCTTGGCCGGTCACCGGAATGTCGTTGCCGGGGCGGCTGCCATCAAGCTGACCGCGATAGACCAACTGGCGATCGCCATCAAATAAGAAGAAGTCGGGCGTGCAGGCCGCCTGATAGGCCTTAGCGACTGTCTGCGTTTCGTCAAACAAGAATGGGAAATTTAGATTGGCCTCGTGAACAAATTCCTTCACTTTCTCCGGTGCATCGTCGGGATACTGCACCGGGTCATTGGAGCTAATGCCCACAATCCCTAACCCTTGCGAGGCAAAATCCTGAGCAAGGTTTGCCAGCTCCTGCTGCACGTGCTTTACAAAGGGGCAGTGGGGACTTGCAAAAATCACCAGTAATGCCTTGCGATCGGCAAACCTATCGAGGGAAACGAGGTTTCTGGTCACGACATCTAATAGGGCAAATTCGGGCGCAGACACCCCGAGCGCCAACATGGTCGAAGCGGTTCTTGGCATAGCAGACTCCAAGCAATAAGTAGGCAAATTTCAACTATAAAACCCAGTGGAATAAATTACGGTAAATCGACCGAGATTTAGTAGTTTATTCGCTGCGAAGTATGACATAGGTCACTCGGCGAATGCAAGTCTCGCTTATACAAATTTCTAAAAGCTTTGGCTTGCCGAGATTTGAGCGATCGCCTTCATCGCTCCAGCAAGGGTTGCGTTTTCAAATTAGCTGTGCAATACTCGCAACATTGCAAAAATCATCGGTATCTCGATTGATTTACCGTAGATTGCAAAAAGGAAGCATGTTTTAACAGTCATTACATCAGGATCCCAACCCTGAACTTCAGGCTGAAACGAGCTCGCCTCAAGCTTTTCTGACTTTGCTTCATCATTCACGCTATGAGGGATAGCGCTATCCGCAGCCGCGCCAAGCCAACATCCGCTTCACCTCTTCAGGAGATTTGCAATGCGACATGGTACTCATCTCAAAGCTCAAGGACTTACCAAAACCTTTGGCCTTGCCCCCGTTCTAGCAGATGTCGATTTGGAGGTTATGCCGGGGGAGTTCTTGGCGGTGGTCGGCCACAGTGGATGTGGCAAGAGCACACTCCTCCGGCTACTGGCCGGCCTGGAAGCGCCCACTTGGGGCACCGTCTTGCTCAACGGGGAGCCAATTCGCGACCTTGATCCCACAACTCGGGTCATGTTTCAAAATCCTCGGCTGCTGCCGTGGAAGTATGTGTTGGAGAACGTGGGGATGGGCCTTCTGCACCATCGCAAAGATTGGCGGAAGCGGGCAGAAAGGGTGCTTCACCAGGTGGGTCTGAGCGACAAGCTGCACGAATATCCATCGTTTTTGTCGGGTGGGCAGCGGCAACGGGTTTCGCTGGCCCGAGCGCTGGCCAGTGAGCCATCGCTACTGCTGCTCGATGAACCGTTGGGGGCGTTGGATGCCTTAACGCGGATGGACATGCAGCGATTGGTTGAGGATTTGTGGCAAACTCAGCAGTTCACCGCCATTTTGGTGACGCACGACATTCAGGAAGCGGTACTGCTAGCCGATCGCGTGGTACTCATCGACCAAGGAGCGATCGCCCTCGATATTTCCGTATCGCTACCCCGCCCTCGCAACCCGAATAGTGCAGCCTTTAGCGCGATCGCCCAAACCATTCTAGAACGAGTCATGCAGCGAGCTGAGCCCAGTTCTGATCTCGTTCCTGGCGCCTCGCAATTGTTGACGAGCGCATGGGCGAGTGCATAGCTCAGCGAACAACTTTCGGAATGAAATGCAACCTGTGGACTAACAGATGGGTTGCTTCGTTAAAACATTGAAAAAAAATGGGGGTAGTCCTAAACGTGTAAGGATGACTAATTTCTAGCTTGAGTAGGGTACAGCGGTAGCTGCTGAAATGCTATGTCTAATCTGCTGCGCTCTAACTTAGCCATGCCCTTAACAGTCCCCTGCTGCCCTAGTTGCCGCTCAGAGCACGTGGTCAAAAACGGCAGAATCCATAACGGCAAGCAAAACCACAAATGCAGCGACTGCGGTCGCCAGTTCGTCCAAGACCCGCAAAACAAGGTCATCGACGAAGGCACTAAACGCCTCATTGACAAGCTGCTGCTCGAGAAGATCCCACTCGCCGGGATTGCGAGAGTCACCGACGTTTCCGAACTATGGCTTCAGCAATACGTCAATGCCAAATACGAGCAGGTGCCCCGCCAAGTCACGGTGAGCACCAAAAAAAGGGGCGCTTGACCCTGGAATGTGACGAGGCGTGGTCGTTTGTGGGTCACAAAGGGAATAAACAGTGGATCTGGTTGGCGCTTGACCGCAGTACACGTGAGATCGTAGGCGTACATATTGGTGACCGGAGCCAGGAAGGTGCTCAAGCCCTTTGGGAGTCTTTGCCAGCGGTCTATCGCCAGTGTGCCCTCTGTTATACCGACTTTTGGCAGGCATACCGTGCGGTCTTACCGCCCCAGCGGCACCGTTCTGTTGGCAAAGAAAGCGGACAGACCAATCACATTGAGCGCTTTAACTGTACGTTACGGCAACGCGTCTCACGCTTGGTTCGCAAGACCCTTTCGTTTTCCAAGAAACTGGAGAATCACATTGGAGCAATTTGGTTTTTCATTCATTACTACAATGCATCCTTACCTCTTTAGCACTACCAAAATGGGAATTCAAACTCAGGCATTAACCGACTCTGTAGAGGTGCAGCTTCAAGCCGATGTGCTGGTGGTGGGTGGTGGTCCGGCGGCAACCTGGGCAGCCTGGAGTGCAGCAACTCAAGGCGCTAAGGTCGTGCTGGTAGATAAGGGCTATTGCGGCACCAGCGGCGCAGCGGCCCCGTCCGGGAATACGGTATGGTACGTACCGCCCGCGCCCGATCTGCGAGAAGAGGCGATCGCCAAGCGCATTGCCCGTTCTGGAGAGGAGCTGTGCGATCGCGACTGGATGCGTCGTGTGTTGGAGCAAACCTACGACTGCATTCACCTGCTGGAGCAGTGGGGCTATCCCTTTCCGCAGGATGATCAAGGAGGATTGTATCGACGATCGCTCCAGGGGCCAGAATACATGCGGCTGATGCGCAAGCAGGTGCATCGAGCTGGCGTGAAAATTTTGGATCAGAGTCCAGCGCTGGAACTGTTGGTGGCTGCCGATGGCGTGGTGGCCGGAGCCAGAGGTGTGCAGCGGCAAGCGGGCAAGCGCTGGCAGGTAAACGCTGGAGCCGTGATTTTGGCATCCGGTGGATGCGCGTTTTTGAGCAAGGCTTTGGGCTGCAACGTGCTCACGGGCGACGGCTACCTGATGGCGGCTGAGGCTGGAGCCGATCTCTCTGGGATGGAGTTTTCCAACGTTTATGGCATTGTGCCCACCTTCGCCACCGTCACCAAAAACGCCTTTTACCGCTGGGCCAGCTTTACCGACGAAGACGGCACTCCTATTGAAGGAGCCAACGCAGGAAAGGGGCGACCTGCCATTGCAAAAGCGCTGCTGTCTCAACCCGTTTACGCTCAGCTGCACGCGGATCCCATGACCCAGGCAATGATGCGCACGGCACAGCCCAACTTTTTCCTACCGTTCGATCGCGATCGCATCAATCCCTTTACCCAACGGTTTGCTATTACCCTACGGCTGGAGGGAACCGTTCGCGGCACCGGCGGCATCCGGGTTGTGGATGGAGGATGCGCTACGTCGGTACCAGGGCTCTATGCAGCAGGCGATGCTGCCAGTCGGGAAATCATTTGCGGCGGCGTCTCAGGCGGGGGCAGCTTGAATGTGGCCTGGGCGTTTTCGTCGGGGGTGTGGTCGGGGGCGGCAGCGGCAGCATTTGCCCGATCGCTCGGTGCTGCAACACAGACGCGATCGCTCTACAGCCTTGGCGGTGCTGCAACCAATCCCCAAACTCGTGCCGTGAATCCGCAGGAACTCACTCAAGCAGTCCAGGCAGAGGTGTTTCCCTATGAGCGCAACCTGTTCCGCCATGCCGATGTGCTGACCGATTCTCTCAATCGCCTCAACGCTTTGTGGCGGGAGGTGAGGCATTTGGGTGCGGATGCAGCGCAGACGGTGCAATCCCGAGAGGCGATCGCCATGCTGGCAACAGCTCGGTGGATGTATGCCACAGCGCTGCAACGTCAGGAGTCACGCGGCATGCACAAGCGGTTGGACTATGCCCAGACCCATACTGATTTTCATCATCGGCTCATTACTCGGGGATGCGATCGCATCACAGTTGAGGCTGATGCTACCCATCCTAAATTTGATTCGTTTTGGTACTCGCGGGAGGTTGGTGCACTGTGATTGAACTCGTTAGCCAATCCCGCTGTATTGAATGCAATCTGTGCGTTAGCGTTTGTCCCACGAATGTGTTTGATGCAGTGCCAGGAGCCCCTCCCGTAATTGCTCGGCAAAGCGATTGCCAAACCTGTTATATGTGCGAGGTGTACTGTCCAGTGGATGCGCTCTACGTTGCGCCCAATGCCGACGAGTCGGTACAGGTT
Source organism: Leptolyngbya sp. AN02str (assembly GCF_050565595.1). Taxonomy (NCBI): domain Bacteria; kingdom Bacillati; phylum Cyanobacteriota; class Cyanophyceae; order Leptolyngbyales; family Leptolyngbyaceae; genus Leptolyngbya; species Leptolyngbya sp. AN02str. The sequence goes on along the minus strand of NZ_JBNXVR010000012.1, from coordinate 107,150 downwards.
AACGAGGCAGAACTCGCAGAGTCGGGTTTGCTGGGCAGCTATCGCAGAATTGTAGGCTGGGGCCAGGGACGAATTCCCGGAGCAGCTATCGACACCGGGTACTATACCCACCGCCATCTTGCAGAATTGATTCAGCAAACGAATTAGCTTGCGTCTATCTATTTATCCTTGAATTGTTCATCCTGAAATCTATTCAGTGTTTCAGTAATGATATCCGAAAAATTCACATCACCATTTCAGATTGATTCATTTGAGAAGGAGGCTTAGTATGGTTTACAAGGTTCAAGTTTCGTCTAGCTTTAAACTAAGAGTGTCTGGGGCGATCGCCTCATTCGCGCTACTGGTTGCTAGCTGCACCGCCCCAACCGCAACCGCTCCAGCCCCAGGCAGTAATGCTGGACCCGCCAATTCATCGGCAACAACCGTCCTGCGAATTGGATTTACTTCTGCCGATGGTAGCAGCCTTCCCATCGGCCCCATTGGCTGGGCAGAACAGCAGGGCTATTTGGATGACGAATTGCAAGACGTTGGCATTGCCGACGTCGAATTTTACGGATTTGACAGTGGCCCCGGCGTGAATGAAGCCGTTGCGGCTGGCTCGGTCGATCTATCGATGAATGGAGATACTCCCGCCATTGTGGGCAAAACGAATGGCCTGAGAACCCGCCTCATCAACATCAACACCGTTGATATCAACGTTTACTTAGTCCCGAAAAAAGGTGGGCCTGAAACCATTGCCGATTTGGCAGGCGGTTCGATTGGGGTGCGGGTGGGGGCAATTCCCCATCGCTATGTGGTGGGTCTGCTGGAAAATGCAGGGCTAACGGGCAAAGTGCGTATCGTGAACCTGACCAATAGTGAAGGCGAGGCGGCGCTGGCCAGGGGCGATATTGATGCCTATGCCGCGACTGCCGCCCTGGCTTATCGCCTCCAATCTCAGGGCTATAAGGTGATTGATGAAGCGACCAATCACGACAACTTAGCTGGTTCTAACATTACCGCTGCAACAGAAGCATTTTTGACAGCGAATCCCAGCTTTGTGGAAAAGTGGCACGAAATTATTGCTCGGGCCACCCGCGAAATTCAGGCTCAACCAGAGGCGTACTACCAGTTCGTCAGTGACGTGAACAAGCAGCCTGTTGACGTATCGGAGTTCACCTCGCCCATTAGCCAATACCCAAGCGAACCCCTACCAGCTAGTGGTTTAGAAAATCTGAAGCAAACCCAACAGTTCTTGATCTCGGAAAAAATTGTCAAGTCGGATTTTTCTTTTGATGAGTGGGTTTATCGTCCCTAAAGCACATCATTGATGAGGGGTGGAACTCCTAAAATATTTTGAATAAATGATGACCCTGACCCACTCCAATTATTAGTTCTTGGATTACCCCAATGATTGACCTATGGTATCTGCGAAATCTTCTCAACCAGCCGAATCTGAGTCGCTCCAGCCGCGATCGCCCCATCCTCCAGCACCATTGCTGCGTCAAATTAAACCGTGGGTAGTGCCAATTGGCTTGTTACTGGTGTGGGAACTGTTGGCTCGGTTGGGCCTACTGCGCATTGAACTCATGCCAGCACCCACAACGGTTCTCAGTTCGGGCTTCGATTTGCTGATCAGCGGGGAACTGCTGCAACACATGAAAGTAAGTACGGGACGGGCAATCGCGGGCTTTTTGGTTGGGGGCGGGTTTGGTTTCTTGCTGGGCTTGCTCAACGGCCTATCGCCAACCGCAGAAGATTACCTGGATGCTTCCATGCAAATGCTGCGGAACATTCCCAACCTGGCATTAGTTCCGCTGGCGATTCTCTGGTTTGGCATTCACGAAGAGTCAAAGCTGTTTTTGGTGGCGATCGGGGTCTTTTTCCCGATCTACATGAACACGTTTCATGGCGTGCGGGGCATCGATCCCGAGTTGATTGAAGTATCGCGCGTGTATGGGCTGCGCTCGTGGAATCTGTTTTGGCAGGTGATTTTGCCCGGAGCGCTATCCTCCATCTTGATTGGATTTCGCCACTCGTTGGGTATTACCTGGGTTACGATTATCGTGGCAGAAACCGTGGCTGCTGACTCAGGTATTGGGTTTCTGGCTACCGAGGCGCGCGAATTTTTGCGAACAGATATCGTGATGCTGTGCGTGATTTTGTATGCCCTATTGGGTAAACTGGCAGATTCAGCCGCGCGGCTTTTGGAACAACGCTGCCTCAAGTGGCATCCAGGCTATCAAAAAGGATAGGGTTTCATCTCCTTGTTGCCGAATGAGGATGCGAGCATTCGTATCCTCTTTTTTTGGTGTATAAGACCGACGCAAGTTCATCAAGCTAGTGTTGCACAATTTAGTTTTGTATTTTTACACCATAAGGTTTGGGGACTTCGCCCCCAAGCAGGGGTTTCACCCCTTCACGCCCTTCAAAACTTATTTTTTGCTGTACTCGTGTGTTTGTGGTGTGTGCATGCATCACACCCGGCAGCAAACCCAACTGTGTCAGTTCGTGTTGTTGTTTGGAAAGGGTTCATGAGAGGTTTTCAATCGGTTCAGCTTTCAATCAATTTAGCTGCATTTCGATCGCGCAATTATCGTCTCTTTTTTATAGGCCAAAGTTTGTCCATGATTGGTACGTTTATGACTCAGGTGGCGATCGCCTGGTTAATCTACCAGCTGGCTAACTCTGCATTCCTACTGGGATTAACGGGGTTCCTGGGTCAGTTTCCCACATTTGCATTAGCTCCATTTTCCGGCGTGTTCGCCGATCGCTGGAATCGGTATCGCCTCCTGGTATTGGTGCAGTTGGTTGGGACTGTGTTGTCGTTCGTTCTCACCATCTTGTACGCACTCGATCAACTCAACATTCCCATGCTGGTGCTGCTCAGCACATTGGCTGGGCTGCTGCGCGGGCTGGATGTGCCTGTGCGCCAAGCCTTTGTGATTGAAATGCTGGAGAGCCGGGATGACTTGACCAGTGCGATCGCCCTCAATGCATCCCTCATCAACGGTGCAAGGCTGATAGGCCCCGCGATAGCGGGCATCCTTATTGCGGCTATTGGCGCGGGAAGTTGCTTCCTGCTGGATACTCTCAGCTATGTGGTGGTAACGATCATGTTGCTGATGATGCACATCCAGTCGAAGCCCGTTACCAAAACCAACCAACCGATCTTGGAAACCCTGATCGATGGTTTTCAATATGTACGCAACTGCTGGCCCATTCGCTCAATTTTGCTGCTGCTGGCCAGCATGAGCCTGATGGGTCTGCCATACATCACCCTGCTGCCCGTGTTTGCCGTACAAATGTTTGGGGGCAATGCAACTACCCTCGGCTTTTTAACAGCTGCCTCGGGTTTGGGCGCATTCTCGGCAGGGGTTTATCTCAGCACGCGCCGCACGGTCTTGGGTTTAGGCAAGCTAATTGCCTTTAGTCCCATGTTGTTGGGGAGTAGCTTGGTTCTGTTCTCCATTTGCAAACCGTTTGGGCTGGCGCTAGTACTGATGGCGATTGCCGGATTCAGCTCCATTCTACAAGCAGCCTCCAGCAACACCCTGATCCAAACCATTGTGGACGATAACAGGCGAGGCCGCGTCATGAGCTTTTACGCCATGAGCTTTATGGGCATGATTCCCTTTGGTAGCTTGATCGCCGGAAGTTTGGCCAACCACATTGGCGCATCGGCAACCGTTGCGATCGGTGGTATTGCCTGCATGATTGGATCACTCATGTTTCTTCAGCAGTTACCCATGATGTGCTCCATTCTGCGTCCTATCTACTATCAGCGCGGCATTTTATCCCGTCAAGCGTGAGTTTGCAGACACATGGTATTGCTAGAACATCGTCTCTTTTATAGAAACGGGAGAGTATGAGAGGGGGAGCCTGCTTGACTGACAAAACGGGAGGAGGGTGAAAGGAAAGCTAGGAGGGAAGCAGAGCCTGATTTAAGCTGATGAGTAACCACACAAATCAACTAAATCAATGTCTCCGACTTCCCGTCTTTATAATGCGTTGAAGGATTTTCGATAGTGCATCAATTTGATGTGGGATTGATAGAGTAGAGATGCTCATTAACTAGAAATCACGTGATGCAATGCCCGCTGTGTGGTCATAGCAAAGCCCATAAACACGGTAAGATGCCCAATGGTTATCAACGCTATCTTTGTCCTGCTTGCCAGCAAACCTTCTGTGAATCCTTTGATAGTCTTTACTACCGTCGTCATGTGAGTCCTGAACAAATTCGCCAAGTCCTGCAAGCCCATAGTGAAGGTAGTAGTCTGCGTGGGATTAGTCGGACGACCAAACTGGCTTACAACACAGTCGTTAGCATTGTACGGGCTGCCAGTCAAAAAGCACAACTGGTTCACAACCAGGAGTTGCAATCGGTCGAAACCGAAGAAGTCTGTGCCGACGAGATGTGGTCGTTTGTTGCAAAAAACAGAATCAATGCACCAGTGAGGAGCGCAACCGGGGAGCCTGTTGGATTGGTTTGAGTCTGACTCGTTCCAGTGGCTTGATTCTTGCCGCCTGTGTGGGTAAACACACCGATGTATTCATTGAGCAATTAGTGGTCAACACCGAAGGAAAGACCGCTTGCAAACAGTTCAATACCGATGACTGGGGTGGATACGAGCGAGTGTTGCCACCAGAGATAGAACACTACATTGGCAAAGATAAAACACAGCGTTTGGAGCGGACGAATGGAACATTACGACAACAAACAGGACGATGGCATCGACGACAGAATAAGTTTGGCAAGGTATGGGAACAGACCAAAGTGACGACTCGGTTAGTCGTCAGTTACTTTAATTGGATCTGGAAACATAGTCGATTCAAAAACACTACCGCACAGAGAGCGGGATTAACGAAACGATTGTGGAACTGGCACGACATCGCCACTTATCCCACATTAATCTGATGCACCACCCCTTTTCCAGGTAAGGAGTATCAATAAACTTTTGTGCCTGGAAGTAATGCTCACTGGTTGCCCAATACAACTCATCCAGCGTGAAGCCATGCGCTGAAAAGTTGGAGAAGCAACCGTAGGGCTTTTCTCGCTCGACGTAGAAGTGAATGGTCATGGTTGCTCCTCGAAAATGAATGAATAGTCGTGCCAGTCACAGACAGGATGATACCCAATTTGTTTGTAAATATGATTGGATGTAGGGTTCGCTAAATCTGTAAACAGAAAGCAGCGATCGCATCCCTGGTCTAATAATTTTTGGCTCAATGCAGCAACACAAGCGGTTGCATATCCTTTGCGGCGATACTCCAGCGGAGTATAAACAGGACCAATGCGAGCCGCTGTCGGTAAAGATTGGCTGCCACTTGCCCAGGAAACGGGAGTACCGTCGTCCCAAAGATGCACACTCTGGCGTTTTAACCCACTCTCGACCATCCTTTCAGGCGTTTCACTCACCACTTCGCCAATCTCTGCAACAAAGGCTTTAAACCAGTCCAGTAGCAAGGGGCGATCGCCCTCAGTGGCGAGCCTGAGATACCCCTTTGCCGTTGCGACTGGTTCAACCTGGGTTAGTTGATGGATTCGCATTTCCATCGCCCTGCGATAGGATTGCCCAGTCAGAGCCTGCCAGGATTGCAAAAACGTTGCCACATCTGTTACTAACCCACCGACACCCGGAACGGGCTTCCCATGTGCCTGAACATCTTGGGCAATTAACTGGAGCGCATCTAAGTCCATTGCTTTGGACAGCACCAGTTTGTAGGGAGGGGTATGAATGGCGACAGCCAAAATTCCATTATCGGCTTCCACGATCGCCAGGTAAGGCGGTTCAGGGTAACGCTCTGGGTAATGCCGTAGCGTATGCAAAATACCGAGTAATAGATTGTGTTCTGCCTCGTACTGGAGTAAATAAGCTTGAGCGCGATCGCAGAACGCTTGAAGGCTATCAAATCGACGTAATTGCATGGTTCATCTCCTTAGCACTCAGGACTCAGGATCTTCAAGTATTGGGGTGGAACCTCATCTACTAGCCAAACCCCGTTGTCTGAGCAGTAGAAAGTAAACCCGGCTTGCTGCATTGCAGTCGCAGCGATCGCAAAAATTACCGGACGACCCTGCCGCATTCCAACCTTGCGAGCGGTTTCCACGTCTTTAGACAAATGCACATGATGCCGTGACATCTTGAGCAGTCCTGATTGGAGAATTTCAGACACCGATTGTTCACCTGTTCCGTGATACAACACATCCGGTGGAATTTGCGGCTGTAGTTCTAAATCAACGTCAACACTATGTCCTTGATTGGCGCGAATCCGAGTCCTGGTTTCATCAAATGAGAATCGTTGTTTATCGCTGGTGGCAACGACTTCCTCCAACTCGGCACGAGTGATAGGAAATTGATGGGCAGCACAAGCAGATAACAGATCATCGACGTTTACCCAACCCCCGGTCTCCAGAATCAGCCCAATCCGCTCTGGTGCGTGTCGCAGATGTTTGCTGAGGTATTTGCTAATTTTGATCTGCCGTGTTTTGTCCATACCGTTTCTCCGCTTCAATCAATCTCCTGCGTGCAAGTCTTGAGAGCATTGCGCTTTCTCAGTTACTTGGGGCGCTCCGCTGGTGAGTTATTACACACTCTTTCAAGGATGGCTACTTCTAAGCCTACCTCCCAGGTTCTTTGCACTCGCGTTCGGCTGAGTACTCACGCCGAAGCCCGTTCGCAAGCGCCCACTGCTCACAGTGGCACGTTTCCTCTCGTACTCGTATGTAAGCTCTACAGGTTAGGGCACGCAGGAAACTATGAAATGTTACTGCTTACCAGGCAAAGATTCCTGAACGTGGTTTAGCAGGAACTACTTTTGCGGCTCGAATACACAGTTGGGCAATCAACTCGGTGGAAGTGACGGCACTTTGCAGTTGAGCAAAGTTGAGAGTGTCTGCTTTGATTTGGGCAATCGCCAACACTTTATCAATCCCGTCATCGCTCAACCTCATGCCTGCCTTCAGGAAGTCAGTACAGGGTCCCTGATGCCGTTGGGTGGGGGTGCGACTGCGCTTACACCAGAAGTGACTGATGACATGGAAGACGTGCCCTTTGCCCCAATCAAAACTAACCGCAACCACAGGCACACTGTGTCGCGATAGCAGGTCATGGCTTGCCGCTTCGATCGCCACCTTATCGGGATTGAGAATGGCGATCGGGTGGCTGCTGCCCTCCAACCACCACTGCGGGTCAGTTCCCAGTACCACTACGTCAGACCACAGGCTATTTAAGCTTGGCTCTACAGAAATCACTTCATCCCCGGTTGCCCGTCCGGTAAACTTGACCATGCCGGGAAAAGCAGGTTCGATGAACCGCCCCAGTGCCCAGGCAGAACTGACTAGCCACTTGCCTTCATTCACCCGTTGGCTGAGGTGTTCAATCAGGGCTTTGTCGTAACTACTAGAGCAGTTGACAAAGATGATTTGAGCATCCAGTTTTGATGCATCTGGGTTCATGGTGCAGGGGACATTTAAACACGCCAGAATATCTTCGACGCGATCGAAACTGCCTGCGTACACGGCGACATCCTGCTTTCGCAGCTTGTTCAACACTTGCAGGTCTTCAGGATGCTGCTCGGCAAGGCGTTGACGAACGGCGATCGCTGCCACTTCATACGCCTTCTTCATGTCGCTCATCACAATCACCTCCTGCGGTTGAGCGAGATTTGAAATTTTAGGGGAGTATAGGGCAGGCTTCCCCACCCTACGGGTTTAGTGTCGAGTAGTGGGCATCAGCCACATCCCCGGTCGCTCCAGCCAGTTTTTCACTAGCGGTTCTGGAAGACGGTTTAACAGCTTGAGCATATCCCAGGTGTTGACCTTCATGGCTTTGGCTAACTCCTCTCGAATGCGATCAGTGCTAACCGTTGCCATCAGGTCAGGTAGTTCTGGGTTATGCAAAGCTTCCTCCAGGTCGGGAGCTAAGCGAAAGCCCAATTTGACTGCAAAGCGCACGGCTCTCAATGCCCGAAGTGGGTCGTCTGTGAGTGTCACCATTGGTGGCAACGGTGTTCTCAATACCCGCGCTGCCAAATCGGTCTGTCCGTTAAACAGGTCAATCAGTTCTCCTGTTTCGGACTTTGCCAGGGCATTCACCGTAAAGTCGCGGCGCTGCAAATCATCTTCCAGGCTTCCTGGAACAACAATTGGCTTTCGAGTTCCCGGCAAGTAATCTAACTCCCGCCGTGCCAGCACAAAGTCAGCCACCAATGCCTGATGAGGAGCCGGAAACTTAGCGCGGATTGTTAAGCAGTCCTCCGTTTCCAGAAAGATTCTGAACCCTGCCTCCAGCATCCAATCCTTCATGAACTGGAATGCCTCATGGATTGTCTTGTCCTGTGCCTCTACAGGCGTGAGAACAAACGAGAAATCGGCATCCTTGCTCTTGATGCCCAGCAGTTCATCACGAACTTTGCCACCGACTTCAAAGATTTGTGGCATGGGTCTTCACCTCCTCACCAATAGTCTTGGTTGGAAGGGGACTACCCACCCCAAAGAGATATGGCAGTCCCAGCTTCCTACTTATCCGTCCGTACAGGTAGCGGCGCGTCTAGAATCTCCATCAGCAGATCAAGACGAGAAGGGCGTGCCAGCAGCGGCACAAGGTTGGGCAAGCTGTAGTAGTCTCCCGCAAAGGTAAACGTTTCTACAGGTGCCTGCTGTCCCTTTAGTTGGCTCTCTAACCAGTTGCAGTAACCGCCCACACGGACAATCACCACATTGGGCATGACTGCCAACTCCCGGCAGTAAGTCTTGTAAACCTCACCGAAGTAGGGAGCCGCATTCTCACCTTCGTCTGTGACGACGATGATCTGGTCAACCACCTGCTTCTTCTTCCGCATCGCTTCCAGAGGCGCACCAATGCTCGTACCACCTCCAGCCTTGATGTGCTGGAATGCCCGTTCCCAGTCAGTCAACTCCTTGCCCCGGGCAGTGACAGGGTAGGGAATATTGTCGAAGGCGTAAACAAACAGGTCTGCCTGAGTAATGCCAGAGATCAGGGCAGCAAGTCGCTTTCCTAACTCGATCGCATGCTCCATCGAACCCGACTTGTCCACGAGCAGCGCAGTCGGACGGGTAATGACACCACGCCGCTTCACCTGCTCATTCGTTACCTTCTCTAAGCGAGCCAGAGTATCGTCATCGAGATCCGCTGCGTCGGCTGCAATCTGTGCTTTGAATGCGGCAACTCGCGCACTCTTGGATGCCTCGTCCAGTTTGCCATCAATCAACGCCTTCACCTCTGGATGATCCATTGCCCCTCTTGCCTTCAGTGACTTGAGGTTGTTGATCACTTCCTGCGGAGTCATGCTGTTGATCAGCGCCACCAGAACGGTGGGAGTCAGTTGCTTGATCGCACCAATAGCGATCGCATAGGGCAACTTAAACTCGACAATCAGCCGTGCCTGTTCTGCCGTACTTTCAGCCTTTGCAAGCTGCTTTAGCACCTCTGCTAGAGAACCCACGGGAGGCTGGTCACGGAACAGAATTGCATTTGCCCGCTCATCAGGCTTGATGTGCAATGAAGCGTACAGGTGCTTCATTGCCTTGCGTCCCCGCAGTGCGGCGCGGTCGAACAAAGCAGGGTTGCTCTCCCGCACCTTCAGATACCGCTGCACCGCAGTCCGGGCAGAACGAGGGAGCTTATTGCGGTGCTGCTTCATGAAGTCCACCACACGAGCTACCTGATAAGGTGGAAACTCTTGCAGCATGATGAAACCAGCATCCCGGTGTTCGGTCAAGTCGCTGGTTAGCAGATGTGCAACAAACACTTCCTTGTGGTCGCGCACATCGCCATTGCGTTGATACCACACTGCCAGGTGTCCGTAAAAGATAGGGTCAAGTTCCACAATCAGTTGGTGGATTTCTGCCACCTGCTCCAGCTTTCGGTGAGGAGTGATGAGCAAGCTGTTGAGCATTTCCAGTCGCAAATCGCGTTCGGTATTGTTCATGGGAACCTCCTCGGGTTGTGGTGGATGAGGAGGCAGATGTTGCACGCAACGGTGAAGAGTCACCGCGCAAGTTACAGAAGCTTGGCTGAAGGCGTTATTCCTCCAGTTTTGCCTGCTATGGGTCTCAGGCTTGCAGCGTATCCCTCCAGATACGCACCTTTGTTTGTTGGAGAGTATGTAAGCTTCTGCGATCGGGGCGCGGCAACAACTGCCAAAATTTAGATAGAGTCACTTCGTGCAAGTTAAAAAAGCGGTTGTGTCATACACAGGATTTGAACCTGTAGTAGCTTGCTCTCAAGTCAAGTGCCTTATCCATTCGGCGAGTATGTAAGCTTTTTGGGTTAGGGCACGAAGTGAATTTTATAGTTTAGAAAGTTGATTTAGAATCGATCGAATTTCCTTCTTGCTACACTGTTGTTTCTTCGCCGCATACATTCTGCGACCATTGATCCGTCTTGCAGCACTCCGAGAAATGGCACCTTCCAAAACATCTGTAACCCATTCTGTGGGTGAAGGCGGAAATTCCTCAAACGTAACCAGATACCAGATCCCGTTGATTTGATGATACTGATGATACTCATCTAGAATCACTCTATCCCGCTGGGGTTGATTTCGTTTTTGCTTCCGAGGGGTCTTGGCAGACGCACACAGAGTTCCGGTTTCAGGATGGACATAGAACTTATCCCTGTAATGGCTATCTAAACGATTACGAGAGATCCAATAGGGCTTGCTGTAAGGGATGCCATCAATCAATTCAACGTGTCGCTCAACGTAGTCCCACACATGACTTAGAACGTGCTGTCCTGCCATTGTGTTACTGTCTAATTGCTGACACAGTTTGCTGTACACGTCGTTCCACGGTTGCCCAACGTGCGATCGCAAAAACCGACGCAAAGGACCGAGATGATCAGAGAGGTATTTGGACTTGTTTCTGGGTTTGATCAGGTAAGGGCTGAGTAATCCATCCTGACTGGCATCCTCAGTGAGTTTTTGCAATTGCTTCTTAAAGCCTTTTAGCTTCTTGAGGCTAATTCTCATCCCACCGCGAGGACGTTCAATCACAATTTCGCTCAAACGATGTTCGCTCATACTTCTGATGACTCAATTGCAGTTGTGTCAAAGTTAGTTTTTCCGTTGTGTTAGCGAACATCATTGAGATCACCTCCGTGCATGATTGAGTAAAAATCATTTGTAGTTAAACAATCGATTAGTTGAAATTTCGCACAAGTTAGCAAAGCAGAATCACTTGGTGCTCTACCATTGAGCTACAGGAGCAAAACAAGCTCCTGGTGGGAGTCGAACCCACAACCTCCCGGTTAACAGCCGGATGTGTGTAGGCTTTACAGGTCAGGGTGCGAAATAGAGTATTTACCCGTAAACGGCTTCAGGACGAATGATTAAATCACCACTTGGACGGCGATCGACTACATACGCGGAGAGTCGATTGGTGTTGACATCCAAGTGTCTGGAAACTTGTTCTTTAACAGCCACATCACTCATACCTGTAGTAATTCCTAATTGAGTTTCTAGGATGTCAAGCGATCGCCCCTCAAATCGAATATGAACCATTGCTATCACCTCTTGTTTCTCTATAAAACAACGGAAGGAGGAGGAATCGAACCCCGATAGCGTTAACACTATCCTCTGGTCTTCCAAACCAGTTGCCGTCCACATAGCCGCACCTTCCGAGAGCGGAAACTGGAGGAATCGAACCTCTACAGCACGAACTGCACGCCTGTTTTCGAGGCAGGTTGCTGACCTTCAGCCGCAGCTTCCATTTGGGGTGACTGACGAGAGTCGAACTCGCTAACACTGGTGTCACAAACCAGCCCCTCCACCACTTCGGGTTCAGTCACAGTGGAGCCAAGGGGACTTGGACCCCTAACCTCCTGTTTGCAAGACAGGCGCTCTAGCCAGTTGAGCTATGGTCCCATTTGGTGGATCTGGTCGGAGTCGAACCGACTGCCTCCCTGTAAGAGTTACACTCACAACTCGTACAAGTTCACAAAGCTGTTTAGACTTCTTTAGCAGAGAAGGTTGTATGTAAGCTTTGTCAGTAGGGGCACAAGTGATCTAGGTGCTCTATCCTTACGAGCTACAGACCCAGAATTTGGTGGATACGATCGGATTTGAACCGATATCTCCCAATCAGCCAGATTGGTGCTTTTCCAATTAAGCTACGAACCCATAAATGGCAGGAGTGGTAGGAATCGAACCTACACCAATCGATTTAGAAGATCGATGCCCTTTCCATTAGGCGACACTCCCACAGTTTGGTAGTCCCGGCAGGATTTGAACCTGCAACCCTCTGTTTGTAAGACAGATGCTCCACCTTTGAGCTACAGGACTACGAGAGCGAACGGCGAGACTCGAACTCGCATCTGAAGCTTGGCGTGCTTCGGTGTTTGCCCTTACACCACATTCGCATTGGAGCGAAAGACGAGACTCGAACTCGTGTCTCCTGGTTGGAAGCCAGGGATGCTTGCCGCTGCACCACATTCGCATTCTGGGGCTGGTGACAGGATTTGAACCTGCAACCTTTCGCTTACAAGGCGATTGCTCTGCCAACTGAGCTACACCAGCACAAGCAGATGGCGAGGCTTGAACTCGCGTCCAGGACATACCAAATCCTGATGCTGACCGACTACACCACATCTGCATTATTTGGAGCAGGCGACAGGATTTGAACCTGCATGAAGGCTGTACGAGAGCCTCATGTTGCCCTTTACATTACGCCTGCATTTGGACGCGAGGGTGAGAGTTGCACTCACCGATTGCAGCTTATGAGACTGCCGAGCCGCTCTTGCTCTATCCCCGCTATACCCCCAGCGAGACTCGAACTCGCAACAATCCGGGTTTAAGCCAGACACGTCTGCCAATTGCGTCACAGGGGCATCTTTGGTGGGCGCTGTAGGAGTTGAACCTACGTCAGTCTCCTTAAGAGGGAGATGCATAACCGTTCTGCCAAACGCCCATTTTTTCACTGCTGACCAAAGATTGAATTTGGTGGGTCGCCCAGGGGTTGAACCTGGATCTCTCCGCTTAAAAGGCGGCTGCATATCCGCTCTGCCAACGACCCGAATTAAGTTAATTTTTTGTGTGAGCAAAGCTCACACAAAAAATTATTCATTTTGGTACACCGAGCAGGAGTCGAACCTGCTAATAACACGCTTATCGGGCGTGCGCGTCCACCACTTCCGCCTTCGGTGCTTGGTACTCCCGGTGGGAATCGAACCCACAAAATCTAGATCCTCGGTCTAGAGCGTCTTCCCTTCCGCCACAGGAGCATCAGTACCCTTGGTGGGAGTCGTTCGCACAGCGTCTCCTTCGGAGAAACCCACAAAATCTGGTCTCTGAAGCCAGCACGTATTCCAGTTCCGTCACAAGGGCAAACTTTCTTTTTGTGTGCTGTGAGAATGGTGTTCTCACAGCACACAATACTCATTGGTCGGGATGGTAGGATTTGAACCCACGACTCCTTGGTCCCAAACCAAGGCTTCTGACCACTGAATTACATCCCGATACTTGGTACTGCTGGTGGGAGTCGTTCGCACAGCGTCTCCTTCGGAGAAACCCCCAACCTCTGGTTGCTAAGACCAGCACCTCTGACCGTTGGGCTACAGCAGCATAATTGGTACTCCTGGTGGGAATCGAACCCACACGTGACTATTTTTGAGACAGCCGCCTCTTCCGATTGGGCTACAGGAGTGTGACCTATGTTTTGTGTGCAGTGCGCACAAAACATAAAGCTTTGCTTTTTAGGAATGGGAGGAATACAGGGGAATGACCCAGGCGACTGTTTACCTCCCAACTGCCCCGCCAGGGTTTGAACCTGGAACTTCGCTTTCAAAGAGCGACATGGATGCCAATTTCACCACAGGGCATTGAAATGGATGCAGGAGTTGGGGTCGAACCAACCTCTCTCTGATTCAGAGTCACAGCGACTTTCCAATCGTCCATCCTGCAATAAATGGCTGCCCCAGCAGGACTTGAACCTGCAACCTAGCGGTTAACAGCCGCTCGCTCTGCCATTGAGCTATAGGGCAACGGTCTTATTTAATAGCTGCGTTTCACGCAGCTATTAAATAATTCATTGAGTGGGAAGTGACAGGATTCTCTGAAGGAGACGCTTCGCGAACGAACTGCCTTCTCGCCGTCTTCAGCGGCACGTGAGCACCAGCTTCACCAACTTCCCAAACAGTTCAAATTTTGGCGGAGGCTAAGAGAATCGAACTCTTGACGGTGTATTTCACCCGCAGGCGTTTTCAAAACGCTTTCCTCGTCCGTGCCGGACAACCTCCATGTTTGGCGAGGACGGAGGGACTCAAACCCCCACTCTTCAGGTTCGTAATCTGAGATGTTGTTCAGTTACACCACGTCCTCACAAGGCGGAGAGCAGTGGACTCGAACCACAATTGTTCATCCATCTGTTTAGCAAACAGCGCCAATTTCCTAATTGGTTTACTCTCCATAGATTGGTAGGTCGGGCAGGAGTCGCACCTGCAACGCAAGAAGCGGCTGTTTTACAGACAGTTGCCCACGCTGATAGGCGAGCCGACCCATGTTTGTTTTTGCTGCTCATGTTTGAGCAAGATTTGGCAGTGCCGACGGGAGTTGAACCCGCAAACACAAGATTGAAAGTCCTGTGGCTTTACCAATTTGCCTACGGCACCAAACTTTGAGATTTCTACAGCGTGCAAGTTTGAGAAGCTGTTTTTCAGCCTCCAAGTTGGCGGAGGCTGTAGGAGTCGAACCTACTTCGCTGATTAGGCGAGTGACCAGTATGTAGGCTTCTCGGATGAGGGCACACCGTAGAACGCACAGACCAGGATTTGAACCCGGACAAAAGGTTTTGGAGACCTTTGTGCTGCCATTACACCATCTGTGCATTGGTCGCAGCGGCGAGACTTGAACTCGCAATGACCAAGTTATGAGCTTGGGGCTTTACCATTAAGCTACGCTGCAATAGTTGGACTCCAGGGAGAGAATCGAACTCTCGCTAGTTGGTTTTGCAGACCAACGCCTTCCCACTTGGCGACCTGGAGATCAATTTGCTGTGCAAGTTGAAGAAGCTGTTTTGGATTGAACTACCTCGCCAGGATTGGAGGCGAGGACTGGAATTGCACCAGCAACCTATCGTGTTTCAAACGATCGTTCTACTGTATGTAGGCTTCTGACATCAGGGCACAGCAACGAGGATGACAGGGATCGAACCTGTGACCACTTGTCTCGGAAACAAGCACTCTGTCCATCTGAGTTACACCCTCATTGGGAGCCTTGACGGGAGTTGCACCCGCTTCTTTCTGGCTGAGAACCAGAACGACTTTTCTATTCGTCCACAAGGCTGTACGGCTTCTTCAGTTAATGGTTAGTGCTTCGCACTAACTATCAACCAGTTAAAGGCTGTACGGGGATGATGGGATTTGAACCCACGATCTTTCGCTCGACAGGCGACTGCTTTGAGCCACTAAGCTACACCCCCAAAGGTGGCATTTATGAAGTTTTCAAGGTTCAGGCTGGCTGATAAATCAGCAGGAATTAGAGGAAGCAACGTCGTTCCAGGTAATAGATTTGCCCGATGTTCTGTCGCTTTTGTTTGCACTGAATGAAAGATAAATTTCCCTGATTTGATGAGCCATCTTGAAGTGGCGTGGAAATGCCAGAAACATGAGTGGTTAAGAACTCTAAGAACTTCAAGAGACCATTGTTTTTAGTGTGGGAGTGAGTGTTCATTGGATTCGCTCCTCCGTGTCTCATCTCATACTACAAGCATAATACAATATACTACAAGCCGTCAAGGGGGTACTACAACTTTTTTGAGACGGGAGAGAACGACTATCAGAAGATCTTTGTATCGCTCTCTCCCACTTGATTTGCCCCTAAGCTGGAGAGGAAATGTGAGCTTCGCTCATCTGCCACAGCTTGTAAATGAAACGCTCAATTCGTTCACGAAGTGTCTCTGAAAGAGAATCGCTCATCAAAGCCAAAAACATCCCCTCCTGAGCTTCCTTGCTTTCAGCCATCCAGCAACCACTCAGGTTGACTTCTACCGAAGCATCATCAACCAATAAGATCGTTGAGTTGGGGTTGTACTCCCGTTGCAATGCCGCTTCCAACTCTTCAAGTTCAGGAATATCAGCCGGTAATAGAAAGGAAGCACGACCGGGTTCAACATGGAGCATTTGCCCTAACCGCATGGCCAGGAGGACTCGCTGGGCAATCAATAGTTCGGGGTTGGTCATGATTCGCTCCATGTAAAGCCCAACGTCGGTGTAATTCAGCTTTAACATTGGTCATGCCTCCTTTCCAGGCTTGAGATCAGGGGTCAACAGGGTGCTGTTCTTTCCAAAACTGCTCGGCAAAGGCGATTCCTTCGGAGAGCTTCGCTAACGCAGGATGCATCGGTGCTTTGGGTTTGGTTTGGAGTACCATCCCGGTTTCATGCAGGAGGCGATCGCCCTTACTGGAATTGCACTTCTCGCAGGCTGCTACCACGTTGTCCCAGGTATGGGTTCCGCCCTTCGAGCGGGGAATCACGTGATCCAGCGTCAGGTGCTTGGTGCTGCCACAGTATTGACAGGTGTGGTTGTCGCGGCGAAAAACTTCCCGCCGATTGACGGGAGGAAGTTTCCAGTGCCGCTCTGGATTACCACTGGTTAACCGAATGTGGTCGGGAATCTGTAGTACGACACTGGGAGAGCGGACTTCCCAGTGCTGGGTGCTACTGAACTCCAGAGTCTCGGCCTGTCCGGTAACCAGAAGCACGATTCTCGTTCCGAGAGGCTACGCCAACGCCCGCTTAATGTTGATCCGCGCCAGGGGCAAGTAGTTCTTAGAGAACACCACCACCTGGTTCTGGAGTATTGGAATTTTCTGTCGCTGCTGAGTTTGCATGAGTGTACTCCTCAAAAAAATAACCCCCGCCTCTGATCACCAGGAGCGGGGGTTGGGGAAGTGGATATGGCTTTCCCTATGTCGGTGTCAGGATGGTCCTGCACCTCCCGCTGCTAGTGAGCTGATCCGGATTGAGTCGTCCGGCGTTCGCGAAGCGTTCCGAAGGAGTTGTGCTATCCATGCCTTCGCTGACGGATTTACCGCCGTTAAACCAATACGTTTCCTCAAACGCAAACAGCGCCGATGCTCTGCCTAGACCGTGTTGAGGTCGGCACTGCATGGCGCTGCTTAAGGTGGCGAGGATGCGTATCATAGAAGGCTGTAGTATTTGTATTACAATTCTGGATGTCTACATACTACACTTGTAGTATCGGATTGTCCACCCTTGATTGAAATTTAGGATGTTCGGTTATGGATACACGCAAGCGGGGTAACACTTCGGAAATGCAGGTGACGAGTATCCGACTGGAACCCGAATTGAAAGAGCGATTGCGGCAGATTTCTGGGGAACAGGGCTATCAAACCCTGATTCGAGAAGTACTTTGGCAGTTTGTAGAGCAACAGATGAGGGCGGATGAGGTACGACCGTATTCAGCCGAGGATAGGCGATCGCCCTCTCATCCTCCACTGTTATCCATGTCGCATATTCGGGCGACGTTTAGGGCAGTCTCTCAACAAGAAGAGCAATGTGCTATTACAGGGCAGCGGATTCAACCACAGCAAGAGATGCTGTTAGGGTTAACAACAAACGGAGAGATTATAGCTCTCAGTATGGCGATCACTAAATAGTGCTTCCAGTAACAGGCATTGAGCCGAGATACCGTGAAAAATTTATCGTATAGGAATCAAAGCTTTGCTGGATAAGTTTTGCGGCAACCGAAATGAAAGCATTGACTGTTTGCTGGGTAGGCAGCTACTCGGTTATTTGTAGCGCTGAAGCTTAGATGAGCAGATTCCTCCGGTGGTACCCAAAGAATTTAAGGTGGTCTGCCTCAATCACCCCCACTAATAAGTCGGTTTAGGCTGGAAAGCTTCACATTTTATGTGTTAGCCTCTGCAAAGTCCTCAATTAAACATGAATCCTTCCCGACAGTATCGGCGCTAGCAACAATGTCATATCCATCTAAACCCTCTGCTGAACCTTGCGTAACGACCTTCGATGAGTTTGTGCAATTGGCAGATTATTCTCTGATGGATACCTTAAATGCCGATCCTGATGCCACGGTCGATGGGGATGATCACCGGGCTCGCCAGGTTTTTTCTGGTCATTTCGTACCTGTGACACCGACGCCGCTTGCAGATCCAGAATATATCGCTCATAGCCGCACTTTTTTTAAGGAACTTAGGTTGAGCGATGAGCTGGCGCTGAATGAAAAATTTCGCCGTGTATTTTCTGGTGATCTCTCTGCGGCCCATGGGCCGATGCGTCAGGTGGGCTGGGCGACGGGGTATGCCCTGTCGATTTATGGCACCGAGTATACCCAAAATTGTCCATTTGGTACGGGTAATGGTTATGGCGATGGTCGAGCGATATCTGTATTTGAAGGAATCATCAATGGACAGCGCTGGGAAATGCAATTGAAAGGGGGTGGCCCAACGCCTTATTGCCGGGGTGGCGACGGGCGTGCTGTCCTCCGGTCAAGTGTGCGCGAGTTTCTAGCGCAAGACTATATGCAGGCGTTAGGTGTGCCAACATCGCGCTCTTTGACACTGTATGTGTCTAAATCTGAGACTGTTACCCGACCCTGGTATTCTCAAGACTCCGACTCGATTGACCCTGATGTTTTGGTGGCCAATCCTGTAGCCATTTCAACTCGCGTTGCACCCTCCTTTTTGCGCGTGGGTCAGCTAGAGTTATTTGCCCGCCGCACTCGCAGCCATGCTCATCCAAAAGCATTAGAAGAGTTGCGTATGATCGTGTCGCACTTAATTGAGCGAGAGTACAAAAGCGACATTGATCAAAGCCTTGGTTTTGCCGATCAGTTAGTTGAGTTGGCTAAGCTATTTCGCCAGCGTCTCACTGCACTGGTGGCGAATTGGCTACGGGTTGGTTATTGCCAGGGTAATTTTAACAGTGACAACTGCGCGGCTGGAGGCTTTACCCTGGACTATGGACCCTTTGGATTTTGTGAAAAATTTGACCCCTGGTTTCAACCCTGGACGGGTGGCGGTGAGCACTTTTCATTCTTCAATCAGCCCATCGCAGCAAAAGCAAATTATTACATGTTCTGGAAAGCTGTGAGACTGCTACTGACAGAAGATGCTGAAGCGTTAGAACAGTTCGACCAGGTAGGTCGCGGCTTTTCAGAAGCTATGCAAACACAAATCCAAAAAATGTGGGCGGACAAACTTGGCTTGACTGAATATCACCCAAAGCTATTTGACCAATTAATGCAGTTGATGACTGACTCAGAGGTCGATTACACCATTTTCTTCCGCGAGTTATCTCATATCCCAGATGATATCTCAGCATTGAAAAAAAGCTTCTACGTTAAAACCTCTCCACAAGTTGACGAGCAATGGCAATCTTGGCTAAAAAGCTGGCACGACCTCGTCATCAACGACGGCAATTTGGCTGAGATATCAACAAAGATGAAACAGACGAACCCAAAATACACATGGCGAGAGTGGTTGATTGTCCCTGCCTACCAACACGCCATGCAGGGTGACTATACGTTAGTTAAAGAGTTGCAAGAAGTCCTTAGCTATCCCTATGATGAGCAATCCCAAGACGTAGAAGATAAATACTATCGTCTAAGACCTAAGGCGCTTTTCAACACGGGTGGCGTGTCGCACTATAGCTGTTCATCTTGAATTAGAAGTCGAAGCCGTCTATTGCTATTCCAGTGGGTTATAGCCTGGTTTTTTGTAGAGATTCTCTGGGTTGTTCAAGATTTCTGGTTGATAGACTGTCTCGACCCAATCCTCTGGGTTAATTCCTTCGATGGCAACCGAAATCGAGTCTTCGCTGCTTTCGAGAATGGACATAGCATCTTTCACAATTTGCTCGACAAACCGAACCTTCTGCTGTTCCGACCTGCCGGGATAAAGCTTGATGCTGATATGAGGCATTGTTTTTCTCCTTCAGTGCTTTGCTGAACAAAGTTTAAAGCCATTGGGCGCGGAGATCATTCTCATGACCAGGGACGAGCCGACAATTACTGGGTAAGAATTCGATCCACTGCCTAGATTGAGTTAACGTTTATTGGTAGGTATCGTTCCAGCGATTAATGTTCAACGTGTTGCATGAAGGATAGCAGGTGGTTTGCAACGACTTGGGGTTAATCGAAGTGGGGTACATGTCCCACTGCCTCAATTCAAATGAGTTGACTGTCTGCGATCGCTCTCTGCCGCCGAGTTGCATCAGCGGTTCCTAACACATCATCCGCTTTGCCCCACAGAATCAGCGTAGGATGGATGACTGACTTGAGCAATTCGATCGCTTAAATCCGAATACCCGCCACTTCTGGTAAAAGAGGCGATCGCTCATTTTATAGAGCTAGAGTATATTCCTCTGGATACCAAGCAAAATCCTTCTGAAGCTGGCAATATCCTGGATGACCTTCCAAACTCACTCCAGCGCGAAATCAAGGATTATGCTGTTGAGCAAGAGATGCCACCAGAATTTGTGGTTGAGCTTGCGATCGCTCATTTCCTTGACCCCGATTCTGTTACCTTTGACGACTGTCAGGTTGGGCTACAAGGCGATCGCGTAGAACTGTTGTGCCATCAGAAACAATTTCAGCAGCAAGTTGCTGCTGAAATTATAAATTTGAGGCCTTAGGAATTAGCTTCAACTTTTGGAAAACAGTACCAGGAATCATTTTTTCAATTTCAGCAATCACGGCAGGATTATACCCAGAGGCTTTTATCCAACCCATCACATCTTGAACGACTCCTGGTGTTGACCACGGATCTAAGTCAGTAGGAGAAGGTGGCGTTGGATCACCCGTATAAGAATCGATCTCAAAAGCGGCGGGTGATCCAGCCCCATGCTCTATCTCAAAGCGCTGACGCTGTAATGCCTCCCGTTTGGCCTGCCTCCGTTGCAAAATTGGCCACATGCGCTTCCAGTGTGCTGCGTCTAAGCTGTAGACTCTCAATTTCTCCCCCTCATATCCAGGGTGAGAGCGTGACCATCTCATCGTTAGTTTGATTCCTAACTGAGACAATAGCTGGTGAACGATCTGTGTGTCGCTCATGACATCGGTAATGCTGTAATGCAGAGCAACTTTAATTTGTAGAGCCAGTTCCCGAGCCCGATCTGCATAGGGTTTCAGTTCGTACTTACACCATTGCCATCCATTTCGAAGTTTGGCGATCAATTCATCTAAACCAATTTTTGAGCGAAGCCAGCGCCGGAGTTCTGAGCCAGAGATGTCCCAAGGGCAATATCCTTGATTCCAAGTTGCCTGTTTTTCTAAAGCTCTCGCGGTGCGATCAACTGCCACCCCCGGAAATAGTTGCACTTCTAGATTTAGTAACTCCCCACGCCTTCTGCCTTCGTTATCCCATAGCACATCCTCTAAGGTGAGGCTGTCTAGGCAATAGAAGTCTTTTAAGTAAAACTTAGCGACTGCTAATGATTCTTCTCGGCCTAAGCCCTCTTTTTGCTCCAGCATGAGGAGTTCGCTATACATTAAATCCTCTGCACTTAAAATGGCTTGTGCATCTACTTCCTGCTGTTCTTGTCTGGCAGTCAGCAGGAGATCTCGTATTGCAGGGTTGCTCTCCCGGTTTTCAACGGTGACTGAATTCCCCTCAAACTGAAGCCGAACCAGCAGTGCATCTCGCAAGTTGAGCATTGCAAAATTTTGTTCAGCGGTAATGCGGCAAAACAGATTCATGTGAGGGTCACTCTGCCAGTCATAGCGGTTGATTTCTCTAGTGACATCTTCTTTCAAACTGGAGCGAATGAGTCGAATTGTGGCGGTTGCTCGTTGCTGAAGATGATCTTTTAGCTCTAAAGCATGTGTAGAACGACTTACCTTTGAAAAATTGCTGCCTCGTTGGGCACACCAAACAACACGGTCTACAGATTCTCGAACTCTACCTAGGGCTTGTGCCATACCAGCATCAGTGCTGGAGGTCCCTGTAAAAATGCCATAGACTTTTTGAATGATGCCTTGAGCTTCAATACTGACTCCTGTTGCGACTGAGGGCGAACAGATAATGATGTCGTACTCGCCTCGCTGCAGAACCGGATCGGGCGCTTGAATGAACTCTCGTTCGCATTCGCCTCCACTGGTTTCGGAATTAATCAGTAGCACTCGCTTTTCGGGTGCTGCCTTTGCCACAAGTCGGGCGATCGCTTTACTGGCTCCCTTGCTATCCGTTGCGACAAAAACTACCTGACCAACAGGTAACTTTTCAAGGTCTGCAAGGAGTTCCCCAGTAATGACCGAGCGATCTAGAGACTGAATGAACCGCACCGGATAGCCTTCCGAGCGGTAGGCATTACGAATCAAAAAAATAGGGGCAACATCCCCCCGTAGCTCTTTTAGATAATGCAAAGTGGCATTATCAAGGTCTGCATCAGCGACAATGATGCGACGAGCAACTTGGATCAGTTCCCGCAGACGGGATAGAAGGGCTGGGCGTTTACCATCACGGGCACAGGTGGAACTGGTCAGCAGATGTCGAATGACCTGGACGACTTCGTCCAAAATCAGATCACAGCCACTAAACCTGCTGGGTTCAATACTGAGTAGAGAGTCTACGCATAAGCCAACCCGCAGGGTATAGCCCGCGCCACTGATAAATTCTCCATTGACCTTATCCAGGTCGCCTTTATAATCTAACCCCAACCGAGAGGATAAATTTCGCATCAGAGCAATCCGATGCCCCCCTGCGATCACCTTTTCAGCTCCCTTTACCAAGGCATGAATTTGCTTCGTTTTTCCGGTTCCCTTCGCACTCTCGATTGCAATAATTCCACTGTTTGGAATGTCCTCGAGAATGAGTGTAGAAAGGTCAGTAGTAATGACCTTAACAGCAGCCGGATAGGTTAAGCGATACTCCAGTCGCTGCCAAATCATCCAATGTTGTAGGGAAAGTGCCTGAGTATAAGCCTGCTCCCAAACCCCAGCTCCACCTTGCACGATTAGGTCATCAACCCCTTTACCCTGAGCGGCTTTCCACGTTGCGACACTGACTGGACAACCCGCTTGTTGCAGCAAACTACCAAAACGATACAGAGCAACAGAGACTCTCCGCCGGGTTGACTCTTTCTCATCTTGGTCAAATGCTAAGACAAACTGCCGACTGTCCGCAGCAAATCGATCTACATCAGGAATCAGCCGTCGAGTGCCGTCCAATAATTTTTGATAGCCACCATTGACCCCATAGAGAGCAAGAGGAACAAAACCCTGGCTAAGCAATGCCAATGCCTTCTTACCCCCTTCAGTGGGCACCATTGGAATTTCAGGATGGGCCTCTAGCCAATCCCAAAAAGAGCCACTGAGGGGAATATCAACACAATATCGACGACTGATGAGCTGTCGAATTTCAGGTGGAATTACTGGTAAATAGGCACGAGCACCATTCCCAACAGGAGTTTCATACTTTTGAATCTTGCCTTTCCTGGCATCTTGCCGAGGATGGCTCAGCTTTGCTTGCCAGCAAAAACCATCTTCGTTAACCAGCAAGATGGCATACAGGTTGGTGCGTGCTTGATAGCCGAAGCGAGTCACCTTCCAATTTAAAGCTTCATGAATCGGATAGGCAACATCACCACCAGGCAGAGGTTCAGTATCGCTAACGACACGGGTCGCCGTTTGATAGAGAGCGAGGGCGATTCTACTGCCCTTAATAAACTCGTGCTCAATGTTCTGAGTGAAATCAAGTTGCTGGCTTGAGGAAATGAGAGGAGAGGCCAAGCGAGTCATACTCCCCCTCCCTGAATGGCTCGCTTGGCACTTTGAGAAGAAGCTGGCAAGCGTAAAAAGTGAAGTGATATTTCACCTTGCCGATTAACTTTGGGCATAACTCAGCGTCCTTTGCTTTAAAGAATCGAGCAAAAAATCGCCATGCAGCAGCAAAGGACTTTTGCGACTGGCTTGTCACCAGCACAAAACTTCCCATAAAATGACAATGGCAAGATTATGCCTCTATGAGACATGACATTGCTACGGCTACATAGCTAATTCACAAGCTCCCTTTCTCGACGCTTGTGATGGTTGTTATCCGTGATTGCTTAATTGGTAAAAGTCTTAAGCCCTGTCCAACTGCCAATTGGACGGGGCTTTGCACTTAGTGACACTCCTTATCTGTAGTTCAGCATGGTTGTAAACTCGTGCCATTCTACATATCCAGTACAAACGCTCATAGTGTTTACGCTCGATCAAGATCATTTAAATAATTAGCTTTGTTTACCATTTTTGAAAGCCTTGCTGGACAAGCGATTTCAGGGTTTTAAATCTTTTTTCGTCCCCAGGGTCCGGGTTTTTCGTCCCCAGGGTCCGGGTTTTTCACCCCCAAGGTTCGGACTGTTTACCCTTAGGTCCGGGCTATGTTTACCCCCAGGGTCCGGGCTATTGTCCCCCCAGTCCGGGAATCTGTTTACAGTATCAAATGCTTGTTCAGTAAGCATTTGAAGGCTTTAGGTGATGTTCAAGTAAACAAAAAATAGCAGCTTGTTTACTGTTTACTGCTGGCTTGTTTACTGTTTACTGTTTACTGGCCTTAAGCGCAAAACTCTTAGGCGTTCAATTCTAAAAGGGTTCTTAATTGAGACGCATCCTCGGGTTTGATGCTCCGCTTCCCCCGTTCATTCAGGCTAATCCACATTTTAGTTCGGCCCAATTTTTTCCCAAGCTCCTCTTGACTCCAGCCTTTATCTTCTCTGGCGGCCTTGATTTGCTCTCCAGTGAGCGCTGTACCTGCTTTGACTGGCTTGGGGGAAACAGGCTGGCTGGCTACGTCGATGGTTCGCTTCCTGCGCTGTAGTTTAGCGATGCCATCGGCGATCTCTTGAGGCGGATGAATATATAGACGGCTGTTGCGAAGCTGCTCCCAAAATCCTTTAGGTCGTTTTTTCTCTCCGCGTCCCCCTTCTTTCCAATCGGGCTGAATTTCAGTTGGGTAGGTTGTGGGGTCAAATTCAATCGTGAGCCCGGCCTCATGAAGTACCAGCAGATCGCGATCCCAGGTATTCGCCAAGACACTTCGCAAGTCGCGATCGCGCTGTGCTGCAATCACTTTCTCGCTGCCGTAGGCAACTTCCATTAAAGTTGAGGTAAGCATGACTTGATTTGTGCTGACCCGCATCCGAAACGATAGCCACGCCAGCATTCGTGCTGCGCCTTCACTGTGTTGCCAGACACGGGTAATGGTTTGTAGGAGGGTTTTTGAGAGGACTCCGTATTGATAAAAAGCGTTGCCCTCCTCGTGATCCCCGTTTGTTGAGAAAATATTTTGCCCACATCCCGGCTCGACAGCGAATGGTTAGCCCCGTGCACTTAATGTCACCAAAGAGATCCCGCTGTCCGTGGTAGCCGATTGCCACCTCCCACAACCGACTTTTTTCCACATAGAAGCTTTCAATATTGCCCTGCTGTGGCCAATGTAGGAAGGTAAGGATCTGAGCGGGTTGTTCAGAAATCCGCTCAATCAGCTTGAGCCGCTGCTCTTTTGTCAAGTCTTTGCGCTTATCTAACCCGAGATAGGACGAAATCTGAGCATCATCAATGACAAACTCCTCTTCCCAAGGGCGATCGAGGGTTGTGACGTGAGCCGCATAGATTAAATGCATGCAGGCGGCTCTGATGTCGAATGTTTCGATCACAGCTAGAGCCGCTTCTCCTGCTAAGGCTTCGGGGTACTGTTCCTCTGGGCTATCGGTAACCCAGAAGATTAGCCGCCCTCTGCCATCTTTAAGCGTGCTGGTGTAAGTTAGCTTGCCTTCTTCGTCTGGCTGCCATTGCAGATCGCTACGCTGGGTCAGAATATTGACGCTCTCCCAGAGCAGCTTACAAGTCGCGAAATTACTGCTGACTCCGTTGGCAAACAAGACTGGGCTGGTGACCGGAGCCTTCGGAACAGCTTTTTGTTGCCCTAAGCCAGATAGCCACTCTAGCTCTTGAAGGTTTTTACTGGGCAGATCATATTTATTGAGGATCAGTTGAACTGCTTGGTCGATGTAAACTTGCAGAATTGAGGAGAAGTTCGACTTGAGGGAATCTGAGGCTTCATCAAAAATGTAGCGATATAGGGTTTCTAGGCGAGATTGAGCATCCAGCTGCTCTAATTTCTCCTGCCCCAGATCCTTTTCCATTTCGGCGAATGCCATTTTGGTCAGGTCAAACCACATATAGGAAGCCGAGGACTCCCAGAAGTTCAACGCACGGAACTAATGTTCAACCTGATCCTCGGCGGCGGCGGACTTGCGAGGGGCCTCGCTAGTTCGGGTCAGTGAAACGACATGCTTTCCGTCTTTACTCTTCTTAACATCAAGGTAAGGGGACTGGATCTTGCGCTGCTCGGTCTCTCCTGAATTTAAAGCAAGCTCAATCCGTTGGCGATAGACCTCAGCAATATGTTGAGAAATTTGAATGGCAACCAGCTTTAAGATAGGCGATTGCGAAAATTCCTCCTTAAACTTAGCCTCCCATTCCTCAGGAATGGAAGCAAGGAGGGTTTGTCTATCGACTGCCATTGGGTTATCGAGAGTCATCGCCTTAGCTGCTTGCTGTGTCTGTCATCTTACAGCAATCTTTGGGAAAGCTTGGTGACCTTTATATTTGATATACAACAACCGCTTTACTTTTTATCTAGGGTTGCGGGATCGGCAAATAGGGAAAGCTGTTCGCCCTCCTGAGATGCCAGCGATTGCTCGACTTCGGCAGCGATCGCCTCGATTTCTTCTTCGAGGGCTTCAATTGCTGGTAGGCTTGTTTGGAACTCTTCAGGCAGAGGAGTACCCATGTGATACGTAGAGATACCGATCGGCTTGTGAACGTCTCACAGGGCATACTCCAGCGACGGTCTTACTCTTTGTGCGGCACAGGATAATCCCAATCGTTGGTTTATCGTCTTCGCCCCGTAATAGATCGTCTACCGCTGAGACATAAAAATTCATTTTTCCAGAAAATTCTGGTTCAAATTCAACGACTTTCAGGTCAATCACTACAAAGCAATGCAGGCGGAAGTGGTAGAACAACAAATCAATTCTGTATTCCCTGCCGTCCACCACTAATGGGTACTGGCTGCCAACAAAGGAGAAGCCAACCCCCAACTCCAGCAAGAACTCCCGAATGTGCTGAATTAAGGTCGTTTCCAGTTCTCGCTCTAAAGCTTCTTTGCCCAAACTTAGAAAGTCAAATGAATACGGGTTTTTAATGACTTGCTGTGCCAGTTCAGACTGAGGATCAGGAAGGACCCGGCTGAAGTTAGTGATTGCACTGCCTTGGCGACGGTAGAGTTGGCTATCTATTTGATGGATTAAAATATTACGACTCCAGCCAAACTGAATAGTTTGCTGGATGTACCACATCCGTTCTTCTGGGGTTTTCACAGCATCCAAAATTCGGATATTGTGCCCCCAAGGGATTAGTGCAACAGGTTGTTGCACAATTTGCTCGTCGGGATAAGCTTCTGCAAGCGCTCTCATATAAAGCAGGTTACGGACAGAAAACCCTTTAATATCTGGAAATGCTTGACGAAGGTCAGTCGCTAACCGATTAATGACTTTGGCTCCCCATCCTTGATGCCGCTGCCGTTGCAAAATCTCTTGCCCGATTTGCCAGTATAGGAGGATTAGTTCCCGGTTTACTGCTAGAGCTGCCCTAACTTGGGCATTGCGAATTCGCTCCTTTAGTACACCTAGAAACTCTTCGTAGCCGAGCTTTGATAAGTCGCTACTCATCGGCTTTATACTCCTGACTTTGCTGATTGTATTGAATGACCCTTCTCCCCCACCCGTCTTCAGGAATTTGGTTAATTAAATCGTTTGTAAGATGCTCTGATAAGGCTTTCAGTCCGATCCTACAGTTTGAGGTGGTGAATTGCTTAGGGGTGCGAACGCCTCCATGAGTTGTGTTGTAGGTAACCAACCTTGTTCAGCGTGAAGAGTGTGATGGATTCCGTCGATCGTCGTTGCTGCCACAACTAACCCATGATGCTTCATTTGATCAAACCACTCATTGAATCCCTTGGGTAGAACCGAGCTACTCTCAACCTGCAAATTCCAGCCTTTCACGATCGCCTGGTGGAGGTACCCAACGGGGTTTTTAATATGGTGCTGTCGCTGTCGCTGTTTCAAATAGGCGATCGCAGATTTTACTCGGTTGGGGAACTGTGCAATTGCCCGCTTTAGAGCAACTGGCAAAGCTGAGCCTGCTGGATGCGCAATTGCTTCCGCCACTGCGTCGATGAGTCCTGGGAACTTTACATCTTGAATTAAAAAACTGTTCCCAGAACTTGCTGGGGTAATTGTGGTTCCTTCAGGGATCTCTTTTCGTTCAGGTGCCTGGTTGTCGCCCTGTACTTTCAAAGAATTTCCTTCCTCAAAAACCTTATCCACTGTTGAAATAGCAACCGTTTGTTGTTCTGAAAGAGAAGTATAAGAGGTAATGTCTGTATTGGTTGTGCGATCAGTTTGCACATCGAGTTGATCACTGTTCACACATGGAGTTGTGATGCTACTGCACATGTTTCCAGTAAATGTTTTCAACCGTTCGTAATCAATTCGATAGAACATGACTCGTTTATAATTAGTGATCCAATGTTGAGCCGTTTGGATCAGTCCTAACCTTTTTAAGTTGGCGATCGCTTTTCTTAGCCCGTATTCGCTCATCCAGGGAAATTGCTGCTGCCACGATTTGAGCGAGTTATAAATCCATTTCACACCATCTACAATCCAACCTTTAGTCGCTGAGTTTGATGTCCAGTAATGTAGTTGTTGCAGGAAGGCTCCTTCGTCAAAACCTGTGCCTGTTCTGCCCAGAGCTTGCTTAAGCAGCCCTGCCAAATGGGGCGGGATTGGAATAGAGTTGGTTTCGAGGGTTTTACTGGTCATCGTGGTTCCCCTCCTTGCCCTCCTTGCCCTCCTGTAAGTTGAAGTTCTGGGAAATTACTTGTTGTAGTCGTCTGCTTGTTCCCCGAACCAGATACTTGATTCGCTCAATTTCTGCTTCTACCTGCTGTCGTTCCTTTTCAAGTGCTTTTACCTGTTCTCCCCGTGCAATTGCGGTCTGTGCTTCTGCAACGGCATGTCGGGAAAGATGTTTGGTCTTGACTTTGGGCTGACCTGATTGCTTACGCTCTCCAGCTAACCAGCGCAATTGATAGTAGGTGTACTCCTTTCCTTTTTTAGTTTTGGTATAGGCTTCAATCCAGCCGCCGCGATGAATATCGCCCATTGCTGCAATGGACTGAATAGCATGAGTGATGCGATCGCACTCGCTTTGCAAAGAGCGGAGATGAGTGAGGTAAGCAGAAAGCCATGTTAGTTCTGGGAACTCTTCGAGGTTAATTATCAAAAATGTTTCCAGAAGTAATGGATTTGAGGGGTTGGAAAACTGGCCGGGTTCAGGCGGCTCAAATGCTAAAGTTTGCATCGAAAACTAACCCACAACAGCGGTGGGTTCCAGACATGAACAGAGTAACCGTCGCTGAATACAGCGCGATTCCTTGTTGAATTAAGACTCAGAAATACAGAGCGACTTAGTACGGTTCTTCGAAACTCGTCACGTCCACTCGTCGTCCTTAGATGAGCGTGTGACCATACCAAAGTCCTGTGGGATGATCGAGGCCCACGACCGAAGGAGTGCTTTTTGGGGGTGAAAGAGGCAGTGCTGTTGGGGTTCTCATCCCTAGCGGCAGTGTTTGCTTATGTCGCAACATAGGTTTCTCCTTACATTTAGGAGAAGCAGCGCACCAAAAACTAGGGATTGCGTTTTCCAACGCCCCCTCTTATAATCATTCAAAGAAAGCTTTCTGGATTCGGCCCTAGAGAGATTTCTTCAAATTGAAGCAGCTACTTCCCTTGTTTGCTTCGAGCTAATAGTGATGTACTGTTAGGTTCAAGGCTCGGTGTTTTCCCACCGAGCCTTGAGTTTTTTTGAGTGTGTTGAGCCATACTTCTTTCCTTTTTGCATTTTTTACCCCCAGCAGTATTTATGGGGTAATCACTCGGATTATACATCATGTCCTGTTTTATCTAGTAAGATAAGTCTGTAGACAGTAGCTGCCTCCAAGAATTAACCCTACAATGATAAGTGGGATACTAACATTGCTTAGAAATAAAGTTCCGTCAAGGAATAAAGTGTTGCCCGAAACCTTTATGCGTGATGATTGATCATATATTTTATATACAGTAAGAGAGTAGGACAGTTGTAATATGGCCGCATCAAGTCAAACTCCTTCTACGCAAGAATCTCCTCTTTATACTGTTCTTGCTGCTGCCGTGCACGAAGGTAGGTTGGATGACTTGGTTTGCCATCTAATACCGTTGCTTAATCAAAATCAGCTCGCTCGCGTTGAGGAAGTAATTGAAAAGCAATCGTCTCGCCTCGTAATCCCTCCTGGGCAAATCAAGCTATCTCTTAAAAAGGGGAGATACCTTTACATCCGGCGTACCGTTGATGGAGGTCGGCAAGAAAAGTTTTTAGGGGCTGTCCCTTTAGATCTGGGGAAGGTATACCGTTCCTCAATTGGAGTGGTTCAGACCTTAGGCTACACCATTGATGGAGGGGGTGATTGGAAGCTGGCTTGCGATGGGATTTTATCTCCTGTAGTTCGGCTAGCTGTCATACGAGACGGATACGTTGCTTCAATTGAAAAAGTTGCTATGAATGATATTGATGATGACTATCAGGAACTGGAGCCTACCTCTTCTTTATCTAAATCGAAAGGGATAATTGTCCCAACTTCGCTAACAAAACGAGTTCAGGCTTCGCTTAGCTCTATCGAGTGCATTCTAAAATCTGCGGGCGCTTCGGTCGTTTTCGAGGGGGAGATAGGAAGTGACCTGTATCGAATCTTATGCACGGATGCACCAATATCATTTCTTGAAGTGGGTAAACAGGATGATGGATTGTCCTTAAATTGCGATATTCACCCTTCTCAGTTCATAGAGCTTGTTCGGGTTTCTGCCGAGTGTATTCAACAAGCACAGGAGCCTGAGTGGTTGTTACCAGTGGCAAAATATTTTGCGTCTCGGAGCGCAGCAATCACGACCCCAAACATTCGAGGGGTCTACGAGTTGCTGTCAACTTAGTAGCCATAGATACCAATGTATAAAATCAAAAAGAATTTTAGTCACTAACGTTAGAACAGCAAGGATAAGATGTATTAAGTTCATCGCCTGTTTGTGTCTAATGCTTCTTCCCCCACCTGTTGACCTACTAGCACTAGCTGGGGTCGCACATTTTATTCACGATCGCTCTCAAATATTTTTCTGGTCAGACTTGATGGAGGTTTTTTATCAGGTTCGACCCTCTTTGTTTAATCAGTTCACAAAATCAGTTTATCCAGAAGATGCAGATATTCCAATTTCTGTAAAAGGAGCCTTTTTTCGGTACTTTTGCCGAAATAAATCGGGCCAACTCATGGCCCATACGGGTTACTGTGTGGAAGGGTTGTACTATGAAGTCGTCACTCGAATGGTTGACGGTATTGAAATTCCCGCTTTTCAAGCTCTTGGGGAGAATGTGGCTCTTGCAATGTCCAATTTTCAGCAAGAAGGGATTCGTCAAATTGCTGAAATGCAGCCCAGCCGAGAACAGTTTTTTGGGATTCCTGTACGGTACTGGAGTGAGTGGAATTCGCTGCTCCACCCGGATGACCGGGAGTTCGTAACTGAAACTGTGTCAACGATGCTGTTAGAGCCACCTGAAAGGTATCCCAAGAGCATGGAATATCGGATCGTTAGCCCAGATGGGGATACTCGCTGGATTCACGAACGGTTTTCGCGGCCTGTTGATCAGGCTCCCCTGCTCAAAATTCCAAGCGTCCTGACGGATGTTACCCTTTGCAAGCGGCAGGATTCGTTACTCGTTACTATTCTCGACAGTATTATTGATGCAGTTCTAGTGGTCTCAACAGAAGGTCGGATCATCCACTGGAACAAACTTTTTCAGAATTTATGGAAAATTCCCGATCGGCTGTTGATTGAAGGGGACGATCATAGGGTGATTGATTGGATGGCTCGTTACATTGATCTTCCCTATGTCGGTGCTTTTTTGCAGCAGGTTTACGGGGAGTACAAGCAGCCGACTGTCTTTCGGGGCTTGCTCAAGCTTGTCGATGGTCGCTTCTTGGAGCGAACCTCTAACCCTCACACAGTTGATGGAGTGGTGGTCGGCCATGTCATTTGCTATCGCTTGATTCATGTAAGCGATCTGCCGTTGGATGCTTTGGATTGATCACTCGTATTCGGGCTGGCTCATCTCACGCTGAGCTTGAGCCAAGATATCTATCAAATACTCCTCCGTTCGCTTGCCCTGTGCGTGTAGCTCCTGCACATGAGGGCTGTTAAAAAGAGCTGTGATATCTTCAACAGCTCCATGCGCTACCAAATACCGAGCGATCGCCACATCATCCCCATCAAACTGAGCTGACAACTGTTCGTACAACTCTTGCCGTGCCAGGTAGTCCCGCTGCACGGCCAAAATATTTTGTGAGGGTGGTTCTATGGATGCTTCGGCATCCGTAGAACTTGCCATAGCATTAGTAGTTCTTGTTGGAACTTGCTGTAGCGGCACAACCAGGCTGCTTGCTGGTTCATATGTTGCTGCTAAATCTTGCAATGCTGGCAGGGCGTAGGCATCTCCTAAATCCTTGCCATTAAACGATAATTCTCCAATTGCATAGGACACCCCTTTTAGCCGCTGGTGGCGATCGCGCCGACGACTGGCAAACTGCAAATGGGGCAATACCCCAAACTGGGACAGGGACAATCTAAATTGCTCCCAGTCTTTTGGGTGTTGGCCCAGGCTGAGCTTGAGAACTGTTTGGAGCGATCGCTTCACCGCTAAATGAAGCGTGTCCTCCGTGGAATTGGGTTGGGTGTGTTGCTCTGGCATCCCGCTTAGCAAGTTCGGCAGTGTATAAGCACGGCCCAACTGATTCCCTGCTAGAGCGACTCCATCAAGTGAGAATGAGATCCCCTGCGGTCTACCCTGCTTATTGCAGCGGATTTGACTTTCAACTCCACGAGCCTGAAGGCGATCGCGCAACTGCTCCAGTGTTATGACGTGAGGTAAGGTTTCATCAATCAAGGCTTGCAACCGCTGTTTGACGGAAAACCCATACTCCTTTTCCTTGTCTAACTCCTTGCGTGAGGGTGGCTTGCGCTGCTGTGACCAGGCGGCAGCGGTGGAAGTGAGGCCATAGGTCGTTTCGACTTCCTGAATAACGTGTCGGCTACGCAGCTTCTCCCAAGAGTCAGAAACCACCGAGCCGTCCCAGCGAATGCGGCTGGTGACGAGATGGACATGATCTCGATCTCCTGTATCGGTGTGACGTACCAGGACAAAGGGGGTATCTGTATAGCCCATCTGCTCCAAATAGAAGCCTGTAGCATCTTCCCATTGCTCATCATCTAAAAACTCTCCTGGTTCCAGGCTGAGAGCACAGTGGACAACGGAGCGGGCTACGGTTGGATGCAATTGGTGAACTCGTTCAAACTCGCTGGCGAATTCCGTAAGCGTCTCCGCAGACAGGTTGGTTGCTATCTGATCAGCGCCATCCTTCTCTATGACATAGCTGAGTGTGCTGTGGGCATCAGTTCCCGTGATGAGCTTCCCGATCATCCTGCTGCGGCTCTGCGAATTGGAGGATTTGGCGTTGCACGTCTTTCGTCAATGCTTGAGTTTCTAAAATCAGTTGCTCTAGATGCGCGATCTCGTCTGCTGAAAGTTGTTGTTTTTTGAGCCTGCCGTTAATCAACTTCAACTTGTGGTAAGTCTGCCCCAATATTGACGCAGTGTTCCATGTAACGGTGGGCGCAACCGGCCTCTTAAATTTCAAGAGGACTCGCAGGTAGTCGCTGAGGCTCAAACCATACTCGCTGGCTTGAGAATGTGCCTCCTCTTTCTCTTCTCTGGAAACGCGCACTCTGATCTCAATCGCCATAATTTTTCTGGTTTTTGTAGCTACAACTTACACATCTTGCGACCCCCGATCCAGCGCCCAGGATGGCGCAAACTCGTTGGCAACATATTAGAGCAATATTGAACAAAAACCTATAACTCAGCATTGACGCTGGATCTGGATTGAGTCATTGAACACGATGCTAACCCTGGCATTAACCCAGCCATTGCGTAAACCTTGATACAAGGGTTGAGTTAAACATTGAATTCAATATGATTTTGGGGACTGAATTCAATCATAATCTCAAGATTTAACTCAAGAGTGAATTTATTCTTAAATTCACTCTTGAGTTAAATCTTGAATCAACTGTTTACCCCATTCTTGAATTTGCTATCTTAATCAACATCGAATTAAACCCACAAAAGCCCTTGATGTGGATATTTATTTCAATGTTGGATACAATATCCCGTCAAATGTTTAGATTGGGATACTGAATAAAATATTTTTTGAACTAACTTAAATTTATTTGTGAGCTTAATAAAGAAGTTCTTAAAAGCGAGTTCCGTTTTGCCTTTAGGAAGTATTAGGTGTGTATCTGGGTTTTTAAGGGTCGTGCTTCGGCACTGAAGAGGCTTGGATGCTTGAGCGTCAGCTAGAACCGTATTTGTGATGCCAGTATGCCGAAACAACGCTCACGGACAAGGCCCGTTCCAGTTTCACTCGATGACGTGGCAGCTCGGATGCTCGAAGCTCCAGCAAAGGCTTGTGACCGTTCTGCCGCCGCTGGTTTTAGGGGGGTAGTCGCTAAGCTGTACGATGCGATTCAAAAAATGCGTGGTAAAGGGTATAGCTTGCAGGATGTCTGTGATTTCTTAGCAGAGGTGGGAATTGCAGATGTCAGGCCAGGAACCCTTAGCTCATATCTATCACTGGAAAAAAAAAGACGAACAGAGCAATCTGATGTTGGTGTTAGAGTCCATAAACCAGTCATAGCCCCTGTTGTATCTTCTGTTGCCGAACTCTCAAGTCAACCTGCTGCATCTGTTAGAGAAGAGGTTTTGAGGGATATTGAAGCGATCGCACCTGCCGATTCTGAGGTTCCAGCCTCAACCTCTACTTCTGGCAGCAAGAAGAAGAGTCGGTTCAATCTCTATGACCGGAAAACGCTGTAAAAAATATTTTCTGCAAGGAAACACCTGTAATGAGCAAAAAACGTTTAGTGATCGGGCTGGGTGGGAAAGGCGGTACGGGCAAGACTCTGCACTTTCGTAGCTTGTATTATTTTTTGATCCGATCTGGACTGAAGACCGTTGGCTTTGACGCTGACATTGAGAACCCAGGATTCTACGACCACCATGCAGGGAGTGAGCATCCTGTTCGGCTGCTCGACTTCCTTGAGGTGGGAGAGGCCAAGGGATTGTTTACGGTATTGGCTGAGGAAGCCCCTGACGTTGTGCTGATTGATATGCCAGGAGCATCAGCCGAGGCGACTCGTGATCAGTTGAATCGATTTGGTGCGTTTGCAATTTCTGAGAAGTTGGGCTACCGCGTGACGTTCAGTTCGGTTCTCAACAACCAGTTCAGCCCAATTGTCAGTGTCAAGGCCATGCTGGAATATGGAGGTGGTAAAGCTGACTTCCTTGCTGTCAAGAGTTTGATGTGGGCGCAAGGCTCGCTTGATTTTCGGCGGTGGGATGAATCCCAAGTGCGAAAAGATTTTCTAGCCCAGAAAGGCATCGAGATCGAGATGCCAGTGCTGGAACCAACGACCTTTGACGCGATTCACGAAGAAGGGTTGAGTTTTTTCGAGATGGAGAAGTTGCCGTTTGGGGATCAGATTTTGGCTGAGAGCTTTCTTGACCAATGCCGACCAGAGCTAGAGAAGGCTGCTGAATATCTGGGTTTACCGCCAACGATCGCAGACTTGGATGCAGCAAAGCCCAAGGCCAAGCGCACAACTAAAAAAGAAAAGGAACCAGCAACAGTTGCTGCAACCGCTGCAACAGAGGGGGGCAACAATGCCGGGTGAAACAACGCTTGCAGAAGTCAAGGAGATTATCGGCAAGCTTTGGAAAGCAGTCGATCAGCTTAAGCTGTCTCATGGCGCGGATACCGTCAAGATTGGGGAGAAGCTAGATACATGGATCGACACGAACCGGATGCTTCTGGAGTCCAACCAGGAACTGATGAGAGCAGTCGTCCTGCACTCACAGGAGACGCAGCGATCAATTCGCTCCTACGAGAGCGGCAGCAAGCTGTGGAGCGAATTGAAGCTGCAACTCGACAGCTTGCAGCAAGTAACGGTGCAGTTGAAGCGATCTTCGCACGATGGGGCCCAAGCCCAGGCTCGGGCCCAAGCCATCGAACCACCACCGAATCCGCTACAGCTCACTCAACTATTGGAAACGATTGGGGCGATGCAAACAACTCTGAATGGTTTGAACTCATCCCAGATGAAACCTCCGAGTCCGACCGCAACGACTCATCCTTTGAACACTGAGTCGAGCTGGCGGCAGAGATTGATATGGGCAGGTATTGGCTTAGGGGTGGGAGTGCCATTGGCGATCGCACTCTCCTTGTTTACCCCGATGGGTACAGCTTCCGCTAAGGGCGAGTTGAGCGGTGAAGCGGCTGACTTATTAAAGTGGGCCACCAGCGCTGAAGGTCGTCGGGCCAGAAATATTTTTGAGTGGAATCGCCATAAATTCAATACGTGCCAGGACGAGATTGCGAATTTGGGAGTCGCGATCGCGGTGGATGGAACCCCCGCACGATCTGGCTTTTGTACGCTTTGGGTTGAACCACCAGAAAAACGGAAGTTCTAAAAAAGGAGGACACTATGGGCGATGCAAAGCGGAGGAAATTGAGGGGGGCAACGCTTGGAACCCCTAAACCCCCTTCTGTAGATATGCAAACACTCTCGTTTGATGATGCAGTGTTACTTTCAAGTTCTACTATTTTGGGAAAGCAGTTGCTCTGCTAATTCTTTGGTTTGTTTAGCAACGTTTGAATGATACTACGGGAGACACGAAAGTTTGTTTGTTGCAATCGTGCGAGTACCTCAGCTAGGTTGATTAAACCTTGATCTGCGGCATCATCTAAAATTCCCAGCATCCCAATGATAGCAATCCCTCGCTCTTCTGCTATTCGTCGTCCCAATCGTTCATCGATAATCAGCAAATCTGCGGGTAAGGTTTGAGCTAGGGTAATCGCTGCTTGTTCTCCAGGATCGAGGCTGCTGAGAGTCGTGTCGATTATGGGAACGGTTTGAATAGTAAGCCAGGAAGGAGGATTCGCAATCCATTGTTGAAGAACTGGTGGTGCGTCTGGATCAAGCATTTCATCCCGAACTATTTCAGGAATAATAATTTGCTGGAAGAGCCGGGGTAGTAGATCAATCTGGTTAATGAGCAGTAGGTAATTGATCGGTGAAGTATCGGCAACAACGATCATAAAACGCCATTACCGGACTTTGCCCGCAGTTGTTGGAGAGTGGTGCGATCGCGTTCCAAATCAGCCTCATCGTAGTGTAGATCAGCATTGTGCTGTTTCAAAAAGTCATCGACTGCCCAGCGGGAGGGTAGCCCTAGAATACGACCCACTTCAGCATGGGTAATTTTTTCAGTTTGATAGGCTTGTATTACCAGAGCTTCTAGGATCTCACGGGCAAGGCGATCGTGATTAAAGTGCTGAACTAACTCTTCAGGGAGATCGATGGTGATTTGCATGATGTAGACTCCGTGTTAAGGGTTTTGACCAGGTTAGGGATGATGTATTCCTGATGGACAACTGAGAGAGCGTTCTTTAAAGAATCTACAAAGCTGCCTTAGCTCATATTCTAGCTGCCATAATTGGGTGGCTGAAGTAAGTGATTAAACTCAGCAGGTAGGGGCGACCTACCTGCTGAGTTTAATCACTTACTTGACAAAGATCAGCGAGCGACATAATAGATGTCCACGTGTTAGAACCTTGATTGTTAGAGAGAATAAGATCATGGACGGTATTATCCGAAAAAAACCAGTCCTGCATAGGCGATCTTGTTCAATTTTTCTAGCCTCTAAATCTTTAATGAACTTTGCAATAAAAGCAAAGAGCGCACCTATCACCCTCTAATGCTCGACGCCGGGGTGTCCCATGTGGTGGCGGAGCATGAGAAGGTGATTAGGTTGGTTTTATTCCAAGTTGAGTGTAGAAGCGATCGCTTGGCCCCATTTATACGTGTAAGGTGATGGGCTGGATGGCTATCATTCTCAACATGAACTGAAGCGAAGGCGCTGTATCAAAGCTAGAGATGCACGAAGCTCAAGAATCTGCCAATCCTTGCCCAGCTATGGCAGTAGCCGGGAATCTCTCAACTTCTCCAGGCGATAGCCTGGGTTCGGATTTCAAAATATTTTGCAGAACTGACCGCTTTTTGGTTGTGAGTACGGCGAAACTTTGCTGTCAAAAGAACGATGACCACATCAAACTTTTGCTTTGCTGTTCTGACGCTTATCCCATTTTCTTATCAGATCGGGGTATCAGTTACAATACTTTTGGCTACAGATTATGGGAATATCCCATGCAAAAAAAAAACTTCAGATTTTGCTTGCTGTTCTGGGTTGGACGCTCTGTATTGCCTCTGCGATACTTGGCGCGTTGTTAGTACCTTTCGGCGCGATCCGACAAGGACTGTTGATGATTGGGGTGGGTGCTATTTTCTTTCCCCCACTTAAAGCCCCAGAACTGCTAAAAGTTTTTGCAGCAGGCTTTACGCTGGTTTTCCTGCTTTGACTTCTCAGCAATTGCACGAACTGCTGAGAAAGAAAAAAACTGCTAGGTCATTATGACCTAGCAGTTTTTTAATGCGCCCAGATGAGGCATCGAACCTCCATTTGAGGAAGACCAGCTTCCCTATCTCATCGACCCACGCCACTGTGGGGATCTGGGCAGGAAGCAGGGCTTCTCACCGTTGAGAAACCCTGCATGACAGGAGCAGTAGACGGCTTAAGCGCAGAGTTTCCCTCCGCTTGCGGGGTCTAAACCCCGAAACGTTGTTCCAGAAGGACACTCTTGATCTCGGGGCACAAGAACCCCACCTGCTTGAACTACACTAGCGAAAATCATCGGAACAACGAGAGCAGTTGCCAGGATTGACAGAAATTTAGACATGAGATTCGGCCTCATAGAGAGATGTCTGTTTCTTCAAGGCGATAGCCTTCTCCCTGTCGCTTGTGGCAGTCGTCAAAGGTTTGTAGGTAATGCTTCTTCAAAAAAAATACCTGTACGACCCTAAGGCCATACAGGTATTTCCCCCCATCCCGATACGTTTAGAAATCGACTGCCGCGTACTCTTTCTTTGGTACTTGATCATTGCTGGAGTGTTTCGGTTTGTTGGCAACAGGCTCCTCATCTTCATCCTCATTGCGAGGAACGATATCGAGAGTAAGACTGTTGACGTTCATTCGCATCCCAGAGCGGGGAGAGCCATCAGTGGCAATGTAGGGGGAATCCTCCACGGAGCCACTGGCAATGATCAGCGCCCCTTTTACCAAGTAGGGGAGGGTTCCCCATGCAGAGGAGCCTTCCCAGATGTTGAGGGCAACTGTAAAGCTTTGCTCCCGGTTACTGGGCCGACGGACGTAAATGACCCCGCTTGCAACTTTGGTCGTGCTGCCACTACGAGTCGTGATGCTTTTAACTTCAACATCAGCAGCCAGATTGCCGCTGAAGGAGGAAAGGTTAAACCCTTGACTAGACATGATTTTTTCCCTTTTGAGTTGAATGTTGAACCGTTTTTTCTGTTCTAACAAGGCGATAGCCTCTTACCCTGCAAGACAAAATATTTTTCAGACTGGCACTGCCTTTTGGATTTTGTATGAAGCAATCTCATTCCAAATGGCTTCTAGAGTGGTGCTTTCTAGATTGCAGAGCCGTTTGAGCAGCTCTGCTGCCTCATATAATTCATCCGGCGTACCCTCCACGGCATTGAAAATCGAAATATGCAGCGTTCCTTCGGTGTCAGGAATGCTCGTCACTAGCTGAGACGGTGGCTGTGAGTCGAGATGAACTCCCAGCCGTATTAGCTCATCCACGATCAGGGCAATAGTTTCGTGGTCTGCTTGCGTGAAACTCCTCATTCAATTTCTCCTGAGTGAAGCGATCGCAATATCGGGGCAATCGCCCCTTAACGTGCGGCCTGTGGTTCCTGTTGAGAGTTTTGTCTTTCCAAGAAGCTATTGATTTGAGCAACCTCCTGATATGCCACAACTTCAGCAACGGAGAACTTGACTTGAGGAGCTCTAAATTCGTCTAATGCTCCATCCGGGCTGCATCTTATCCGTTCTTCTGGGGGACATTCTGCGTGTGCAGTGGACAAGCTTTCGGCCTTTTGCTCCAATGCCTTTAATGCTGGCTGGTAATCGGTTCCGGTGGATTCTTGCCGAACTTGATACAGTGTGTGTAGCTCCATGACCTCCTGATAGGAAGGATGGTGTGCTGACTCGATTTCTCGTGCTGCCAACTTTAGTGCCGGGGATAGGATAATACCTGCATGCCTGTAGTCTAGTGGTGGTTCACCTTCTCCCCCTTGCTGCCCATAGAGCTGTCTCAACTGAATACCTCTACTGCGTATTTCATCCATCCAGATCTGATGAGATTGGTGGCCTGGTGCGGCTTCATTTGCTTGTTTTTGGGCCTTACTCAAGGCCAGGTATAGCCCTCGAAGCTCTGATATCGTTGGATGCACAATTGGTTCTGCGGCCACCTGCTGAAGCTGCTCAATCTGCCTAACAACATCTGTCGAGAGTGCAACCGAAGGCGACTTGAATTCAACGGGGGCGTGTCCTTTCCGGCTGTTCTGACGACAGTACACAGCATTGAGCTTTAAGCCTGCGTCTCTGATTTGTTCCTTGAGTGGGCCATGCTCTGCTTTAATCGCTACATCCACCAGGGTCAACAACTCCTGGCGCGTCGGGGCGAGAATTTCAGCAGAGCGATCTGGGAAGGGGACGATTTGCCCATCGATGTAGTCTCCAAGCGGTTGCATCGTTAAACCCCAGGCTTCTTTCCCTTCAAACGATTTCAGCATTTCAACGCTGTGTTTCTCAACGGCGCTCCAATAGCGTTGATACTCTGGATTTGCGATCATCTCGGAAGTGATACGGTACTGCTCCCCAACGATGAAAGCAACCTCATGGGATTGGCCGTTGATATATCCTTGGGCGATCGCAAGCTCCCCTTCCTCAAACTCATAGGCATGATACGGCTCATAGCTGCGGGTTGTATGGGTGCGACCATAACCGCGCATGGCCTCAATGCAGGTTGATACTGGAAGTTGGTTTGTTTCTCCCCTATCAATCGAAAGGGGAAACACCATTTTGACGGGCTTCCCTGCAATTTGAACCTCACCATCAATGTGAGGGGATGGCCCTATGTGAACCTCATTACCGAGTGCTTCAAATACTTCATCTTGGATAAAGGAAGCAATCATAAAATCATCTGGCACCGGGATTTGGCTTGCTTCGTTCAACCGCTGATGCTCTAGCGGCTCAACAAACTGAACCCCTGCGCTTAAATCCCCCTTATAGCGATACTGAATGGGTAAAGGTGCGATCGCTGCTTCAAACTGCTTGAGAGCTGCGGTGTCTGGAAAATCAATTGTCACGATTGTTTGGCTGACAGAACCTTGTTCAATGCGTTCACAGCGGGCCGCATAACCTTGTGTGTAAGCAGCCTCCAAAATATTTTGGATTTGAGAGTCTGTCGGCTGGTAGTCTTCACAGACATCATTGTTGGCAAACCCATACAAGCAGTGTGAAGCCTCTGTTGGTAGGAGGATGGTTTGGGCTTGAGCAGAGCCGATGGGAGATTGTTCAAAAGACCACAGCTCTGTGGGCTGTCCTGATGCAAAAGCATTGGCGATCGCATCCACTCGTTCATTGAGGACGTGCCCGCTATGGCCCTTCACCCAGGTGACATTGATGGAGAG
This sequence comes from Leptolyngbya sp. AN02str, assembly GCF_050565595.1. Classification (NCBI taxonomy): domain Bacteria; kingdom Bacillati; phylum Cyanobacteriota; class Cyanophyceae; order Leptolyngbyales; family Leptolyngbyaceae; genus Leptolyngbya; species Leptolyngbya sp. AN02str. Next base: position 65,320 of record NZ_JBNXVR010000012.1, on the reverse strand, counting down.
TCCTTGAGATGCCTCATCATATTCAGCCCACAGATCCAGATTGGTTTTGCGCTTCCATTCTCCTGTGATGCCTTTACCGACGACCTGGCTATCACTAAGAATTTCAATTTGGGGATTGCCCTCCAGCATCCCTTCTGTCCTGGCATGACGTAGGGCTTCAATCACAGCCTTTAGCTCCATACGGTTGTTTGTCGTGGCTTCCTCTCTTCCACCAATTTCAAGCCCACGAGTTGCCCCATCCGCGAGTAAAACCGCTGCCCACCCACCAGGTCCAGGATTGCCCAGGCAGGAGCCGTCAGTTGCAATTTGCAGCGATTGTACTGAAGTGGATGGCTGAGGATCATAGCTCTGTCCAGTCTCTGCTACTTTGAAATCGGGCTGCTGGTGTGGTGTGCCAAATTCCACAGCCACAACATTGTTGATTGCTGGCTCTGGTGTTGGGATAGCCTCTAAAACCTGGATATCGGCAAACTTCCCGGACGCATCAACATGGATATCTGCGGTTCCCTCCCAACCAATGGGAAGCTTGACCGAGCGTTTATCAATGGCGCCAAGGTGTAAGGGTTCACCATCCTGCACGACGCTGATAGCGGGTTGTGTGACCTCTTGCCCGTTCTTGCTGTAGCGAAACTCGGTAAATTGGATCGGGTGGATGCCGTCTTCTAAGTGGCCGACTTGATTAGATTCATATTGCAGCCCAATCAAGCGTATGGGGGGCGGTGTTTCCAACTGTTGGACGAGTTCTGCTGAAAAATGTTTGAGCGCAATTTTCATTCCTGTACTGGTATGCCAAAACGCAGATAGAAAGGCTTCACGTTCCTCATTGGGAATACTCCGAATTTGCTCCTTGATCCAAAGGTGTGCTTGACCTTTTGCAAGTTCACGTTCACTGTCACCCCGTAAATATTTTGCAGGGTGACATTCAATGATCGGGTTTGCAACTGGAATGTGTTCGTGACGGGCCAGTAAATCCATTAGGTGGTGTTCATCTACTGACTCTTGCGAGACCAAACCCAGCAATTGCTCTCCTGTGGGCATCTGTGCGATTGCTGCAACATGATGCTGCTTGATGGAGGAAACCATTGGTTCGGGCCATTCCCTCCACTGATGAGCCTTCATCAGCGTCACTGTACTGATGTGACACTCAGCCCTCTCAGGAGCGTATCGCCAGAGTGGTGAATCGGGCGAGATCGCGTCGGCTGTACGTTCAATTGTTACGACCTTGCCAGATTCCGATGTAATGGTGAAAGTCGGCTGCTGATCGGTGCGCCGATTGGATGTGCGCTCTTGCTCTTGAAATGAAAGTTTAAGAGCCTGGGTGTATCTAGAAGCCCATTCTTTTGCGGCCTTCTGTTGAGCCTGGGTTGCTTTGAGTGGAATAATGCTGCGGTATTCTTCATTGTCGCGCTCAACGATTTTCCTCGTTCTCTCGTACCGTGTATTGACTGCCTGGATGCTCCACCCAATCGGTTCCTCTGTGTTTGTTGGCAGTGGAGAGCCATCCAGGTATGCGGTTTTTTCATCTGCCGCTCTGAGAGCGTGTTCTTTATAGGTCAAGGCTTGAGCAAAGGCGTGGATTGAATCATCAATCCCTCTAGAGCTTTTGGCTGTATCTACAGCCGTTTGTAGGTTCTCCCCAATTGGCCCACTCACCACATCAACTAACACATCTGAGATGATCGAGAGATGCTCTTTTACTGCCACATCGGTTAGCGGCCCATTATGATCCACGACAGGCTGCAACCGTTCTTTAAAGTGATAGGGGGGGAACCCTCGCCCAACTAAGTACGTATCCGTGGGAATGACAGGTTCTTTTTCCGGGTTGAATAGTGTGTCTTTGTAGGCTGCTTTGATGTGTGCAAGCAGCTCTCGTTGTCTGTCAGGAGGGCACAGCTCACACTCCAATGCATAGGATTGAAGCGTCATCCCAGAATTGGCAACTTTGCCTGTTGGGTTGTCTGCTGTGATTTCCCAGGCTCGATGAAGTGCCTTGCCATAGCTTTCACTTTCATACCAGGGATGTTTCACCTTCGCTTGCTTTTTGATCTCTGGTGGCTTTCGCTCTGGGATATTGAGATCAATGATTTCTTTAACCGCAATTGGGTAATCGGCAGGTTCTAAGATATTTTGGGTTTGCCACTCATCAATCAATCCACTGAAAAGCGATCGCCCTGCTTCATACTGCTCTGCTGGTGGCTTTGATTCAACGTGAGCAAGCTGTTCTCGAATCTGTTCCGGCAGGTTTTCAGCAACAGCGGTATAGCCTACAAAATAGCCATTAAGATCCGCATCAAAGTCAGTGATGGCGATATTTTTGGCTGTCCAGGGATGGAGATAGGCAACTCCTTGTTTCCTGAGGCTTTCAGGATCGCCTCGTCTAATTGCTTGAGTATTATTGACTGCGATCGCCGCTGCTCCAACATTAGGGAAGGGACTACGGTAGTAGGCAACAATGGCCCCATGTGGAAGGTCTTTATTGCAGACTTCCCACGGTTTCAGTAGCGCATGGTGCTGGGCCATCGCAGACGGTAGCTCAACCCCTCGGATGGCTGTATCAGTCCATGCGCCCTTGAGCTTCTTTTGAAGCTCTCTCACGATGACGCTGTTCTGCCGCAACAGATCAAATGAGTCGCCCTGAAGGGTGTCGTATAGCCAATCATCCTTGGGCGTTTCACCGCGGCTAATGGTGTGCTGCCGTTCCCGCTCTGTCTTTGCAATGTAGTAATCCTTAAGTTGTTGAGGATCAGAGGCAACCTGCTCTAGCTGCTTTGCAAGGTCAACTTGTTTGGGCATAAACTCATGCAAAGTTGCGTAGGGGATGCAGCCTTTAACCTGTGGCCCAACACCCTGGTTTGAATACTGCCCCCGCTCCTTCCGATTAACCCAAAAGCTGGAAACCTCATGAATTCCAGGGGTTGAGAATCGTCCATCATCCCCTTTAATGTCGTTTTTAGAAATAATGGCATCAACGCCCAGCCGTTCACACCAACGGCTATAGGCCATCGTGCCCTTTGCAATGCCGCTATAATCAGGCGTTGCGGCACGAAATTGAGTGACCAGTTTTTTAGATAGCGCTTTGGTTCCACGCTCAATTTCCTGTTGGGCATCGTCTAAGCTGCCATACTCTTGAGCTAAATCTGCGATTTCAGTCGCATCAATGCTAAATTTTTGAAATATTTTTTCAGTAATTTCTTCCTGCTCTTTTGGCAGGATAACTTGCTGCATGATGGGCTGTGATACAAGCATCGTTCCATCCCCCATTTTGTTCAGCAGTTTAGTTACATCTACTTGTCTGCTGTTGGTATCAAGGATGGGCTGATCTCCAAGCGAGCGCGCTTCATCGTCAATGACCAGGATGCGAGTTGTCCCAAGACTGGTTGAACTGTAACCATCTGAGCCAACTAAGCTACCGTAGGCAACGTAGTTATGAGGTGAGTTTTGACTAAACCCGTAGATTGATGTGATGCCTTGCTCTACTGACCCCTCACGTATGAGGGTCGCCGTAGTGGGGTCAGCAAAGTAGCCATCCTTCCCGTTGGTAAAGACCAAGACTCTGCCCTCCTGCTCCAACCGCTCAATCTCGACATCGGCTAGCTTGGTATGTTGTGCATAAGAAATCACGGACTGCTCCAGCAGTCCATGATGCTTCAACCAATGTTCGAGATAACTATGCTGAACCTCTTTGATGGATGGTTCTTCCTGCCCAGTGCGCGGATCGTATACCAGAACGGGCAAGCCCGTTTTTACGTCGAACTCTGGAACTTGCATTGGTTTTTCCCTACTTATTAAATGGATTCCAAGATTCCCCATCCAACGGTTCATGTTTTGGCGTGGGTTTTGGTGTTTCCTCTTGCGTATCCCCCGATTTATCCTCAATGAGGTCATAATCAGCCTCCGCAGCAGAGATGGCGTCTAGCCATGCTCTATCACTCTCGGTGAGAAATCTGTCGGATAGGGGCATATGTGCATCATCACTTTCACTGGGAGGGAAACCATTGCCGTAGACCATAGCGTTAACCTCAAAATATTTTTCGCGTTGCTCGTAGAGGGATTGTTGTGTCCCTTTCCCAAGAGGCTAGCCTCCCTACGGGCAATCTGATGGCTTGCCATCGCTCAACTGAGGATTGCCCCCACCGCTATGGATTTGCACGTCGTCGTAGTAAATTACTCTGCGGCCAACTCCAGACCAGTTGCCGTTGTTGTAGAGTCCTACCTTTAGCCCTGCGTAAGTGCGGCCTGAATCGTTGAATCGACCACGCTCATTGACAACCTGTTTCCCGTTTTGCCAGATCCGAACAAATCCATCCCCGTTGCGATTGAAGTGGAAATGATATGTCCACGTCACCCATTGACCACGAACAATGTTGCCCCCGGCAAAGTTTTTACGCATCTCGCTATTACCTGAGAAATATAGATTCTCCCAGCGATACCGACCGTTCTGGATGACTTGTTTGAAGACAGGCCCAGGCCAACCCCCTCTGCGTGGGCCATGCACCTGCATCACGATTGCTTTGTCGGCTGCATGATGCCAGTCGTTCGGCACAAACTGCCTGTACTGAACCCAATTTTCCCCTCGGGTGAGGTCAATGTCGTATCGATTGAATTCCACTCGTCTGGTTAACGGGCGATGGTTCGGATCGCTAGAACGCAACTCAAAGCGCCCTGCTCCGTTTTCAATGCGGAATAGGTGTTGAGCATTGCTAATAAATTCCTTCCTCCACTCTGGAGAACCAATGCGACTAAAATCACTGCTAAACAGCAGCCTTGCATTGCTGGGGGGATTGACCACGACTCCAGAGTTCGCAATGCCAGATGTGCTACTGCTCCGCTCAGTCAAGCATTTGTTGGGCTTTTCATCCGGCTTCGGACTTGGAGAAGGGCTAGCGTTGGTGTTTGGGGTTGACGGTTTGTTGGGCCGAGGATGTTGATGGCCCGAAGGTGCTGGGGGTTGTATCGGGTTCCGGCTGCTGGCTGTTCCTACAGGATGAAACTCAATGTAATCGATTCGCCCAAACTCACCCCCTTGAGCAATTCCCTGAACGGTGATGCGATCGCGGCGATTTAGCTCAACACCTCGAATGACTTGTGTTTGAAAACTTTTTAGAGTTGCGACTTGATCTAACTGTTTGTCCATAACAAACCGATAGATTTCATGCGCATTTTTGAACATATGCACAGGGCTGGTATCCCCTGTCTCGTCGTAATAGGCGACAACGATATCATATTGGCCTGGTTCCAGGTTGAAGCCATAGGAAATCCGACCAATTGTGCCGTATCGCCTCCCTTTTAATGAAGCAACAAATCCACCCGACGCAATGTCAACTTGCTCAGCTCGGTATCCCCCAGTCATCATCATGTCTTCTGCCTGCACCCGGATAACGCCAGGGAGCGGATCAGGGATTTTGCTATACTGCCCGAGGTTTTGCTTGCCCCCTGCATCACGGCTCAGTCGAGAACTCGCCTCAGATGAACTGACAAATGAGAAAACCACGGCTCCTGAACAAGCCAAAATCAGCGCAGCTCCCGTATAAAAGGGGATACTACGGAAAATACTTTTAACCATGCCTGTCTAATTGCCTCCATCGATAAATACTGGACTTGGATGCGCCTGTGACTTCTGATGAGACGTAGGGATTAGTAGCGTCAGAAATCTTTAAGCTCAGATCTATTGCATCCTTTGAATACCGACCAACAATTTCTTCCTGAAATTGTCGATTACAACTGCGACACAGGTAAGCCTGTATACCGTTACGATGTCCATTCTTGACAGCATTCAATGAACCACAGGATGGGCATTTCATTGTTGTACCATTCGTTCTTGCTATGCAAGATAATGCCTATTTCTACAAGGTTTAAATGCTGGTGTCTCAAAAAGAATGATGTGAAATCTTAGTATTTATCTTGCATTGTCCCACCGCCATGTATTTCGGGGATACATTGAAAATGCGTCACCATACCTTTTTGTGGAACCTTAAAAAAAGGTTATTTAATCTTTTCTTTATTGAGTAGCTAGAGAGAAGTAAGTTTTCTTCACGTTTTGAAGCGTTTAGATATAGATTTAATTTTTACTTTATAGCTTTGTGTTCATTTTCTTATTTGTGGTTCAAGTAAAGAATGCCAAAATAGAATTCATTCTCCTGTAAGTAACTTATGAACATCAATTACAAGTTGTTGATGACTGGAATCGGCCTGTTTGGTGTGTTGTCTGCTTGCTCCAGTACGCCTGAAAACCGTGTTCAGATGCAGTCTTTGGAACCAGAGGTGACAGTGCCGGGTGCTATCTGGCGGGTTGATTGGCGAGTGTGTGGCATCTTACCCCCAAGTCCTTCTGAGCGGGATACGGGCTGTACTACAAGTGAGAGTCTGCGTAGCCCTAAATATATTTGGGCAGAAGATAGCGATCCGGTGGCAGTGGTGAAAACCTCAAAGGGGCTAAGCCCGATGACTCATCTCTTCATTGAGTCCAATGGCTGTGTGGTGCCGACACCGGACGGAATCGGACTGCGGCCCTGGGGGGTTTATTCCATTGCGATTGCCTATATGATTCCTAACGGCAAAACCCCAGAGTGGGAACTTACCTTAACTCGGGTCGACGAGGTTGAACAACGGGATATTTATCTTGCCAATGTCACGACCGTTGAAGCCGTTCAAACGAATCCCAACGCAGGCGCAGCACGAGCTTTCGCCATGACGGAGTATGGTCGTGCCGCGTTGGGATGTACAACGATCGAAGTGACTGGCAAGGTTTTTTCTGAAGGATGAAACGTTTATTTTGCCTGATAGGGGTATTGCTCTCAGCCTGTGGAGTTGGGGATGTCAGCACTGATCCAAGAAGCGCTGCATTTGAGCTGTATTGGACAGGTGGGGCGATCTCCAGTGCCGTTTCAGGGGATCGGTTACAGGTTCAATCCGAGGGCAATAGCAGGGAAATCGATCTCCCTTGCATTGTTTCCCCAGCCGAAGGCAGAAAAGGCTTCTTAACTGCCAGGGATCAACTACAAGCGTTGATCCCTGGCAGTCGTCGAGTGCTAATTGGTAAATACGATGGGCAGATCGTTCGGATTCTCTTTGAAGGTAAGAACTCAAACGATTTGATCGATCCTGCTTTAATGCTGGTGCGTAGTAAAGCTGCACAAGTCTCTACGACTTGTGTTGATGAAGCGTATCGACTGCACCTTTTGTCTGAGGCTAAAGTGCAGAGCATTCAGTCGGGCGAGGATTGATCCGCTGCCCCACGTTCAAACCAACTCCTTGATCGCTAAAGAACTCAATCACTGTATCCACACTCTCTTGATAGGAAAATATTGCAGGGGCTATTTTCACAGAGGGGGACATTCTTGAGAGCCGATAAAACAAGCCCATCTCGAATGAAATAAATATCTAGTGGAGCCTCAACGTCCTTCATCCACATCTCTATGACTCTGGGAGGCTCAACGTTGAAAATCATGCCTCGGTTTGATGGAGAACATTCCATCATTTCTTTGGTTTGCTGTCTTTTAGACGTGGCAATATTCAGTTCTACGTCTTTATCTAAATGAATTGTTACGCAATCGTTTGATTCTGCCAGAACAACTGAAAATAATAAGGTTTAACGGAATCAATACGAGTAGAATCACTCCACCTTTTACCAACCACTTTTTAACCATTGTGTTGTGTCCTTATTGCTCAAGTTTTGAACTCATTCTAAACGGCAAACATAGAAATCAAAAACAAAAATATTTCTGTAAGAACTGCAAGAAGCAATTTATCCAGCGTAAATATAGTGAAGAGTTTAAGGCTCAAGCATTAGCGTTGGCTAATCGATTGGGAACCCAAAAAGCGTGTGAAATTTTAGAAATTCACGCAAATACTATCTACAATTGGCGAAAAAAATAAGATGCTTTCCAAAGAGCAGTTTTTGTTGTCTCTGCTGCTGCTATTCTGCTTTCCAGTTTTCTTCCCTGGTAAGGCGAGTGATGCTAGCGTTGAAAGTTTGAATCGGGCGCAGTTAAAAGACGCTGCTGCACACGTTGGCATTGCTCCATCCGTGAAGCCTCTCAAACCGCTTGTTGAATCCCTAACTCCAAAAAAAATCTCTCCTCTGATTGAGGAGAGTCAGGATGTTGAGGAGGTTCGGGGACTTGCTGTCACAGCAAGCTACGATGCTTTATCATCCTGGGAAGAATTGGCTACTGAACCAGACTGTATCCCAGTTAGGGTATTAATTGGGATACAACCTCTCACCAGCAATGAGATGTTATGGGCTGAAGATTTTGTCGTTGTGGAGGATGGAGCCAACCACTTCGTTGTCGATCACCCGTTCACCCTTTCCGACCTGGCAGAGCAAACGACTACCCAAGTTGTTGGCTTGCAGCCTGGTGGCGACTTTATCTTTTTTGGCCGCTGGTATCGAGGTACGTTGCTGGTTGACTTTGAGCAGTCTCCAGCGGTCAAGATTGTCAACGAGACGTGCCTTGAAGACTATTTGACCTCGGTTGTTGGGGCTGAAATGCCTTCATCCTGGGAGATGGATGCCCTTATCGCTCAGGCGATCGCAGCTCGCTCGTATGCTGTCTATCACATCAACCGCAACCCCCAGGCGTTGTACCACTTAGGCAATGATGAGCGGTGGCAGGTTTATCGAGGAGTTGACTCGGAGAGCGATCGCGCATGGGATGCGATCGCGCAATCCGCTGGTCTGGTGATGTTGCGAAGTGGGCATATTGCTGAAACGATGTACGCCTCAACGCCTGAAGTGACCAGCACAGCCCACGCTGGGTTTGAATCTATGCCGCAAACCAGCGCCCAGGCGTTGGCTATGCAGGGGTGGGATTGGCTCAGCATCCTCAAGCGATTTTACTCTGCGGAACTGGGGCTGCTTGAGTAGACTCAAACAATTGGGGTGCGTGTGCCCGAATTGAGGAGTAATGCCCTCTCGACAGCACTAGATGATCTAGTAGCTGGATGTTTAGAAGTCCTAGTGCTTCAAGCGCTGATGTTGTAGTATCTAAATCCCCTTGGCTTGGGCTGGTGCTACCCGAGGGATGGTTGTGTGCCAGAATCGCTCGACTGGCTTTGCATTGCACCAGGAAATAGAGCAGTTCTGAGGTTGGGATGAATGTCTCTGTTAGACTTCCAATAGATAGAATTCTCCACGAAATGATGCGGTTTGTGCAGTGTAGGGCAACTACTGCACAATGTTCCTGGGATTGCCACCCAATTTTGTCCATCAAGAAATTAGCGATTGTTTGTGGAGCATCGACAATTGGGGCTTCAGAGTGCTGTGTCACTAAGGCTCCAAAGCCTACCGCTGCTTTCAGCTTTCTGCGTTGCAGCGGGCTTAAATCTGGATTGTTCTCGTCGCCAATGGCTTGCATTAACCGTGCCGCTACTTCTGCGGGAACGCAATTACCATAGGTTAGTTGCTCAATAATGTGGTTTCTGCCGCAGATGGCAGAAACATACTCTTTCAATGTCTGGATTGTCATAGCTACTGTAAGTGAGCTGTACCCCGCCCTAGAAGGGCAAGGCTTCTACCCCGGTTAGGGGCTTTGTTCCGGGCTCCCCGGTAGAAGACGAACCGCCTCTTGCAGGATATTCCATGCAGCGGTTACATCTCGAACATGATGCCTACCACAAGGCGGGCACACCCACTCACGGTCGCTGAGCGTCAGGTTGTCGTTCAGCGACCCGCAATCCCAGCAAAGCTTCGTGGACGGGAACCATCGCTCAATGAACTGAACGACAGCCCCGTACCACTCGCCCTTGTAGACAGTGAAAGTATGCAGCGCCCGAATGGCGGCATCTGAAACAGATTTTGCAAGGCAGTGATTTCTCAGCATTCCTTGCACGTTCAGCGTTTCCAGCCCCACCAGTTGGTTTTCCTGGGTTAGCTGGTAGCTGATTTTGTGGGCCAGGTCAGCCCGTCTGAAGGCTACTCGCTCATGGGCGATAGCCAGTTTACGCTTTACCTTTCGCCAATTGCTGCTGCCCTTTTGCTTACTGGCCAAAACTTGATTGAGCCGCGAAATACGAGCCTCCGACCGCCTGAAATGGCGGGGTGCGGCAACCTGGTACTTAACCTGGCCCTGCTGGTTAACGCCAACCACCAAGTCCTTCAGACCGCTATCAATCCCCGCCATGTCTTGGGCTGGGTTGAGGACGGGTTCAGGCACCTCCACCCCGCAGGAGAACGATGCCCAATACTTCCCGGACGGACTCCGAGAAATGGCGATGTAGTTGACTTTGAAGGGATAGCGCTGCTTGTTGTGCTCCCCCAGTGGCCGATGCCACACCACCTTGATGCCACTATCCAGCTTAGGGATGTGCAGCCTGCCATCGTCGTCTACCCACCAGTTTTGCGGCACCTCAAAGCTGCTTTTGAGATGCTTCTTTTTGAATACTGGGAAGCCGCCCAGCCCTTTCCGCCACCGCTCAATTGCAGCGGCCAAGTTGTCAACAGCGCTTTGAAGGGACTGAGAGTTGGGATACTTCAGCCACTCAAATTGCCGCTTCAGGTCGGGCAACATCACCTTGTACTGGTTCTTGCTGAACTGGCGTGTCTCCTTGAACAACGCCAGCATCCGGTTGTAGACGAATCGGACGCAGCCGAAGTGGTGAGCGAAGAATTGTTCCTGCTCCGGATTGGGATAGATCCTGAATTTGTAGGCTTTGTGGATCTGCATGACTTTAGTGCGTCCGTACTGTCCAGCATACTGTAGGTATGCAGAATTGCAATACCGTTCTAGTTAAAGGTTTAGCGGCCATGAGGCAAGATGGTATACAGCTAAAGTCAACGCGCCACGCCAAATACCAGTCGGGGCATCACTTCGTCTGGATACCGTTTAAGCGGCGTAAAATCTTCAGGGATGAGGCCATCATTGAGGCCACGAAGCGTTACATCCGAGAGGCAGCGGCCAACAACGATATTGAGATTGAGGCCATTGAGATTGACCGCACCCTGCAAGACCACGTTCACGTCTTTGCCTCATTCCCGCCCAGGTTGTCAGCCTCTGAGGTGGTCAATATTCTTAAGGGCTACAGTTCTCGGCACCTGAGAATGGAGTTTCCCTGGCTGAAGCAGCTCTACCAAAAAGACCAACTCTGGGCCAGGAGTTTTTATTGGGGGACTTGCGGTAATGTGTCGGCACAAACCGTTAAGCGGTATATCGAGGAGTGCCAGGGTTGATCAACTCTGCCGTCCAGGGGCGGCTCGGGAACCATTCTGTATCCCCGACCTGAAGGAAGGGGTTTTATCTGGTTCCCGAGCCCTCCATTTTTCTATAAAAACAACAAAAAGCGCTGAAGGTCAGACTTGCAGCGCTGAGCAAAATATTTTTTGACCCCTTTGTGCGATCGCACTTTCGCACAAGGGGGATGAGACATCACACCATTTCAACATCAGCAGTTGGCTGCTTGGCCTTGCTGACTTTAACGACAGGTCTAGAGGCTGGTCGGGTAATGGATAGGACAGCATTAGGGATGTTGATGTTGTCCGATAGAGGACGAGTCTGCTTGGCAATGTCCAGCATCAGATCCTCCGCTTTTGCTCCCCCGATTGCAGAGGCTTCTGTGACTGCATCTTCAACAATGGCAGCAATCTCAGCACCGCTAAAGCCGTCTGTTGCTTGAACTAAAGACCCTAAAACTTTAGAGCCGACTTGAACATCGAACTTGCTCAAATGGACATTGAGAATTGCAGCTCTTTCTTCTGAGTTCGGCAAGCCCACATAGAAAATCTGGTCAAACCGTCCTCGACGCAACAACTCAGGCGGCAGAGATTGAATGTCATTAGCGGTGGCTATGACAAATACTCCCCGATTCTCAGACATCCATGACAAAAGAATGCCGAGAATCCGCTTACCGACTCCACCATCTCCACCATCCGAAGACCCGCCAAACGCCTTTTCCAGCTCATCAATGAACAGGATGCAAGGCTTGAGGGTGCTGGCAAGTCGCAATATGCGCTTGAGGTTCCCTTCTGACTGGCCCACCAGAGAGCCAAGAATGGCATCTATTGACAGGCTAAGAACAGGCACACCCCACAGCTTTCCAACGGTTTTACCAATCAAGGTTTTGCCTGTCCCTGGAGGGCCGAGCAACAGGATACCTTTGGGTGGCAGCAGTTTTGGGTTGGGATGTTTGCCGTGAAAGATTGATTCTCGCGTCTTGAGCCAGTCTTTTAGGTTCTCCAACCCTGCTAACTCAACGTCAGGCTGGGCTGAGAACTCACAGCCTGTACGAGCGAGCTTTTCCATCTTCTTCTGGTTGATGAACTCGATCGCCCCTTCATCAATAGCCCCTAATGCTCCAGCACAGAGGCGTAAGTGATCATAGGCTTCTGTTAGAGACAGTCCTTGGGCGGCACGAACCAAGCGATCGGTGTCCTCATCGGTTAAGGTCAGTTTGAAATCAGGTCGAATCTTGCTGTATTTCTCCCCAATGGATTTAAGCCGACCATTGAGAAACTGCTTGATCTCCTCTTGAGTGGGCGTTCCGGCATCGATGAGACTGAGTGAGCCATCCAACTCATTATCGAGTTCGATGCCTTCACCCAGGAGAACTAGCTTCTTGTGACTCGCCTTAATTTCGGCGGCCACACTCCGAATAGCCCGTAGGACTGCCATATCTTTGCGCTCACCGCTGAGGAGCTTATGGATGTCTAGAGCAATGAAGATCGCTGGGCCAGGGGTATCGCGAACGTGCTGCAAGAACTCCAGCACTGGATCTTGCTCTGGAGTCCAGTTTGTAGCAGTGGTCTGTAATCCTGCTTCTGGGTGTGATTGCCCCACCCGCAGCAGGTTGACCTGATCAAAGATGAAAGTTGGCACCTCTGCCCCAGATAGGAGCTTGCCAAATTCTTTTGCGACTTCAATCACAGAAATGATGCAACGAGTTTCATCCCCGGCCATTGCTTCAATTGCCACCACTGGTAGAGAAGCTCTCCAATGAATCAACAGCAAGTCTTTAATCGCTTGGCTTAGCATATTTTTCCTTTGAGGTAATTTTTCTCAAGACAATGGGCGGAATTTCACCGCCCCGGTTGATCAATGCCGTTGCTGAATATGTTTCTTCTGGGCTTGCTGCTGTGGGCGAACGATGGCACTTGGCTTCATTTCCCGGCTTGTCACCTCGCCAAGCGCTTCTTCAAGGGCTTGGGTTTCCTTGAGGCAACTCGCTCCATCTCCGTTGACGACCTCAATCTTGGGTTGGTATTCGTCATCAAAGGAGACAATGAATTCGATGTGCTGGGGTTGGGATTGGGGCATAGCTATCTCCGTACAACTTGCTTCTTTTTTTGGGTTTCAATAGGCTTACGGCCACGCAGTTGGATTTGGCCGTCCTGTCCTCGTTCACGAATCACTTCTATGCAGCCCATCGCTGTGAGCTGCTTTTCCGCGACCAACGAGCCGTATTCCTGTTGCAGCTTGGGCAGAAAGTCTTTCCAATTCAAGATGGCTTGATCCCACTCGGACACGATTGCCGTGTAGGCTCCATCAGAATTCCGCAAGAACCCAATATCATTTGAGGCGTTGCTAATTGATTGCCGAGCAACAACAATATGGGCCGTCTCCGGTCGTTTGTCATTCTGATAACCATACAAATGTTGTGCATCTTCATGTACCGAAAATTTCCAGTGCGGCATAAGAACATTTAGCGCCTGGATGATGCATTCTGCATCTTTGAAAATCAGTCGAATGCTTGTAAAGTGGGACATTGAACTACACCATGAATGAATCAATCGAAACTTTGGACTTGGACAAATCCACCACACCATCAACCAATGTTGTGAACTCGGCCAAACGCTTCTCTAGCAATCCGCTTCCAGCGATCGCAGAATTAGAGACAACCTCTAACTTCTGTGCAATTTCTGAGAGATTGCCATCAAATGAGGCCAAGACTTTTGCCCGTGCGATCGCATCCTGCATCGCTGCGATCGCTTGAGTCGAGAGCGTTTCTGTTTTGCTCTTTTGGATGCGATCTAATTGAGCCAAAATAATTTCTTGTAGCTCTGTTTGTGTGCCGAGTAAAGCCTTTTCTAAACACGATTCAATCCCCCGCATGGCCTTACGGTTCAAGTCAGCTTTCGCTTGCTGAACCCTTAGCGCTTCCTGGTTCTCTAGCGTTTGCGCTGAGAGATGGATATGCTCTCTTAGATTACGGATAGGGATTGGCCCAAACAGAACTACACTAAACCCACTTTCGATCTCTGCTGGAGAAGGAAACTTTTCTAGATATTGCTGGATTCGAGATTCTGCAACGAAGTCGGGCAAAGCTTGGCGTAGCCTGTTCTCATACGATTTTTGTTCAGCACTCCATCCTTGCCGGATGTGTGTCAGTGCTTCTGCTTGCTCCACTAAGATTTCATCCACTGCTGCCTGATAATCGGGCAAAGACAATTCTTTTACAAACTTATAGGGGCGAGACTGAAGCACGAATCCAAAAGCTTTTTGTCGAAGATAGTTCAACCTGTTTCCTGCTTTGGATAGAGGCTCTAAAAGTTTAATCGTTGGACAGGTCGCTTTTGAATCCTTGATTTCCTGAAGCCGAAAAAAGTCCTCTTCCAAGTCGCCCCAACTGATTTTTCTAGAACCAAACCCCAGATTAATCGTGATATCAACGAGACTGATATCACCCTCCATCAGCGCTTGGATGAGCACTGAGGATGTTGCGTGTTGCTCGCTTCCGTCTGCCATATTTCACCTCTCTTGCGTTGATCTTCTAAGGGAACGGTGCGTCAGCGCTCAATCAAGTGCAATGAGCGATCGCCTCGAAGAACGGTAAGCAGAGGCACAACGAAAATATTGTGCAAGCTCTCAAGGTCAAGAAGTGTTGAGAAAAAAACAGAGCCAGGCATCGGCATGACCCTGCATTGCATTGCTTTCAATGAGCGGTTGCATCCTTCACCATTTTTCGAGCCGTTTTGAGCAATGAGCGGAGATCTGCGATTGGCAACTGATCTCCATGTGCGGAGATGATGCCGTCGAGCGCATCGATGATGCTATCGCGCTCCCCCTCCTCCTCTGGAGCGGCTCCTGATGTGCTTCCTGATGAGGCTCCTGACTTAGCCCCTTTTGCCGCCAGCTTTGCCTGGATTTTAGCTTTGCTGGCTTTTTTTGATGCTCCATTTGAGGCTGATTGCGTTTCAGCAACGGCCTCTTGCACCGCATGCAGAATTTCATCTGGAGGGATGTCAGTGTTCTCTTGAAATACTTGCAGGATTGGGGTTGCTTTGGCTTGCCCAGATTGCACAATCTTCTGAGCTTCTAAAGGCAGATCGAGCAGTTGTAAGCGTAGCCGGACATATTGGATTGTCCTTCCGTTTGCCAACTCTTCAGCAATTTCTTCCAGAGTTTTACCCAGATCTACTGCCCGTTGGAACAGCCGAGCTTCTTCTAAGGGATTAAACCTTCGCGCTCCCTGATTGGATACCATTTGGCGCTTTAAGACACCAAACTCGTCTTTCCACGGTTCAATTGCCGCAGGGACTCGCTCAGGGACAGTTAGTCCCAGTAATTTAGCCAGAATCATCGCCATTAAGCGACGATTTCCATCGGTTGGCTTAACCTCCTCCGATCCAGGAATTGAGAGGATTTTGATTTCGCTTTGAACTCCATAGGTGGAGATAGAGTGAGCTAGCCAAAGGATTGACTGATCATCGTCAACGCTCCCGCTGCTCTGTCTCACAAATTCAATTTCTTCATCAGTAAGAGTCGTGGCTTCTTCCTGAAGAACTTGAATTTGCCCTCGAACCATCGAACAGACTTCTTCATTCACAAAACCGTAGTCTTGTCGAATGTTACTGGGGTTAAACCTTAGTAGACCAACGGGAATCATCAGCCCTGAACGCTTCGTAACCCCTTCAAACGATTCAATGCCTCTACTTTTGGCCATGTGATTTGCCTTTATCTATATTTAGGTTTTTGGAGAATAGCGCTTGTTTGGCAAGAGGCGATGCGCGTCTTGCCAAACAAGCGTTAATTGAGTGTTGCGTTTGCGTTTGTTGTTTGTTTTGTTGGTTTCAGCACCGCACCTGTATGGCAGAGCCAACAGGCGATCGTCGGCTAAATTAGGGTAGGGAACTGCTGCCCAAAACCCGTAGAAAACCGCTGAAAGCAGTAAAAAACAGAAACCTGTAGTACAATCGCTCTATGTCAATCGCGACTTACCAAACCCGTGTCCCCGATACTCTCATTGCCTTCTGTGAGGCAATGGCAAATTTGATGCCCACAGTTGAGCGGCATTTGTATCGGGATTTGGAAGTGGGTCGTAACATTACAGACTTAAAGAGAGAGTACCAGCGGTATTACGGCATCAATGCTCGTCAGTTCAATGCGGTTTATGCCACGCTCAAAGGCAAGATAAAAAGTCGGATAGAGTGCCATAAACGACAGATTAAACAGCTTCAATCGGGCATTGCTGATTTGGAGAAACGCCTTAAGCAATGGGAAAAGCAAGTTGAGAAGATTCCATTAACTTGTCCACTGAAACCAGGCGATAAAACTCCTCGTCAGATGTTGCGGTGGAAGATCCACCAGAAAAAGCGGAGACTCGCGACGCTCAAAGCAAAACTAGAGCGGCTGAAAGATAGCAAACCGAAGCTAATCTTTAGTGGACGTAAGCTCTGGAATGCTCAATTTAACCCGCAAGCTAATGGGTATTCATCGCACCAACAATGGCTTAACGAGTGGCAGAGCAACCGCAATTCTCAGTTTTATTTTGTGGGCAGCAAAGATGAAACCGCAGGTTGCCAAGTTTGTCAGTTGAGTATGGATGGAACGACTGGAACGCTCAAAATTCGTGTTCCGCCTGCACTGGAAAGGAAGTTTGGTAAGTACATCACCACTAATGCCATTCACTTTGCCTATGGGCAGAGCGATGTCAATTGGGCACATGAAGCTCACCCCACCTGTTAACGAGGTGGGGGTGTCGGGTGCTAACCTACAGCTATCTGACTAGTCCATAGGTCACACAGACAAGCCCAGCTTCCAGGCGAACGTCCAGAACGTTTGCTGGAACGCTCCTCACTGTCATTTCTGCGAGTGAGCTTAAGAATCCCCCTGGCAGCGATATTCTGACTTCCATTCAGGTCGCAGTTATAGCGTTTGCCAGAAGCGAATTTTGCCAGAGCATAGTTTTTGGAGTCGCGCTGTACGACTCCAGAGCCGTCATACGCCAGCTTGGAGGTATAGGCAGCAATGACATCCACAATCTTGCCACCCACTTCCTGCCACTTCATCTCGGTATAGCTACGAATCATACTTTTGAGCCAACCGTGAAAGCGTTGCCGCAGGGTAGACCGTTTTCGTCCCCCTGTTGCCTTCCACCCTTTCAGGTTCTCAAACACGATTGCCTCAGCATTAAACTCTTTGGCAATCTGTACAATTCGTTTCGAGACGATATGAGCAATTTGCTGGTTAATATTCCGGCACTTGCGATAGCTATTGGAACAGAAACCTTTATGGAGTTTCCCTCCTTTACCCATCGTCTTGCTGGCTCTAGTTGAAACCGATTTCAGTCGTTTGTCTCGGCGGTCTATGTCTCGTCCAGGGTGAATAAATTCACGATGGATTACAGTACCGTCGAAGGTGACAACTGAAACCGTTGCCGTGGTATTGATGCCCAAATCAACGGCAACTACATCTTGGTCTGGTTGTCGCTTTTCTGGGTGACACTCAAACGGAACTGAAAGGTGACACGCTTGCTGATTAAAAATCAATGATGGTGATAACAACGTGTTGCTATCAACCGTATGTCGTTCTCTCAGTCCTGAAATCTGAACCGTTGTCCAAATCCAATCTGTGCCTGTAAAAACCTTGATTTCTACTTGGTCGTAGCCATGCAGTTTGTAGCATTGCCCTTTGTACAAAACTGGATAGCACCCAGCTTTTGCATTCAGGGTAGGAGGTTTAGCATCTCGCCTACTACGAATGCCTGACTGCCATTGCCCATATCGAGTAGCAAAGCTGCTAACCTGACCTACGGCAAAGGCAATAGCAGCCCTACGGTAGTAGCTCGGGAATTTGTGAAACACTTTGTCAAATGACCCGTATTTCACATCTGGGTTTTGAGCGGTTTGGTGAATGAATCGTTCTACAGCAGGAATGACCTGTTGATTCGATAAACCTCCCAATTCTGTCCAATGCGTGTAGATTACACCGACCAAATGTCTGCACAAACGACGATAGATCTGAACCGTTTCAGCGAGCAGCAAACGCTGTTGTGCCGTTGGATTAAGACTCCATTTGTCAGTACGAATGATAGGCTTTCGATTTGACATAGATCAATTGTACTAGCAAAAGGGATATTGGCAGTCTCCGCTTTCGCTACGACGGCCTCGTCTTGACACCAACCTGCTAACGCGAGGTTGGAGAGTGCGGCGAATTTTGTTCAAAACTCAAAAGCGATTAGCTACCGCTTTGCTCGAAAAGAGGGGCAGTGGTATCTTTTTGCCACTGTGGAACGTCCTGAAGTGCCTTATCAGTCTCATCGGCACAATGGAGCCTTAGGCGTTGACCTCAATCCGGGCTGTGTCGGTTGGGCGTACTGCGATGCCGATGGCAATCTCAAAGCTTCAGGGCAATTTGCTATCAATTTACAGGACAAGTCAACAGCGCAAACAAAAGCAATTTTGAGTGATGCTTGTGCATCTCTTGTGATGCTGGCGCAAACCTACGAGTGCTCTATCGTGGTAGAGAGCCTTGATTTTGACCGCAAAAAGGCATCCATGAGAGAACAGGGTGTTCGCTATTCCAGAATGCTCTCAAACTTCGCTTACGGCTTGTTTGACACCATGCTCAGTAGTCGATGTGAGCGATTTGGAAGTGAGTTGATTCGGATCAATCCGGCGTACTCCAGTCAGATTGGACTCGTTAAATTCATGGCAATGTACGGCATGAATTCTGCTACCGCAGCAGCGTTTGTGCTATTGCGTCGTGCATTGCAAAAATCAGAGCGCATTCCAGCCAGATACGCTTTATGCTTGCCAGTGGACAACCATAAACACGCCTGGAGCTTCTGGAATGTGCTCAAGAAGAAGTTAGTCGGTGTACGTGGTGTACGCCGTCATGACTTCTTCAATCTTAGAGCGGCTAACAGCCGAATCAAGGTCACGCTGTTGGATGAGTTGGCTTCGGTTGACAGGTGCAATGGCAAGTCGAAAGGCACTTTGATTTGCAGGTGAGACTCCTGTACTCGAATCGTCAGCAGCACTGTTCGGCTGGCGTGGTGTGGAACAACGTTTTTCTACATCTTTTTAGGAACGGTAGAACTCAGCGGTGGGAGTTTGTGCCCCAGCCCTTCGACCTTTTGCTGAGATTCCCCTGCGTTAGCGGTCTTAGGCTGCGATCGCTTGTAGGCTACGGAATTGTTGACATTGTTCGGTTTGCAAAGATAGTTGAGACAGCAGAGGCAAGTCGTCTTGTTCGGATTGCTTGAGAGCATCAGGAGATGCGTACACAAATCCCTCTCGAACAACCAGCAGTTTGCAGTTCGAGATTGGCTTTAGGCTACCAATCTCGACAAAACTGCTATCTCTGTATGGGTCATAGGTGAGCGAAATTGTGTTGCTAGAAACCAAACCTGTTTCTCCAACACAAAGCCCTTGTACCCAGGCATGGACGTTTTTGCACTGCTCTCGGATCACCCGCTGGCGACCCGCTTCAGAAACGTGAAAGCTGACATTGGCGATCGCAATATTTGCGGTGTGCCCTGCCAGCTTCCAACTTTTTCTCTGACGGGTTTGCACGGACATGACTCGCTGCGTTCTGAACAGCAAATTGCGATAAACCCTGACCTCCAACCCCTGCAACTCTTCCCACTGAATTGGTTTAAGCTGCATAGGTTTTGATGAACCCCCGCAGAGTCAAATATTGTGCCAATGTGAGTACCCGGATGGAGGTCACTGTTAGCTCATAGAGATCTGTATGGTCTTCTTCAGCTTCAGAATTCGCAAGAATTCTGTATGTGCCTTTGCTGCTGCATAAGTGCTGATAGTTCTCAAAAGCGCAGACAAATCTCCCATGCAGCGATTTGACCAGTATTTGAGGTTTGAGCTACACCAACGTTACTTCGAGCAGGTGAAGAGTGAAGATTTAATCGGTGTAATGCGCCTTGGATGCACTACCAGACATCCCCTATCCCTCGCTACAATTTGCTGTAGGTGATGCAAATGCAGTCGGGACTACTTTTCGTCCGATGTTGTAGGCGGCATTTTGATCTGCATGGATCAATGTGCCGTCTGCTGTTTTGTACCAGGAGCGAGCAATGCGCTTGCCACTGAACTTGTAATTACCCTTCACGCCAGAGGTGTAAGTTGGGATAATGTCCCAATCGAGAAAAGACGCTTTTGAGGTGTATGATTCCTCATCTACAACAACCTGAATGCCCACTGCTTCAAGTTTGTAGGTCAGTTGGTCAACAAATTTGTTGTAGGGAATTTGCACAAACTTTTGGTTATTGACGCGCCCTAAATTAGCTTCCCGCTTCCAATCTGGGTTCTTGCCAATCACCACCTTAGCGACTCCAACCTCCACACACTCTTCCACAATCCGCTTAGTGGCATTGTGCAAATAATGATCAATGTAGCAGTTGCGCTTGCGGGTAATTGCTTCAATGCGATGAGAGGTGTGTTGACCTTCTGGTAACAACGATTGCAGCCGCGACTTTTCTTTATTCCATTGTTGATTGACTGATTTAAGCGGTTTGCCATTGATGATGAAGGGCTGAATTCCCAAATCGTTAAACACAACAGTTGCGAGGTTATCCAACCCTAGATCAATTGCTGCAACAATTGTAGACGGAGACCTAACTACAACAGGTTCATCGACTTCATAGACAATTTCAACCACTTAGAAGCCGTACTTGGGGACAATACGAGTTTCAACTAAGTTGCCTCGATTGATGCCCTTAACGGGGATTCTCAAGCTTGTTTTAGATGGACAAATAACGTTGTGTTTATCAAGTTCCTGTCTGGAATAAGCCTGAATGTTGTACTTAACCAGATTGCGCCCATCTTGCTCCAAATATCCTGGAATTTGCGGCATCCCTGTAAACGCAGCAGGATTATCCCGATACGCTTCCAACGCTTTGAAGTAGCCGTACCAAGCATCTGCAGCCTGTTTGATGATTAACTGAGAAACCTTTGCAGGGAGAGCTATGTATTGTTCAGAAGTTTTGAACCATTCGTTAAGCTGACCCCAAGTTGGAACACCATGACCGTAGAAGAAGCTCTGCCGAATCGTAAACTGAATGGTGTTATAGAGATTTTTGGAGGCAAGGCAAATTACATCAACCTCAGCAAAGTTGGGATGACTGGGTTTAATAATGTGCCGTTCAACTCGCTTTGGCATCACTCTCATCTCCGTTTGTCTGGAGTTCTGCAATGATTTTCTCTGTCTTACGTTTGGCTCTACGTTGCCCGTAGAGACGAGCCGTAAAGCTAACAATGATTGAGACAAAATCCTGCATTAAATCATCGCGGTCGTTCTCTGCGTTATTGACTATCTCAAGCTTTTTACCCGACTCTTCTAACAGAATTTGCAGGTAATTTGTCCCAAACCGTGCCAGCCTGTCGCGGTGTTCAACTAAAAGAATGTTGTAATTTTTATCAGGTAAAATCCTTGCTAATTGTTTGCGATTATCATCCAATCCACTGCCAACTTCCTTCACAACTTTGTAGATTCGATAGCCTTTAGCAGTTGCGTATTGAACTAATCGTTCAGCTTGCTTATCTAAGTTGCCTGTATCTACGCCAGACGATACTCTGGCGTAGATACAGGCAATTGGTTCATCAACGATTGGAGATGAGTTTTGAACTTCGACAATGATGGTTCCAGAAGGCT
Organism: Leptolyngbya sp. AN02str; assembly: GCF_050565595.1. Lineage (NCBI taxonomy): Bacteria > Bacillati > Cyanobacteriota > Cyanophyceae > Leptolyngbyales > Leptolyngbyaceae > Leptolyngbya > Leptolyngbya sp. AN02str. The sequence goes on along the minus strand of NZ_JBNXVR010000012.1, from coordinate 43,499 downwards.
GTTGATAGCCTCGCAAATCGCCACTCTTCCACCATCGCCATGCGGTCTGATAGCTCACTCCTGCTTGCTTTGCATAATCTGATAATTTCATGGCTTTAATGCCTCCCCTACAAAGGCAACTTCATAGGGGAGAGCGGCTAAATTTACACTTCAGCAGGTTGCTTTTGAGACTCTAGCCATTGCTCATAAGCATCCTCATCGCCACCGAAAGAATCGACAGAGACTTGACGTTCTGGCATGGGCTTGAGAGGAGCGTTAATTGGATTGAATTTGCAGTGGCAAATTACAATCATGTCAAAGTCCATTCCGACTGGAATATCAGGCGTGTAAGTTTCTACCCGCGTCACTTCCCAGTCGCTTTGACGGTAATGCGTTTTCGCTTCTGGGTAATTCGGATCAACAAACTGATCTACTCGGATAAACTCTGGTGGGCGATAACCAGGTTCAGGCAACTCTTTATCGGAACAATCATAATGCTCAAATAGAGTTTTTGTCAGAGACTCGGTGTGAGCGTATTTGCGCTCTTTCCAACCCGGTTGCCGCTTCTCAGCACGAAAGACAATCCATTTCCGCATCAGTCTTCCTCCTTATCGGTGTCGTAATAGGATTTTGGAAACTCAGTTTTGCCCTCAAACACGCAATCGACCTCAAGAACGGGGTCGCCCGTCTCCTCAACGTCAACTAATTGCCATCCATACTTTTCAGCCATTTCGTCGCAGCAATCTTCGTCTGCTGCCGCGTGGCGTGATTTATTTTCTTCTTCGTCGTACCGAGATTTTGGCATGATTAATATGCTCCTTTGTTGCTGACACAACTGGGGAGAAGTCGTCTTGGCGTAGTGCTGACACACCGCGTCAAGGCGCATCTCTAGTACATGAGTATTTTACTATGTTTGACTATAAGTGACTATAAATTTATTGAACGTTTACGATACCCATCCCTGTGCCACGCCTGAACAACCGCTTCTATGAGGTCTGTGTTTTGGGCAATATTGACGGAGGCAATTCCACATTCCCGAAACCCACTGTCGCTTGTTGCGACGACTGCTGAAAAGTAAAGGAATTGGCCGTTTGCGACACCCGATGTAGCAGGCTCAATCAAAGTCAACTCGTCCTTGTTGAAGCTAATTGGCTTGCCGTCTGCGATACCTGGCATATCAAGGAATTCCACCAATGTTGGCTCACCGCCGTTAATCCGTCCGAATCGCCCATAAGCAAGGCTTTGAGTGTTTTTAATCTTGACGATATCTCCTACTGAGAACGGCATAGCAACCTCCAAATATTTTGAGATGCAAGGCGTTAGCTTAAGTGAGGCAGGATAGCCTCATCCCAGGCATCCTTGATTTCACAGTGCTGACCTTGCCACAAGATAGGCTCTCGCCAAGGATTGCTTTCCCCTGGTTCGATGCAGAAGAGGCCCATCCGGTCAAAACCGACGAGGCAATGCCCGTTCTGTCTTTCGATCTTTCCACCTGCAAGCTTTGCACCGACATATCCTCGAAAAGCTTTGATAGTGAGCGAATCTGGAAAATCTGCCATTTCTGCGATCGCAACTGTGCCCAGCTCTGCAATCAATTCCCAAAACTTAGGAGCAATTGCAGATGCCTTCTGGCGGGGGAGGCTGGCGGCATCGATGCTGTACGTCAGATAAATTCGGTCAACTCCCCTGGTTCGCTGAATTTCGTAGTTTGAGACACCTTGGTACGTCGAGACAAACTTTGGCTGCATATTGCCCTCCAAAAAACTTTCTAAAAAGGCCAATATATTTCTTCGATAGGCTGTTGGTCGTTTGGCTTCGGTTCCCATCTAACAGCTGCATAACCCGCTAAGTAGTCTGGTTGCTGGATTTCCGAACTGATACGATCGATGGCATCAGTGAATCCGTCGATAGCCCAATCCGATCGAGCCTGATCTTGTTGATCCTCGTTCACGTGAAACAGCCTCTCAAAAGAAGTAACCAGGGAGAGGCGCCCCCCCTGGTTGCTGGAAGGGGACGCACTCTCCGTTAACCCTCAGCGTGAGCTGGAACAGCTTGTGCTGCTACCAACTTTTCTAACTGCACGATGCAATCTTGCAGCTCATGAACGCTAAGCTGTCCTCGGCCCGATTTCTCGTATTGGTTTATCAGAAATCGCTGAGCTTCCTCGGTTTCCCAGCCCAGCTTTGTCACCAGTTGACCCACTCGATTCGATAGCAGGGTGCGGTTGGGAGGTGGATTTGCTTCTCCTCCTTCTCGAAGTGCGACTAAGAGATCTTCTGCAAATTCCTCACCCGCAAGGGCATAGATTTTACCGTCCAGCGAATGCAATCTAGTTTTGTCGATCCGAACGATATGGTCGGTGTCCATATTGCCCACAACATCGAACTCATAGTCGATGCCGTTGGATTGAATCGGCTTGGTTCCAACCTTCTGAGGAACAAGGGTTGTATGCCCCTTCTTGTTTGTCCCTTCTGATTGTGCCCATTCGGTTTGCGATCGCATGGTCACAATGACGTGCCCTGGAAACGCCAAAATTTGATTGAGGAGTGCTCGCTCTAGTGGGCGAACCTTGCCCCAGTCGTTGAACGAGCCGACCGTCGAGAGTGCCCAAAACCAAGCATGACTCAGAGAGTCGATGATTAGCGCCTTATAGCCCGACTCTGCGGCTTCTCGAATTTCCCCAATATATTTATTGGGATGGAACGGTTCTGCGATGTGAGCAACATCGAAGTCAAACAGATGCGAGTATCGGCAGGATGATCGCTGCTCTGTATCAATCAGCGCAATCTTCCCACCTTCTGCCAAGAACCCTCCTACCCGCAGTGCCGTGTAAGTTTTCCCTGCACCAGATGGCCCCATCAGGGCTAATCGCAGATGAACACCTTCCTTTGTTGCTTTCTGAAATCCCATAGTTTTTTTGCTCCTGCTAAACGCACAGCGATCGCTGCGTGAGCGGTTAGAAGTGGGCAAAATATTTTGGGAGGCCAGAATGGCCAAAAATAATGGGATTCAAGCCCCGCCCTTTTAGGGCGGCTTTTCCTGGCCCTGGATGTATTGTTTCAACACTTCAAGGGGTGCTCCGCCTACAGACGCTGAAAAGTGAGCAGGAGTCCACAGAGATTTCTTGCCATAGGGTTTAGGTAATCCAGCCTGTCCATAGCGCCTACTAGACACCCCTTTCAAAGCGTTAACCATCTGCGAGATGGACAGCTTAGGCGGGTACTCAACCAGCATGTGAACGTGGTCAGCTTCACCGTTGAACTCAAGCACCTGGAAGTTCATTTTCACCGCCACGGCCCGACAAGCAGCCTCGACCACAGCCAACCCGGCAGCGGTTAACACCTTCTGCCGGTATTTCGTCACGAAGATTAGATGCGCCTTTAGGTCTGAGACGCTGTGATTTTCGCGGCGATAATCCATTGCTCTTGGGGGTATGACCAACCTATAATAACAGAATGAAAGCACGGTATCAGTACAGAATCTGTCCTACGGCCAATCAGCAAATCGAACTAGCCAAGCTGTTCGGGTGCTGTAGGGTCGTGTGGAATGATGCGCTGGCAATCGTGAAGGCCACGCCGAAGGGCGAGAAATGGCCGAGCAATGCCGAGTTGCAGAAGATCTGTATCACCCAGGCCAAGAAGGCAGAGGGCCGGGAATGGTTGGCTGAGGTCAGCAATATCCCGTTGCAGCAGTCCATTCAAGACCTGGGCTTAGCGTTCAAGAACTTTTTCGAGAGCCGTAGTGGCAAACGAAAAGGGCCGAAGGTGAAGTTTCCTCGATTCAAGAAGAAACTTAACCAGCAATCTGCCAGGTTTCGGAAGGGTGGTTTTTCTATCAAGGCCAGGAAAGTCTACCTGGCCAAAATTGGGGATATCAAAACGAAGTGGTCACGGCCACTGCCTTCTGAACCCAGCTCCGTCACGGTCATCAAAGACTGTGCAGGGAGGTACTTTCTGAGCTTTGTAGTCGAGATTCTACCCATCACCGTTGAACCCAAAAACCAAGGGTCGGCGTTGATCTGGGCTTAGAAACACTGGCTGCATTGAGTACGGGTGAAAAGGTGAAAGCCCCAAACACCAGTGCGCTAGACCGAAAAATCCGCAAAGGCAAGCGCAAACTGGCCAGAGCTGTTAAAGGTTCTAGGCGGCGTGAATCGTTGCGGGTGGCGGTAGCTCGGATGGAGGCCAAGCAACGCGATATCCGAAAGGACTTCAACCAAAAGCTGTCAACTCGCCTGGTGCGAGAAAACAGCGTGGTGGCGCTGGAGGATCTGAATGTCTCAGGCATGGTGAAGAATCGCAGTCTATCCAGGGCGATTAGTCGTGCTGGGTGGCGGCAAATCAGAACCATGTGCGAAGCCAAGGCCAACATGATTCACGACCGAGAAGTTAGAACCATCAGTCGGTGGGAGCCAACCTCTCAGAAGTGTTCATGTTGCGGGTATCACTGGGGCAAGTTAGACCTCTCTGTGCGGTCGGTGCTGTGCATCAACTGCGGCACCTTGCAGGATAGAGATACCAATGCTGGGACAAATATTTTGGCGGCTGGTCAAGCCGACCCGAATGGGCGAACGCCAAGCAGTGTAAGACCCCGCAATGGGGCAGTTGCTTGTTCGTCTACTCATCAGGAGTCAGCCTAGTGCTGGCAGACTGGGAATCCCCGCGCCCTGTGGGCCGGGGAGGATGTCAACTAGAATCTGCATTAGGCACTCAACGGGCAGAGACATTTGTGGAATCTCTGCAAGTCGTAGTTCGTCAACGGGAAGCTCGTCAGCGACAGTTACTAGAAGAGCTACAAACTACGGCAGAGACGCTAGGGGCCATGAAGCAGCTCATGAACGGCTCACGGCCAGAGCTGGCTTCTGCAATTGAAGTAGCCACCATTGTGCCATTAGAAGAAGGTGAGGCTGCTCCCTTGCAAACCGATGAGCTGGAGGAGGAAGGAGCAGAAGTATCAACGGCAGAAGAGGCGGAAGCAATGGAAGAGCCTGATGATGGGACTCCTGCAATGGAAGAGCCAGAACCCTCAACCAAGCGCCAATCTAACCGTAGAAAAATGTCTACAAAGTTGGGGCGTAGACCGAAAACCACAGCTCGGAAATCCCCAAAAACAACGAAAGCATCTAGAGCAGCAGAATCGGCAGACCCTTCAGAGGAAACCAGCGAGTCTTCTGCTGAGCCGAGCGAAGGAAAGTCCAACTTCAACCCTCGAGAATCAGTACTGAAAGAATTTCAAGGGCAAACCATACGGGCTGCGATTCAAACTGTTCTAGAGCGACATGCAGGGCAACCTTTCAGTACAAACGACGTGTTGGAAGCCCTATATGGTAAGCGAATCAGCCAGGAGAATTTGCAGGTTGCTCGTCGCTTGATCACGGTTGAGCTATCCAAAGGGAAACTGGCAGGTGTGTGGACGAATGTTGAAGGACAGCGTGGACACTACATGGCTCCTGCAGCGTAGCTGTGGCAGAATTTTGGCAAGCAAACGAAGCTGCATCAAGTCGTTGTATTTGAGGATTTTGGCGTTGCAGCTAGGCTACCAATACCACCCATCTGCATTCTTTGGTAGACCCCTTTTGTCGGAGCCAGCCATACTTTCCCGGTTCCTCGAAACGTTTGCAGCAGCCCCTCACCACTCGTCAACGTTCCAAACAAGCTCTTGGTGGATTTCTCAACCGAAAACTCAATGTTGCCAGTTCGCATCAGGGCAAAATTCCCGTCCACCCGCAGTGTCTCATTGTTTAGCTGGATAAACCGAATCTCACGGGGAGGTACGGGTAACTCAGACCCGCAAATTCCAGACCCCTTGATTCTCGTTTGGAAGAACCCCTCCCCTCCCAAAAAGGCAGACGAGACATTCTTCTGCATAGCAATTCCGACCTCCAAGCTCCCTTCTGAGCAGAAGAACAGCCCCTTGTCCGCAATCAATTCTTCATTTCGAAGTTGATACACCAGGAAATGTCCAAAAGATGGCTCCAGGTAAAGCTCACCTGTTCCTCTGTAACGAGGCTTGAACGCAGCCTCACTGGTCAGCATTTTGTTCAACATCGCTTTCCCAATTCCAGCCATACCCCCAGACTTGTTATCCACATCCAAACGGCCATGCATAAAGTGCAAAGCTCCTGCTTCAAGTTGGGCTTCACTATTTTGCAGTGTGATCTTGACTTGCTTTAGCTGTAAGCCCGCCTGGTTGGCAAAGAAGATCGTTTGAGCTGTGAATGGATCGTGGGAACCAGACAAACTGCGATAGGCCAGTACTTCCACCTTGAAACCACCATTCATTGCAGTATCAAGAACCTGAATCACATCCCCTGAGCTTTGAGCAGACGCTTTGTTTGTTGTTAGGGAAGCCAGAGGGAGGAGCGATCGCGCTGGCTTTTGCTCCAGCTGAGCTATCTTGCAGCGCACGATTTTGAGAGAGCTTTGCCCGTTCAAACAAGCCACTTACTTTCGAAGCAGGCATCCAATCGCCTGGCTCCTGCCGTACCTCAGTGGATGGCACAATCACTCCATCCATTACAGCCTGAACCAAATCCGTTGGGGACAAAGGACCAACTTCGTGATCCATGCGCTTGTAATACCACGAGACTGCCTTGACATCCTCTCGCCGCCAACCTGACGGTATGGCGGGAGTCTCCCGGAGGTCACGATGAAGCAAAACCAGAGTTAGCATTCCCCCGAATGAGCAATAAATCGCCTGTATCCTTTTGGAATTCACCGAGTTTTCACAGGAAAAGATAATGAAATCAGCGCCAGAGTCGGCAAAGCATTCTTGTGTAACTACAGACCAAAACCAACAGAAGTTACACAAGAAATAAGCAAGCTGGTTTGATGGCAGCCACCTAGAGCCTCCATGCTCTATCTACTGCATCATATGGAGCCATTGAAGTGCTCCGACAGAGGTCGAACTAGTAACACAACAGCGCCACTTCTAAAAGGAAGTGGCGAGCTTACATAGTTCGGTTGACTAATCAATTTGGGAGTGTAATGGGTACGATTGCAACTCCCTACGCATTGAATTATGTTTAAGTGCGATCGCTAAGCTCACGCCATTCGTCTAAAGCCAACGCAACTACAGCTGATATTGTGCTTAGGGAGCGAACCTTCCCGGTTAATTGCATGTAAATTCTTTCATATTGGCGAGCAGAGTAGGTAAAGCTGAAACGATTGCCTTTTCCCAAGTAGAAGTAGAGCTGGATATCTTGGGGGCAATTGCTCAAAGCTTGAGGGGATACCTTAACCCAAGCTAGCCCTTTTACCGGTTCACGAAGATAGGTGTTTGCAGGCCCACCCTTCTGTCGTTTGGGGTACGGCAATTGTAAGCAAAGCTTAGGGATCCGAGTTTGAGGGCCTAAGGGACGAAACTCAGCACAAACTTTGGTTTTATATATATCTCGTTCCCCTTTCTTGAGTCCGTACTGCGTGGTTGTTGAGCGGCCTATCTCAATCATGCGATCGCTGTAAGACAGGATTTGTTCTCGAATCGATAAGACGAATTGCACCTCTGACTCTGACAGAGGCTGCAACAATTGGTTGAGGGATCGAGGAGGTGCAGGTCTGCCAGACTCTATGCTTTCCTCATGGTCTGTTGCTGAATTGATGAGCTGATAGTGAAACGCTTGAGGAATTGGAATAGCTCTCACCTCTTGCTTCTCTTGATCATTGAGGCAAAAATTGGGGTATCCATTGAAGTCCTCAATCGCAAAGGTCATCAGCTCAATCTGGAGCTGGCAGTACTGCTGATCAACCAGGTTATGGGGGTGTATCTTGGGAGCGATCGCAATGAGCCGAATCGGCAGTGCCTCATTGATCTGTTCTGCCATGGATTGTGTGGTCACAATCGCGTGATGGTAGCGAGTCAACTGCTGAACAACATAGCGATCCTCCGTATTTTTCAGCTCGATAATGGTAAGCTGTCCCTGCTCGGCAACCGCAAGGATGTCGCAGACTTGCCCTTCAATCCAGGATTGCCGTTTGAGGGGCATCAGCCCGAGAAGATCGGTCAAGCAGCTCCAAACAAAATCTTCTAATGCAGATTCACTCCTAAAGTGCCAGCCACTGTTAGACAGATTAATCTCGCTCATCAGTTAAACTGTGCGTCATTCCCGTCCGTTCTAACATACGTTGTTTCCTGATACTAGACAGATTCTATGACTTGATTTGGGCATCCTTAATTCATCGTTGATACTCCCCATCTCTGATGATGCATGGTGTTCATCTATTTCCTGACCTCTGCTTAGATCGCTTGCCATCGGTTTCCCTCAAGCAGCGAGATCAGCTGCCAGCATCCCCAGGAATCTACTTTGCTATCAATGCAAAAGGGCAGGTGCTCTACATTGGCCTTGCCAGAAATCTGGCTTCTCGATGGCAGGGCCAAAACCATCATCGGCTTGATCAGTTGCTACGCATCAATCAGCGATCGCCCGTACAGCTAGCTTGGCTCGATTGTCGCCAGTCTACCCATACATTGAGTGTGTTAGAAGCGCACTACATCAAAACCTTTCACCCGCTTCTGAACGGAACTCAGGTTCCTGCTCGCAAAATCACGCCCGCAGAGACGGTTCTGCAAGCGACGCTCACAAAAATCTCAAAGTACACGGTGGTCTTTGGGATAGCACCTGAGTCTGAGCTGAGGGAAATCCCCACCGTTAATCTCAGATATTTCGGCTGGGGGCGGGATGTTAGTACGCTACGCCGCATCTTTAAGGCAAGCAATCAAAAGGCTTCCGGATTGAAGTGGACAGAGGTCAAACGACGCAAGTGGGGAGCTTGGTGGCGAACTCAATGCAATGGAATTGCAATTGAACTTGGACCATGGACAGAATCCCCAGACATTGTTCAAACAATTCGTTCAGAAGCTACTGGGCGATCGCTAGCTGGAGTTGGCATACTGGCTCTTCAGCCGAAGCAATTAGAGATGATGGTTGAAAAGGCTCCTTATCTCATCGACAACTATCCAGGTATCCAGGTTCTCATCCATGATCCGATTCGGCTGCTGTGGAGTCCATCTTCAGGACAAGATCATCGGTTTGATAATTCCACTTCTAACGCAGCCTCGCAATTAGATTTTGAAAGTCAAATATCCTCTCTATCGGTTCCACATTCAGGTTCACTCCAAGCAACAGACGCTACTATGACCGACTTAACAATTCAGCCAAATCTTGATTCAGAGCAGCATGGCAAGAAACCTTCAAGCGCTATTCCAAAATCCATGAATCGAGCTTTTTTCCACGTTGATGGAGTTGAGATCGAAGTGTGCTGGGATGAGAATAACCGCCCCTTTGTTCGCCATCACTTGGTGTGGAAAATCTGCGAGATGGGGCGGGACAAAGGATTAGCATTAACAGATCGAGAACGGGAGTCTGTTGTAAGCAACCTTCAACTCATTGCCAATCGTCGTCTAGAGACGATTCGCTGGGTCGGGTATCAGTTTCAATTTGAACCTGTGGCGTTTGATGAGGAGATAGAGACTGAAGCGGTATTAGTTCCTTTAGCCATGTTCGAAGATATTATCAAGTACACAACGGTGCATCCTGATCCAGAAAGCAATGTCCGGAAGCTTGAGCACTGGTTGCAAAATAATTCGTTGTTCTCTTTAATCGAGCAACGATGTGAACTATAGGTCAAAATCGTTCCCAGTTCCTGGATTCCGCTACCTGCTCGATGAGCCCTGCAACTGCGGATACAACAGCACTGGCAAAGTTTTCAGGGCCATACTCACCTTTTGCAAAGCGCAAGCTGAATTCCTCTCGGAGCGATCGCGCCAATACAACCGATGCCTCATACCCTTGGTAGTCCTGTCGTAAGCGTGGCTTCGCTTCATCTAGTCGTTCTGTTGAGGGTAAGCGATCGCGCTTCTGGTGCCGATTAAAATCTGGATCAGAGGGCACAAGGTTCCATAGCTCATTGATGGGATAGATGGACACGGGAAGCAGGTGGTCTAGATCATAAGCGACCCCTTCAATAATCCGCTTATTGGTCCAGGGGCAGACAAATTCCTGGCCTTCCATCAGCAAGATATCGATTTGGTTGGATTCCCAGGTGAGTGGACGGCGATTATCAGGGCGATCGGTCAAGAGGGTGTAGACCGTTCCACGGTTAAGGCTTTGCTCCTCCTGCTCAATACTTTCTGAGAACAGGCACCACTCATGAATGCAGAGGGCTTCCACCCACAAGCTCATGCCTTGAAAGGTTTGCCACAAGCTGGCGGAGATGAGCAAGCATTTGTCCTGAGGTTGGGTGCCAGGGACAGGAACAGCGCGAGCGCCCAACTGGTCATACCGTGTTGGTTCCTCAAAAACGCTCCAGTTGCCAGGGCCAGCGTAGCGGATGGGCATCTCTAGGGTCTTGGCGATCGCCCTGATTGCTTTTTGGTAAGCGTCCAGCAGGGCAGCAGGATAGATAGAGCGGCGGCGGGGAATGCGAAGTTCATTGAGGATATAAAAGCCATCGGCGGGACGGCTCAGTTCCCCATTAAACGTTTCCCACTCAGCGCGGAACTGAGTCAGCTCGGCCCGAAACCCCATGTCGTTCTTCCCGTTGGCTCGCTGCCCCTGGTAAATGGGGTTGGCGGGATCAACGAAAGGCCAGTAGTAGACCACCCAGTATTCCGCCAAGACTCGCAAGGGAATGGCTACGTCTTGTTGGAAGGTCCATACGTCAGGGAAAGACAGCACCACATCATTGATGGCCCGCAGCAGAGCAATCTTGTAGCTGGTGACTTTGCGGTCGTGCTTCAGAATCGTGCTGATGACTTTGCCAGCATTGGGTTCCATTAGCGGAGGCTCCTCATCATTGACTGGCCCCGACTACAGCATCTAACCGCTTTATAAATGCCGAGGCCCGATCGCCTGTCATCACCAACTGGTCGATCGCCCGAGTCATTCCCACATACAACAGCCGTGCCTCATCTTTTGGTGCTTCATGAGGATTGGGCAGGTAGCCCAAACCAGGGATGAACACCACCGGAAACTCTAGGCCCTTGCTACTATGCATCGTGACGAGCTTGATGCTGGCATGTACTGAATCGTAGTTTTCTGTCTGATTCAGCCAAGCGACAGGAATTCCTGCTTGCTCCAAGCGCTCGCCCACCTTCTCCGCCATCCACTTTGCCCGATACACCACCGCCATCTCTCCCCAGGCTGTACCACTCTCATAGAACTGCTGGGTACGTTGGGCGATGTAATCCGCTTCAGCACTGAAGCTTGGAAGTTTGATCAGCTGTGGTTTTGCACCATGTCGTCCTGCACTCTGGGGCTTGATCAGCACGGGGGCATCTTCACTCTCCTCAGTTGTTTCGAGTTGAGTCTGTTCTGGGGTCAGCCACTCCTGAGCAAAGGCATAGGCTAGAGACAGGATTTCCTGAGTGTTGCGGTAGTTGATTTTGAGGATAGTCGTGCGCCCTTGCGCCTGTACTCCGACACTCTTGAAGCTGAACTTTTGCGATCGCTGACGGTCGTAGATACTCTGGGCATCGTCGTACAGCACCAGCAGGGAATTGGTTTCAGGATCTACCATCTGTACCGTGAGCTTAAACCACCCTGGTTGAAAGTCATGGCCCTCATCAATCATCACGGCCCCATATTGGCCTGCGGGGATCTTCTGAGCATCTACTGCATCAATGACCCGCTGAACCAGGGCACCCGCATAGGCTTCTCCTTGAAACTGGTTTCGGCTGGGTGTTGGAATTCGGTACTCCTGCAACAGATCGGCACACCACTTATGGAAGCTGCGTACCGTTACCTGGCGATCGCCTATTCCTTTTTCCATAAGCAGGTATCGCAACCGAGCAGCCAGAGCCTTGTTGAAGCACAACACCAGAATTGGCTTGTTGAGTTCTTCGACTAGCTTCAAGCAACGGTAGACCAAAATCAGGGTCTTACCAGAGCCAGCTACCCCGTGAATGACCCGATGCCCTTCCCCTAGGCTGCGGGCCAGCTGCTCCTGCTGTAAGTCCATCACCTGAATCAGGTCGGGAACTGTGATGGATTCTGGCTCTGGGTTCGGCTCATCTGGCAAGAGGGAGAGCTGCACCCCAATCCGCACTTCGGGGAAGAGATGCCAGCGCACCCGATCAATTTGAGCTGCATTGAGAGGTTCCCCAAAACTGTACGTACAGAAGCTCCACAATCGTTCTTGAAACTCCAGCGGGTCTACGTCCTCATACATTTCGTCCTGGCAGATGACGAGATGGGGTTCCAGCACAGCTCCCATATCTGCGCTATCAAATTGTTTGCGGGTGAGGTTGGTCAAAATTAGCCCATAGCTGTAGGGACACACTAGCTTCCCTTGATGGCGTCCAGTTCCTTGCACCAGCAGCGGGTCTTGCTCTAGCAGTGAGGCGATCGCCAGGGCATAGCCTCGAGCCTGGTTCAGCGGGTTCTCAACTGTTTTGGTGCCATCAGGGAGGAGCAGCGTTACTTGATCGGGGTCAAGCTGCTGGATGGTGCTGAGCTTCCAGTCTTTAGCTTCGAGAACGATGATGCCCCGCTCAGGATGCAAGATGACGAAATCTGGGTGGAGACGTTTGCGACCAACGGGCACGTCATACCAGAGCAGATAATCATTTTCCAGCTTGGTTTCGAGTCGCTGAGCTAAGCGCCGTTCTCCAGGAGTCATGCGCTGGGCACACGTGCTAAGAGCTGGAATGATGGTTGCCATGGTGTAAGGGGCATTAGGATCTAGGTGAAGTATGCCCCAGCTCTTTGTCGGCAATGCAGAAAGCAGTAAAGTCCTTAGAAAAATTAAGCCAACAGAATCAGATGGGCACAATGAACAGGAAATCTTTTAAACTCTAATGCTGCAAAACTCACCTTTTCAAAAGCGGCCTGAGTGCGATCGTTGTCACTTCTACAGCCGCGATTCCCATCTCCATTGTGCCATTCACCCCCAAGGCGGTACGGGGGAGTGCTTTGATTTTCGGCACGACCCAGCAGCAGAGTCCCAGCACCAGGCATTCTTGGAGTGGGAGCGTGAGATGTGGGAGCCCAAGGGAGCCAGCTACTACAACGGTGAACTCATTTTGCAGTCTAAGTCTTCGCTGAGTGCACAAGAGCAGGAAGAGTTGTTAGACTGGCATCCCCTGTTTACCGGGCGATGTCCTGAGTGTGAAATGCCTATTCTGGCTCAAGACTCACCCCAAGTTCATTGGGACTGTGGCAATTGTGGGTGGAAAGATGATACGGTTTAACGCTTACTTCCTCAGGCTTAGGAGCGATCTGTATGTTGTGTTGACTTCTTGTTGGTCAAAGAGCGCCGTTTCAGGTGAGAGCAGCAATGGAGTTTCTTGTGTAACCGCAAACAAAAGTTGTCAAAGTTAAACAAGAAACTATCTTGATTTAAATTGTCGTTATATGGTCACAGCTGATCGATATAACTCAAAAGATTTGCTTCAGCTTTAAACCACTCTCCAGCTAATCTGATCTCATGAAATTGTTTATGTAGTGATTGTTCTAATTTGTGAGCGTCTTCGCTTCCTTCAACTTGTATTGACTTGATGAGTTTTAACTTCGCTGGACTGGATGTTTGGAGTGTCTTCAACCGCTTCGCTAAGTCTTTTGCTCGGCCTATCTTGATAGCATTGCTATCCTCATTTAGAACGAAGTAAATGAAATGACTTTGATGAGCCAGTTTTTCGCCATCAAGGGATATTGTTCTATTCCCTGGGGTAATCAGCCTTGTATTTGAGGCGGCCCAAGTTTTGACCCAACCACAGATCGCGTCGATGGTTAGCGTCTTGTGTACCCTGACTGGAATTAGCTCCCCGTCAATATTCAATATAAATCTCTTGGCACCTGCTCTACCTCTGGATGGCAGGTTACCGTTGTTGGGCAGCTTGGCTCGCTCAGACAAGGAACTGCAAATTTTCTTGTATGTATCTGGGAGTTTGGTCGGGATGCCAAACCTCTGGCGGTCTTCTGCTGTGACTTCTACCCAACTCCATCCCTTGTATGGGTCATTGGGATCCTTATCGATATAGATAGTATTCCAGTAGGTTCTGACCATATTCCCAATTAAATTTTGATAGCTCTCTTACAGCTTCGTGCTGTGGTAACGTGTTCTTCGTCCTGACTTAGCGTCTTAATTCGAGAAAAAGCTGCCTCCCAACTGTTGCATTTAAGCATCTGCTAGCTCCCTGCGGCAAATACCTGAGCAACGGTTAGGTTCAATTCTGGAAATGTTGGGGAGAGGATGCGATCGCCTGAGCGAAACTGTTGTAGCTCATACTCTCCATCCACCAAACAGCCAACTGTAAAGGTGGGCTGTTTGGGAGAGCCAATGTAGCGTCGTCCACCAAAGGCAGCATAATCCACCAGCCAAAGCTCTGGAATTTCAAGGGCTTCGTATTCTCCTAGTTTTGTGAAGTAATCGTCGCGCCAATTGGTCGAAATGACCTCTACGATGACTTTGATCGATTTCCCTAATGTCAAAATTGAGCCGCCTTCCCACTGAGGTTCATCAATAAGGGCTGGTGCATCTAGGACAATGACATCAGGTTCATAGCCTGATTCTTTATCGAGCGACCGCACAATGCATTCTTTAGGAATGAAGTAGGGTTGTGTTAATCGCTCGATTTCAATCCCCACTTTGAGGGCAATATATCCAGCGATCTGGGAGTGTTTTCCTCTCGGTTTTGGCATTTCAACAATGACCCCCCGATGGAGTTCGTAGCGATGTTCCGATGATTCTGGGAGCCACTCAATAAATTGGTCAAAACTAACAGGTGTTTCTAAAAATTGGGCTGTCATGGAAACCTCCTGGGGCTGCAAATCGCAATATTGCAGGAGTTGCAAACATTCTTTATTTTGGGCATTGCCACAATTGTATCAACTTCAAACTGGACGAGAACAGGCTGGCTGCTCGTCCTGCGGGTCCTTTCCAGTGGCTTTTCTGCCTTTTGCTTTTTTTATCGTGCACGCCTTGAGCAACTTCTTCGGCGTAGCGTTGATGGTTTAACTCCAATAACCGTTCATGTAGTGCTGCGAAGCACATCGAGCACTTCGCATCTTGCCGTTTCGCTGATGGTGAAGTGGATGCCTTGTTTTGTGGTGTGGAAATCGTGTCCTAAACTCAACCTTTTAGGGATTGAAACATGCTTCCGACAGCGTTGTCGGAAAGCTACGCCAAGCGATACTCATCTGCAAAGCCTTTAGGGGTTGATACCCTGCAACACTGCCAAAATATGGTTTTGCCTCATTTCAGCACTCAACTGAAAACATTTATAGGGGTTGCAACTGTTTAGCATCGTGTTGGTCGAAGCTTAAGGCCAGTAAGGTTTACCAAAGCTGACCCTCCTAAATCCTGCCGTAGGTGGTAGAGCAGATTGTATTGAGAAGAGCCTAGAGTGCAACGCATAGTCCTGGAAATGTGAAAAATATTTTGCGATCGGCTCTCGCCAGGAATCTTTGGGGATTCCTGACGGAGCCTACATTTTCTTTCATCAGTTGAGTTGGCCCCTTGTTTCCTCGGTTCCTAGAGGCTCGGTCCTTCTAAGAAACAGAATCATTGCGTGACAATCGGGTGTACGCTAGCTAACTCGACAGAGCAACGCTCAATGCGCCAAATCTGTGAGATAACGCTTGCCACCACAATTGCTCTGGTGCAAGGGAGGCGATCGCCTCTACCCCCCACCCTCGAAGAATTTGGCTCAGCAATCGAAGGCTGTGAACGAGGCTGTCTTCAACAATCAATTGCCCATTTACCAATTCAATCTTGGAACCCGCCGACCAAGCATGATAGTCAGCTAACAAGCTTGTAGTCATGAGGAGCGTCTCCAACAGCTAACTGTATTTGACTTGGGTAACCTCTTGATCTTAGGGGAACTACGCTAGCAGAGAAGGAACGCATCAGGCTGTAGCGAGGAATCCCCAAAGATTCCTCGCTACAGCCTGCCCGCAATCTTTTTGAGAACTCACGGCTGACGCGATCCTTCTCTGCATGACTCTCCATATCTGTAATTCTTGCTGCTCCATGAAAGCGGAAAGCAGTCGTCTTCTGAATTCTCTCTCGTTTAGAAAACGGGAGAGAATTCAGGGCGCACATAGAGACCTTTCACAATCCATTGCCAATTAAGATAAAAGGTGCCCAGTAATAGGGATGCGCTAAATCATTACTTTGGGAAAGGGGCTGTCCAGTTCGGGCGTCAATGATACTCACAGTAGCGCTCCTTTCACCTTCTATCACAGATTGATTGCTAGTAATCAAAGCGATTTGCGCTCGTTGTAGGGCTTCGGTTTTGGTATAGCCATTGCGTAGGGCCGCATAGAAGGCGTCCATTAACACTTGGGTACCACCATCATTGACTCGCCAGAGGGAGGCGATCGCTGCGGCTGCCCCTGCTTGTTGCATGAGATAACCAAAACCCAGAATTTCGGCACCTGTGCCCAGGCCGCCCCCCAACCCGGTTTCGCAAGCACTGAGCACCACCAGTTCCACCCGGTTGAAGCGTCCTCTCCAAGCCTCGCTGTTCAGTTCTTGGAGGGACAGGCGATCACCATTACCAAACAGGATGAAGGAATCAGCCGAAGAGCCAGGAACAAAGGCCGCGTGAGTGGCTAGATGCACAATGGTGTGACTATCCATGATCGGTTCGACCCGCAGGCGGCTGAAGCTATCGTTCATGAGTTGAGTCGTCCCAGGAAAGGCCGCGGCTAGGTTTTCTACTTCTGCCCCAGCAAAGGGTAACCCATCAAAGGAAAAAGAGCGTTGCCCAATCTGGAAGTTAAAAACTCCTTCGCTAAAGGCGGCAGCCAGGATCCGAGGGGTGGTACTGGGTCGCAGGGTGAAGTTCTGTAGACTGGCTGAGGTGATGTGGTTGATACGGTAGGACTCAATCAACCATTGGTTGCCATCGTGCAGCGCGGCGATAGGCACGTAGCGTAATGCACCATCAGGGGCATAGAGAATGGTTTCCGCTCCAATGGCTTTTAGGTCGTTGGCCATGGGGGCCATCAACCAGGTGTAGAGTCGTTGGGCGACGGGACGAAGCTCGCTTGTGGGGTCATTCAGTGCTTGACGAAATTCCACGATAGCAGCGTTGAGTTCGGCAGCGCCAACCGGGACGGAATAGCGGGCGGGTTCACTAAAAGGGGTAACGAGGATGATCTCCAGTCGGTCTTCCAGGATCAGCGGATAGATCAGCACAACCCTCTGATCAATGGCGCGTAAGCTTTGTTGCAAGTTTATGAATTCATCAGCACGAGCCAAGAAGTCTTGCTCCTGGGGGCTAGCATCGAGTTGAGCAACTAGGGCTCGAATTTCGGGACGATTGAGAAAGCCCTGGAAGTCGGCGGCCAGTTCTCGTTGAGTCGTGTCCAGTTCGCTGAGGCGCTGGAGTTGGGCATCGGAGAGTTGGTTGGGAGGAATATTGCGCAGTTGGGCCAGTTCATAGCCGATAGCAATGACGCGGTTGCTGATTTCGTGTTCCGGGTAGCGTAGGTCAATCCCACTCTCGGTCTGAACGGTACTGCGAACGCCGAGCAAGTAATCATCCAGCTCCTGCACCCGCAATAGGTCGAGGACGCGTTGGGCCTCGAGGATGCGGTTTTGCTGGAGAAGTAAATCGGCTAATTCTCGGTAGTCGTTAGCGATGGTTTCGGTGTAAGAATGTTGTTGTTCTTGGGATAAGTCACGAATATCGGCTCGGATGGCTTCTCGGATATTGACAGACTGTTTATAGAAGACAATGGCAAGCTCAGGCTGGCCTTGTGCCGCCAAGAGTGCACCGATATGACTTAGCCAGCTGCCTTCTGAAGCTCGAGCGCCAATCTCCTGAGCAATCGCTAACGCCTGCTGATACCTCTCAAGTGCCTGCTGATATTGCCCTAACTTCCCATAAGCATTTCCTAAACTACCCAGCGCAGTTCCTTCTCCATAGCGAGCACCCGTCTCCAGAACAATTGCCAGTGCTTGCTGATAATAGTCAATGGCTTGTTGATATTGGCCCAATGCGCCATAAGCATGGCCTAGTCCGATCAGTACACTTCCTTCTCCATCACGAGCGCCTGTTTCCCGAGCAATGATGAGGGCTTGCTCATGGTAGTCAATGGCTTGTTGATATTGGCCCAATGCGCCATAAGCATAGGCCAACCCACTGAGTGCCCCCCCTTCTCCATCACGAGCGCCCGTTTCGTGGGTAATGGTGAGGGCTTGCTGATAATAGTCAATGGCTTGTTGGTACTGTCCCAACGCACCGTAAGCATGGCCTAGGCCAACCAGGGTACGCCCTTCTCCATATCGAGCCCCTGTTTCTCGAGTAATGGTGAGGGCTTGCTGATAATAGTCAATAGCTTGCTGATATTGGCCCAATGCACCATGAGCATCCCCCAATCCACTGAGTGCCCCCCCTTCTCCGTCACGAGCGCCTATTTCTCGAGCAATGATGAGGGCTTGCTCATGGTAGTCAATGGCTTGTCGATATTGGCCTAATCTATCGTATGCATAGGCCAAGCCACTCAGCGTGCGCCCTTCTGCATCGCGAGCGCCTGTTTCTCGAGTGATGATGAGGGCTTGCTCATGGTAGTCAATGGCTTGTCGATATTGACCCAAACCACCATAAGCATAAGCTAAACTACCCAGCGTACGCCCTTCTCCGTCACGGGCGCCTGTTTCTCGAGTAATGGTGAGGGCTTGCTGATAATAGTCAATGGCTTGCTGATATTGGCCCAATCCACTGTAAGCATTCCCCAACCCGCTGAGTGCCCCCCCTTCTCCGTCACGAGCGCCTATTTCTCGAGCAATGATGAGGGCTTGTTCATGGTAGTCAATGGCTTGTTGATATTGGCCTAATGAAGCATAAGCATAGGCCAAACTACCCAGCGTACGCCCTTCTCCGTCACGGGCACCTGTTTCTCGAGTAATGGTGAGGGCTTGCTGATAATAGTCAATGGCTTGCTGATATTGGCCCAATGCACCATAAGCATCCCCCAATCCACTGAGTGCCCCCCCTTCTCCGTCACGAGCGCCTATTTCTCGAGCAATGATGAGGGCTTGTTCATGGTAGTCAATGGCTCGTCGATATTGGCCTAATCCACTATAAGCACGGCCTAGGCCAACCAGGGTACGTCCTTCTCCATCGCGATCGCCCGTTTCCCGCACAACCACAAGCGCTTGCTCATATACATCAATGGCTCGTTGATATTGACCCAAAGCACTGTGAGCATGGCCTAGCTCGATCAGGGTACGCCCTTCTCCATAACGGATGCCTTCTTCTCGAACCACGAAAAGCGCTTGCTCATATACATCAATGGCTTGTTGATACTGGCCCAACATGCTGCGAACATGGCCCAGCCTGAACAATAAGTCTCCTTCTCGCCAACGAGATTGTTGGGTAAAGGCCGCTTGAACCGCCGGATCTTGATAGAGTTCCAGTGCCTGTTGCCAGGATTGTATCGCTTCTAGAAACTGGCTTACCTGAGATTGTTGAATGCCTTGCTGAAAAAGGCGATCAGCCTGGACAAGGCGATCCGCGGCAGTGTTTTGGGATGGAATTTCCTGAGCATGGCCCAATTTTGGAATCAATACCGTGCTGGCAGGTGCGGCAATGAGAAGCAGCAAAAATATCACCGAGAACGGAGGATACGGTTTCATGGGGCAACCTGAAACAAGGATGGAGACCTTCTAGAGCATATCTAGTCAGCCAGGATTCTTCACCTATGCGATTGGGGGGCGATCGCTTTTGCCTCACAAAGACTTCGTTGTGGCGTTAGCCATGATGTCTGTGTGTCGTATCTTGAAGGCTCGCAACTTACTGCTAGAGCTTAAGCCCTACAAGCGTTCCAACGACTTTTGCGTAATGGATAGCACAACAAGCGGGGGGTCAGCTTTTCCCCACTCAAATAGCGATTCACGGTGTCATGACTGAACGCTTGTAGGTGCTCTGCTAGGTGAGTCAGCGTAAAGTTGGTCTGACTACTGAGTAAGTATTGGCAATAGTCCAGTTTGCTAAAGCTCATACAACGGCGATCGCGCTCAGCACTGAACTTAATGTACGGCTGATTCTCTATCTTGGCTAGACCCTACATATAGCGCGCCTGCGTAAGTCCTGATTCGGTTAAATACTGTAGAGGGGTTTCCTCCCTCGCTTTAAGCCAAGACGATTTGGCCTAACGGCTAGATTCAACCATTCAATTACCGGATGGGGTATTCGCTGACGTTGCCAGGCCTAACCCTCCAGAAAACGTGGCAACCACTGGGTTATGGTCACTTAAGTCCTCCCAGGCGGGTGAGGCGAATATCTCACACTTGTCGAGATAGCGATACCAGGCAGTTGGGACAAAGATGCCATCACAGTGATAAGGCACTGTTTTGTCTTGACTCCAGCGCAACGTTTGAGGCAGATCCCGATTGGGGTTAGCAGCTTGCCAGCAGCTCATCAAGCCAAACTCTTTGCGTAAGCGCTCGAGCAGCCACAGGTCATTGTCGTTGCGCGACTCTTTGGGATGGCGCACACCAACGGTTAAGTTGAAATCTCCGCCAACTACTAGATCCGCGTCGTCTGGCAGTGTCGCAATCCAATCGAGGATGCGATTGACAGAAGGTTTGTAGGGGGCAGGAGCATGGATACTAAAGATGCGCAGCTTCCTCTGTTGAATCGGTAGCCACCCAAAAGCCTCTACTTCGACTCCAACCACTGCACCCTCAAACTCAGGCACCGCGATCGCCCTAACCGAACCTGAGCGTACGAAGACGGCACTGCCCCAGGTATTATTCCCAACGTTAGTCCAGTGAACCTGATGCTGGTAGGTTTGCCAAAATTGGCTCGTGACGTACTGCTCGGGGCAACAGGTTTCTTGCACCAGGAAAATGTCGGGACTAGCAACCTCAAACAGCTGCTTTCAGTGGACACGTTGCCCTGCTTTTCCGCCAAGTCGAAGATTATAGGTTGCAATTTTCAATGTCGCTTCTGTCAAGGAATTCGTGAATCACTGGGAGCGTCAAGTTGCTGGTCACTTTTTAATTTTCCCCTGATTGGCTCAAAAATCGACTGATGGTGCCTTCCCATGTGATGAACAGTTCATCTCTAGCCCGTGTCAAGCTGACATAGAGGAGTTGCCTTTCTCTTGCATAGATATCCTTGTGGAATTGAGCATCGGATGTTTGATTAAGAATGTACTTCAATGGCATCTGATCATCCGATACGTTCACGACAAACACTGCCTTGAATTCCAACCCCTTTGCCCGGTGCATAGTTCCGAGATTCACGGCTGCATTACGAGCGACGCCCTTGCGCAGATTGTGGCACGTTAATCCTGCTTGCTTGAAGGTGTCCTCCAGATCTGAAACGGACTTATTGGTTCGAGCAAAAATTGCAATTTCATCTGGTGCGAGGCCTTCCTGGATAAGCTGCTGGATCTGCTGAAGCAAGAACTCCTGCTGCTCTTTTGGGCTATTAAAGCCCTTCATGACCGGATGGGGACCGCTTAGAAGGCTAATAGTTCCCCGTCGGTTCTCTTGCCCACCATCTAGGTCGTCGCGCTCAGGACCCAACATGGCGTCAGCAAACTGTCGAATTTGTTCGGTTGTGCGGTAGTTGATGCGGAGGATGTGCGATCGCCCCCGCACGTCAATCCCTAATGCTTTTAAGCTAAAGGGGGTGCTATAGATGCGCTGGCCTCCATCGCCAAACAGAGTTAGGGAGTCTGCTCCATTGCCTGCCAGGGCGGATAGGAGCATGATTTCCTGTGGACGCAGATCCTGCAGTTCATCGACGATGACGGCATCAAAAGGGCTACGGATGGTGTCTGTCGCCACCAGCTCTCGGGCCTGCCGACAAATGGAAGGATAATCCATACAGCCTTTGTCGTGAAGGGTTGCAAACACTTGTTCGAAGATTTGCCAAACTTGTTTGCGCTCCTTGACGGTGAGCGAGAAGCCTCTGCCGATGCGATTTGCGTTGCGGTAGCTATCCCAGGAAGTGATTCCTTGATCTTGAATAACCACCTCCCACTCGGTTTTGAGAAGTTCTGGCTTTAAAGGACACACATCAGGATTGTGATATTCATCAATGAGCTGCCAAACCTCATCATTGGTAATGGGATAGAGTTCAGGGTGGGTAGTTTTGGCGAGGGCTAATCCCTGGCTATGCACCGTCGCAACCGTGATGAGCGATCGCTCTTCCGGTGTGCAAAGCAGCTTGAGATTTCGCTCGATGTTCTCGCAGAGCGTAGAAACATAGCTCGTTAGAAAGACGCGTTTACCCTGACGAGCGAGATGCCGAGCCCGATGCATGGCTACGACCGTTTTGCCGGTGCCAGCCGAGCCTGAGATTTTAACGGGTCCTTTAAAGCTGCCGGTGGCCAGCTTTTGTTGAGAGGGATGGAGAAACGCCACCCAGGTTGCCAGAGGAGCCTCCAGCATCTTGATGAGGTCATCGTTGCTCTCGAGGACAAAGAATCGACGCTTGGTATCCTGGCTTGCGGTGATGGGTTGATTGGTCGCAATCACAGCGGGGGGCGTGACAAATTCACCCTCTGTCAATTTGAGCAGCCGCTCGGCAACATCATCCGGCAGCTTGGGAATGGCGATCCAGATCTCATCAATCGTCTGAATTTTGCGAATGGTGGGAAGCCAGTTAGCGTCGAACCATGCCAACAGCTTCAAAAATATTGAATTGAGATATTTTGGCTTCCAGGGCTTCCAGGTCTGGGTTGTTGATAATAAATTTTTCAAGAATTGCTCGTTGTTCTTGATCCAATGTCATATTGTCAACTTCCACAGAATTGATTAACAAGTGAACGCTTACCAAATGGTTTGGACATTTTGCAACGCCTGGATTCGATGGTCGCGGGTAATGAGTGGTAAGTTCAGGTGTAGGGCAGTTGCGGCGATGATGCGGTCGGGCATTTCGGGAACGGTGGCGCGATCGATTTGCGGGATGATTTGAGCAATCGCCAGATCTAACGCAACAATGGCAAAACTGGTATTTGAATCAGTGAGTGCCTGAATGAGTTGCTCGAAAGCTGATTCAGGAATTCGGTTTCTCTCCACTAGATAAGTGATTTCGATCAAAGAAATGGAGGCGAGATAAATGGTACTGCCTGCTTGAACCGTTTGGTCGAGAGTAGCGATCGCAGTTTCAGAGAGCCTACTGGAGCCGCGTAAGTACCAGATTAGAGTGTGAGTATCGGCAACAACAGCCATTATTCAGAAAACTCCCTCGGGAAATTGCCCCACATCTCATGACGGGCTTCAGCAATGACCTCTTCTGTAATCTGGATATTTTGATCTGCCCAAAGTCCTTTAAGGCTACGACGAGGTTGTTTTGGAACTATTTTTTCTCGGAGAAATTCAGCAAAGTCTAGAACTTCCTGTTGTTTGTCGGGAGGAAGTTGGCGCAGGTTTTCGAGAATGGCTTGTTCCAGGTTAGCAATGCTTTGCATAGGTCAAATCTCCGCTGTGCTTGTTACTAGCTTAGAACAGTTCTCCTTGTAGGGGTTCTGCCTCACTAGGCTGGGCTGCGCTAGAGGCGTTAGAGTTGATTAACACGTGAATGCCTATCATTAATGTTGTTTTCTGAGAGGGATTGCCTCAATTTTTTAGGAGCATTTGAAGGTTAGTAGAGCTTTGCGTTGGGTCAATCTCCGCTGAGCTTGTGCCTAACTTAAAATAAGCCCCTTTAGCAAGCGAACGCCCCTTTTCGTGGGCGGTTTTGTGGATGGTGCTGCAGGGCCTTATTGGGTGGGGTGAAATCACGGCCAACTTGTTTTTTACGCGATCGCACCAAACTCATCTTTGGTTAATGGTTGATAGATGGGGCTGGAGAAAGGCTGAAAACCTTCTGACCAGGCAGCGGTCAAGCTACAGAGCAAACGGAATTGGATTGGGGTGGGAGGAGGATTGACACGCTCTACAGTCACGTTCACCTGTTGAGGAAACTGGCAGATGAGTTCAAAGAAATCTTGGGTGAGATAGCGAGGGCAGTAGCCAACGAAGTGCAAGTCTTCTGTTCTGAGGACTAAAGCACGAGAATCGAACCGATTTTGAAGGTCATGGGTTACGAGTAATGGGGTGCCGGGCTGAAGAAACTGAACATACTGCTGAATGGCTTCGGGGAAGTAGCGCAATCCGTGGGCAAAGAAATGGATGTGATAATTCCCTTGCTCGTCTCGCTCTGGGCAGGGAAAAACCTCAAAGCTATCGGTCTTGCGCCGACCGCCGCTTCTAGCTAACAGGGCGATTGGATCGTCTTGTTGCTCAGGAATGTTAAGCCACTGCACAAAATCTTGATAGTCGGGACGGGACGGACGGAGAAGGCGATTCGCAAAAAGAGGAAAAAGTTCGACAGAACTGTAGGTGTGATAGAACTCAGGAAATGCCCAGAGAGGCTGAAAGTTCGACTTTTCCCTAGCTTCGAGGGCTCCCTGAAGATAGCTGAACTGATATAGACCTCCCTCATGAGTGAGCTTCCCGACTGGAAACCAGGTTCGGGAGGTTGGGTCTTGCCACGCTAGAAATAGGGTTTTCAAGTCAAGTCCTCTTGTAAACGCAATAGCCTGCTTCTATTAATTTCGAGCATCTGGTACCCGAATTCTAGAGCAACTGGCGAGATTCGACTGCTTGGGATTTGCTGAAGGAGGTCTTTCACCTCTTGTAGTGAGATATTGGCTAATTGATTGAGCCATACCTTGGCTGATCGGGGGTATTGATGGGCGATCGCTGCAAAGACACCAAACGTCAACATTGGTCGTCTATCGCTTTCCTGCCGGTAAAAGGCGGATCTGGATTTTTCAGCATACTGTTTAACGGTTTGCTGCTGTAGTTTCTCCTGTCGTTTAGTATCCAGTAATTCCCGTCCCAAGCAAGAAGCATGATCATAGGTGGGAGCGAGATGGGGGACTCCCTGAGGTAACTGAACAACAAAGCCCCAGTTTTCGTGATGGCGATCGCCATTACCAATCCAGGCATCAAGGAGCAGGTAGCCTACAAAAGCGGAGATGGCTTCAGTAATACCGGGGGGTGGGGTCCAGTTGAGTGGGAGTTGCAAGCCCGGTCTTTTGAGGGCTTCCAGGACGATGGAGACGGTATGTTGGGAAAGACGGTATCCTTGATTTCTGGGGTAGCTCGATGCCAAGCCAGCCAGAATATCGTTGCCATGGATCAGTGCAGTATTTTCGGGCAAAAAATTCGGTGAAATGATCCCAGGCTCCTCCTGCCATACCGCCAGTTCATAGGTCGCATGAGGCAATTCTAGTAATTGAGCCAGTTCAGCCGCAATTTTTTCTGCCCAGTCTTCGCCCGTATTGGGGCGAGCTTGCTTAAAGAGGCAATTCCCAAATTCTGGATGCTGGAACCAAAATTTGAATTTGGTACCCATCGCTTCTTCTGCTTCAGCAGCATCTACTGGAACCTCAAAGATTGGAAAGTGGTTGCTCATTAAAATAAGTTACCCTGCATTGGTTCCTCTGAGTCTGCTTTAAAAGGTTTAGCTTTACTTGCTGCCTTTTTCCCTTGCCTTTTGCCTTCTTCTTATGTGCAAACCTTGGGCAACCTCTTCGGCATACCGCTGATGGCTCAACTCCAGCAACCATTAATGAAGTGGTGCGGAGCACATCGAGTCCTTCGCGTGTTGCCGTTCCGCTGATGGTGAAGCGGATGCCTTGTTTAGTGGTGTGGAAATTGCGCCCTGAATCGAGGTCTTGCCAATTGTAGACATTCGCTAACTCTCGTCTATCTCACATACACTCTCGCAATTTCTGAATATCGTCTGCTGCTTCATTGGAATCATGGAAGCGGTTGTAGGTTTTGGTCAGCTCTTTCTGGCGATCGCGCGATCAGCGTCACTGGCTCAAGTAATACGCATGGTAGAGGGAATCGGCTGTCTTCAAAATAAAGCGACCCATCCACCAGTTCTGGGAACACTGCATCTTTAGTAGCCAAATTGTGCCCAGAACTCAGTCAGCGTTAACTGGCTACTTCAACACTGATCAGCCATCAAACCCTCAAAAATATTTTGAGGTTATCTGAGAGTGTGAAAAATATTTTTTGCCCGGCTCTCGCCAAGAATCTTTGGGGATTCCTAGCGGAGTCTGCATTTTATTTACCTTGATTAAGGATGGCCTCTATAGAACCCATTTGGGATCTTCAATGGCGAGCTAGGATAGGAAATAAATGCCATACTCCAGCAGCTTAACTGACAAAGAGTGGGAACTCATCAAATCCTTGTTGCCCTAGAAGAAGCAAACTCGCCCCCCTCGCTGGAGCAAACGACAAATCCTGGACAGCATTTTCTATCAACTCAAAAACGGCTGCAATTGGTGTGACTTGCCGAAAGACTTGCTCTCCTACTCTACGGTCTTCTGGCACTACAAACAATGGCGCTCGGAGGGTGTCATCGACCGCATCTTGACAACGTTACATGGACAAGTGCAAGCAAAAGTAAAAAAAACGAAATGGGCGCGTCTGCTCGTCATTGATTCACAAGCGGTCCAAAAACACTTGTAACGCCAGTATTGACTCCAAAGGATTTTGTCACTACAAGTGCACTAATGGCATTAAAACGTCACCTTGCCATTGATAATTTGGGATTTCCGTTCTTCACCCATCACACCAAAGCCAATGTTTCAGATGATCAAGGCTTGATTGAACCGTTGAGCCGCAATCTGGATTACTTTCGTGTTAACCCCATCAACGTCCCGAAAGTCACGATTCTGTTGAACCACGGCTATTTCCCGACAAGCTCATTGCTGCCTTGCAGCAACTCTACCTGCGGATTATGACGAAAGTTCGCAGGTAGAGTTACTCCGAAGCCGATCAAGAAGCAAAAGGCGTCATAGGGAAAAACTGTGTTTGTTCCCAGAGAATTCGATGGGTAGTGGAACGGTCGAATGCCTGGATGGGGCGGTGCAAGAGTTTAGCCAAGAACTTTGAGCGAACACTTGACCATGCCACAGCCAAGCTCGACCTGTGCTTTTTCCGATTAATGCTCAAGCGGTTAACAAGTTCATAGACCCCAAATGGTTTCTATACAGTAGCAAAGAAGGGATAGCTTTGAAAATCTACATTTTTTTTCCAGGATATCATCCTCACAATCTCCACATATTTCCTTTCTATTATTCAAATAGGAACTTTATCGTCTACAAGTATTTTGCTGAAATGAGCTAGTATATTCCCTGAAAATTTTACTGAGAAAAATTTTAAAAAGTATTGTGTAGTTTATCAAGGTGAGATATGTTGCAGTTTTTGATTCTTCAAAAAAATACATGCTAGTAAAAATTGATTTGAAGTTTATTTTTAAAGAGAGTTCATGGAGGTTTGGGAGCTAGGAGAATGAGCTCTGTGGGTTGGTAGTGATATCTATATAGCAAGGTTAAATCTGAGGCAAATTAATAACTGTAAAATCGAAAGAGGCAAAAAATGCAAATGAAAGAGTCTGGCTCAACAAGAAATTTTTTACAAGAATCTCGCAGTATTTCAGGGAGTGTTGGGTTGATGAATCAATTATTGAAATCGAGAAAAAATCGCCTTAAGAAAGACGGAGGAAACTCTTTATATTGGGGAGCTTTTACTATCCTTGTGGGATTACTCGTTATAGCTTTTGGCTTGTTTCTAGAAACCATAGAGGTATTCAGTAACTTAAAGCTTGGATCTTTTTTGAACACAGTTGGAACAACTGTGTTTACAATGGGATTCTTTCAAATAATTCTCGATTTGAAGAGCTGGAGAAATTATTTTGAAGAACGAGTCGTGAGTGTATTTAAAAAGCAAGATTTCTTAAATGACTTAAGCGAAGATGAACTAATGGAGATTCAAATTAATGCTCTCAGAGCTTATTTTCAAGACGATGGCATAGCGAGAGAGGGAAGTTTCTTTCAGTACTATAAGAGACATATACAGCGCCTTATAGAAGAGCCTTATCGTGAAGATGTTCACTTTTCTTTAGTTGTGCACGATGAATGCTCTGATAGCTTCACAATGACAGTCTCACTCTTTGTTAGCTATGTTTGTAGAAGAGGTAGTAATGGCTGTATTCAACCAAACATTCTCTGGAGTACTCATAGAAAAGAGATTTCGGAGCTAGAGTATTTTGAGATTCAATTACAACATTTTGAAGATAAGTCTTTACCCAGGTTGCCAGCATTAAATTTCCATAAAATCTCTTGGTACGAGGAATTTTCTTCTAAGTTGGGTGAAGCTGATGGAAGCTCAAAAAAATGTGAAAAATGCCCTCAGGGATGTTCGCTAAGCAAAGTTTTTTTGAATAAGCCAGAAGCTGAGATAGTTCATCTTTGTAATAATCAGAATGAGAATAATGAAGAGATAGGATTTTGCTATCCTTTGAGTGAGAAGTATAAACGTCTTGACAGATTGCATGTGACTATCCAAGCAAAGTATACTGTGCCAATTGCAGACTTAAGGATTTTTAAGATGCATTTTCTATCGAAAAACGTTACCTTCTCTATTCATTATCCTGACAAGTTTGAATTAGATTTCTACTCATTTGGAATCTTTAAGGATCTGCTGATGATATCCCAAGAAGAGTCTTACTCCCGTTATTACTACGATTCCTGGATGCTGCCTGATAGTGGGATTGTTTGGAGGCTTAAGAGCAAACAGTCGCTTGCAGCTGAATACTAAAATATCATAGCTGCTCTGAAGTCTAAAGATACCTGTAATGTCTTGCTAATCGAACCGACAAACATTCCACCTGAATCAGCAGAGTCATTCCTAACAACATTGCAGTATGCTTTGGAACGCGCCATCCAAGCAGTTTATACCTTAGAAGAAGACGAGCTAGCCTCTGAGCGTCTTGGCCAGGGACGATACCTACTTTTCTGGGAGGCCGCAGAAGGAGGAGCGGGTGTGCTTTCCCAAATTCTCGAAAACCCGAAAGCCTTCCAGAAACTAGCTGATGAAGCGCTCGACATTAGCCACTTTCATCATGAGAAGGAAAGCTGCACGCAAGCCTGCTACGAGTGTCTCTTGTCTTACCGCAACCAATTCGACCACCCATTACTCAACCGTCACTATATCCGTGCTTATTTGGAAGATCTCCACACAGTGACAATCTATCGCGCTGCACAGGGAGTATCGTACGAGGAACATTATCAACAGCTACGGGCACAAACTAATCTAGCCTCAGAACTTGAGCGGAAGTTTCTGGACGAGCTCTATAAGCAGGGAATCAAGTTGCCTGATACTGCACAAGAGCTAATCCCAGATGTGAATGTCAAGCCAGACTTCCTCTATCGAGACAAGAAGGTTGCTATTTTCTGTGATGGCTCAGTTCACGATACCCCAGAACAGAAGGAGCAGGATAGAATCCAGCGCGACAATCTGAAATTTGTAGCAGGCTACCGGGTCTTATGTTTTATATATGACGAAGACTGGACGAGTAAGCTGTCTGTGCTAGCTTCCCTTTAATAGACTGGCTACTGTATCCACCAATTCTGGGCACACTGCATCTTTAAAACTCGAATTGTTCCCAGAACTTGCTTCATGCAAACGGCACATGTCAACACCAATCACCTGGCAATACCTATTAAACCCTCAAAATATTTTGAGTTCATCTGTGAATGTAAAAAATATTTTATGCCCAGCTCTCGCCAGGAATCTTTGGGGATTCCTGACGGAGCCTGCAATTTATTTGCCTTGATTAAGGATGGCCTCTATGACCTCCTCGCACGGCATGGCTAGTTTGTTGAAAAACCTGAGTTTTGGATAAGCTGAAGTGCCCATTTTTGCATGCGCAACGCGCACGCAAAAATGGGCTTTTCTGAAGTTTGCGCGCCGCGCAAACTTCAGAAAAGCCCTTAACCGAAACTGACGTTTGAAAAAGATTAATCATAGCTTCTGATAAAGCCTTGACATTATTGGTCTGCCAGCCGACACACGGTTTTTAGTGTTATTGATACTGTTGAAGGAGTTTGAGCGCTGCACTCTGATGCCGATCTACAAGTTCTGGTGGTTCAAGGATGCGTGCATACTGCATAAATCGACAGATCCACCGATAGAACTCGTTAAGCGATCGCTCCGGTAGGTCAATCTGGTAATCGACACATTGCCCTTCTTCGGTGGTCAACACCTGTACTTTTTGCCGGGGATGTCGTCGCTCTGCCTCCAGGATAAAGGCTGCTACTGGGGGAAAGAATCGTACACACACCGTTGTTGCGGCCAATGTACCTGCTAACTCCCGCCGTTGGGCTTCGGCTGTGCCTAAATATAACCCCCAGCCGTTGCTGAGTAGCCGATGGGCAACGTTGAGGCGATCGCGCTGTACGGTCAGCCCCCGTTCTTTGGCAGCAACCGGATGGCATTGATCGGTGAAGCGATCCAATCGCTCAATTTCAATCAGACCGTTATTAGCATGTTCATAGAGTAAGTACCAAGCAATTTCAGAAAAAATGAGTTGCAGGGGATATATCCGCATCGACCCTGTACCCTGGGTTTTATGGGGGTCACGGTAGCGATGAAGCTCAAGACATTGCCCCGATAAAATTGCCTGCTCCACCCTTGTCAACTCATGGAAGAGAGTATGCCGATTTGCCTGCCGCTCCATCATCTCATCCGGGTCAGTGTACATCACGGCTCGATCAATCTGGGTGCGTACTGGGTAGAACAACGCTCCATCTGGATCTAATCCCTTCAACCGCCGCTTCAAGGTGTCGTACACCTGACGGGCTTGGCGATCGCCCTGGTATTGACCCTGGGATGCGAGGGCATGAAGTGCAATCCTCAATTCCTCCACCTGCATGGCCCCCGTTCCCAAGTAATAGCCCCAGCGATACATTCGCTGATGCAAGATGCCGTACTGTCGCAACACCTGCACATCCTTTTTGAGGGTAGCCAAGGTGTACAGTCCCAAGGCAATTCCCTGATTCTCTGCCACTTGCTGCAAGCGCTCCCACACCTCTTTCAACGCTACATGATGAATATCGGATGATTCTAGGGGATTGGCACTACCCACGCCTGGATACTGTACAAGGGTAGCGATTAGTAGCAGCAGGCGATCGAAGGAGGGGCGATCGCTGTAGGGATGGAGTTCAGGTCTTTTAACCATTATGTTGTGGATCGTCAAGGCAAAAAGGCGATTGATGATTTTTCTCAAAGATATCTTAAGTTTCCCATCTCGACGTGATCTTGGCTGTTTTATTGGGATATCTACTATTATCTTCTTTTTGGAGACACGCTCAGCGTACTCCCTTTAGAGTGAGAAGTAATGGCGGCATATAGAAGGAAAGCCGATGTCCTCAGCTTCAACATCAACCTGTTACACCGCAATCAGTTTTGCCCCTGTCCAAGGCTTCATTGAAAAGTCTCGTAAGCTTCGTGACCTTTACGGAGCCTCGCTCATTCTGTCTTACCTGAGTCAGAAGCTTGTTGAGGAGTTTCATCAACCACCTGAGCTTAAAATTATTTCCCCTGCGCTGATTCACCATCAGAAAGGAATGCCAAATCGAATTTTGGTGAAAGGTAGCTTTATTGAGCGCGATCGAGTTCAAAACACGTTGCTAAAGCATTGGCAACACTTGCTTACTGTATGTCGTGAGTGGGTTGAACTGTATGTACCTGCCGACTATCACTGGTCACAAAGGCCAGAGCAGGTAGGTAAGGAAAAAGGAGAGTGGGAACGGTGGGGGAGTTACGCCTGGGAAGTGTTTTGGGGAAGCGGCGATAGCCCACAGGCCGCAATGGAGGATCTAGAAACTCGTAAACTGAAACGAGATTGGACAGCAATCAACTGGACTGGGGAAAGTTCAAGTTTAAGTGGAACAGATGCGATCGCATGGAACCGTTTAGGTGAAAAGCATTCTAGTCCAGGGAAAGTGCTTACACAAGCAGAAGCAGAAGAACTTGAGCTTTTCTACCGTCGCCTATCGTGGCTTTTAGATAATCCGGAAGCCCGCAAGGGAAAAGCGGGAGCAATGTCATTGAAAGCCTTGCAGGATTATGAAGTATCCAATCCCCAAGGAATTGGTAGGTATATTGCGGTCAATGAACGCTTAAGTATTCCGGAACTGGTGAAGCGATTAATTACCTATGACAGGATTGATGCAGAGCGACCTGAGCAGGAAAGGTTAAAAATAGCAAAGCTCAAGAAAAAGGCTGAAGATCCAGAATTCAAAGATATTTATCGTGAGCCTACGTACTGGACAGGTTGGTTTATGGGGGATGGAGATAAAGTCGGTGAAAAGCTAAAAATGTTAGCCAATCGCCACCCTGACGACGAAGAAAAGCGCGATCAAGACCTGACTCGTTTTAGTGAATTGGTGAGGAATTGGGGACAGAAGTTTGAAGATCAAAAAGGCTTGTTTCCTAAGGCGAAGGGACGAGTTATTTATGCAGGTGGTGATGACTTCATGGGTGTTCTATACAATGAGGATACTGAAACTGAAGAAAAACCAGAAAAGCTAAAACCCATTGAGATTCGCAATTGGTTAATCCAGTTGTCAGATCAATGGAGAGAATTGCAAGCTGCTTTAGCTGAAGAGTTAGACTTTAAAAATAGGAACCGCTTTACTTACAGTGTTGGTTTTGTTTGGGCAGGTCATAATGTGCCGCAACGAGATGTATTACAACACTGTCGAGAAGCAGAGAAACGAGCCAAAAGTTTAAACCGCGATCGCGTCACCATCCGAGTTGTTTTTAATAGTGGTCAGTATATCCAGTGGACTTGCCCTTGGGACTACATAAATATTTTGACGAAGTACCGTGATCGAGATGGGAAAACCGGAGAGCAGGCAAATTGGAATCACCTTTATAGTGATTGGGCGACACTGAAGGCGCGTCATGCAATTCGGTTGCGTGAAGTGGACAGTGAAAACAACCCAGTTGATCGAGAGTTGGCAGTGGCCATGCTTGATCTTTATTTTGATGACTTAGGGCAGGAAATTGGGCAAAAACGACAGTGGGCGGCTATTGCGGGGGATAACAGTGAGGTTGCGGTCGTGCGATGGATTAACGATTTAGTGCAGGTAGGATGGCAGCTATGTTCAAATACCTAGTCATTGTGTCGCCTTTGGGCTTTCTTTACGGAAGTGCTGGAGCCTTCTTGTCCCCTGAAAATTTGGTCGGGCGATCGGGTGCAAAGTTTCCGCCCGATGCTGCTACCCTGGCAGGACTCTTTTTTAGTGAAAACAAAAGCCAACAATTTGCTTCCCATGAAACACTGAAGCAAGAACTGTTCGTGTCTGGGCCTTTTTGGGCAAACCACGAAGATGTCACCAATTTTTACGTTCCCATGCCACGCCATCGCATTATTGATGACAGTAAAGACGACGAGTGGAGGTTGAATCCCCAACGGAAATGGGAGCGTGATCCACAAAAGCAAGAGATAGAAGCAACCTATCGGTGGCAGAGTATTGATTCCTGGAAAAGACCCAAAACTGCCGACATTCGAGAGAATAACGAGATGGGCCGTGCGCCATGGGAATATGTGTCATTCCTGCATCCGCAGATGAAGCCTGATGAGCGTCATGTGCTGGATAAAGATGGATTATTTCTGGAAAATGCTGTGCAGATGGATGAAGGCTTTTGCCTGGTTTATCTATCTACCTATGCCTTACCCGATGGCTGGTATCGCTTCGGAGGAGAAAGCCATATGGTAGAAATTTGCTGCCATGAAATTCCTCTAGGCAGTACCATTCATGAGTTATTAACAACCAAAATTCAAAAAGCCTGCGCTCTGCTTACGCCTGGAGTTTGGGGATCTAATTATCTGTCTTATCGCTATCCCAAGCATTCCGAATTCCCCAAAGAAGGAATCAAGATGCTGACGGATAAACCCATTCCCTATCGGTATCGAATTGGACAGCGTTCGACTGAGCGAGGTCGATTGGGGCGGGGACGTTATGCCGTCCCTTCAGGAACGGTCTATGTGTTCAAACACACTCTGGATAAAACCTGGTGGGAGTTTCCAGAAGACTGGTTTCCGAGAGAAGGCTTACCCCTCAAACATTTGGGCTGTGGATTATGTCTTCCTGTTGAAATTGATGGCGTTGCATAAGGAGAAAAATTGTGTACAAACGAGCCTACGGCATTATTGAAGCTCTTGCACCTTTGCATGTGGGAGCAACCGCAGGAGAAGAGAGCGGCAACTTGAATTTGATCTTCCGAGATCAGTTTACACAAACCGGAATTATTCCTGGTAGTTCGATTCGAGGTCGATTTCGCTCGGAGATGCGGAATAAAGCAGAGGGAGATGAGAGTATTTGGTATGGCGCTCCAGCCCAAACAGGTGAATCGGATGCAACAACGGAATCAGTAGTGAAGTTTGAGTACGCTTCTCTCCTATGGTTGCCTGTCTTCTGCCCAGGGCAGCCCGTGGTATGGGTCAGTTGTCCCAAGCTTTTAAAGCGCTATCAGCGTATTGTGGGTGATGAACTAAAGAAGGCCAAAATACCTGCTGTATATACTGGATCATCAACCCTCAAACCACTCAATGTGGAAGGAAAGAAGAAACTCTTCTTCAATTTTGGTTTTTTGGAATTAAAAGAAACCACAAATTTAAAGGCCTGGTTTCCCAATGATGAAGAACTACCTGCGGTGGTAGTTAAAGATGATGAGATTGGCATGATTCACGATATGGCTTTGTACCGCCAAAGTCGAGTTCGCCTGAAGGACGATGAAAAGCGGGTGGATGGCGGTGGTTTTTTCAACACAGAAGCACTGCCCGAAGGAACCATCATGGTTTTCCCGATCGCCATTCGAGATACAGATCCTAATAATGCCTGGGAGCCTTTTGGGAACGATGTTAAGAGTGGTGAAGTTTATTTAGGCGGGTTGGAGTCGATCGGGTTTGGTAATTGTCAGATCACGCTGAAAGGCGAAGGAGTAGCAGCATGACCTGGAAACTATACGAAATCGATCGGGTTGCCCAAGAACTGACACTGAAGTTCCGCGATAAAGATGTGTTGGGCGAAAGCCATAAAATGCGGGCTACAACAGCGTATGGACTAGAACGCTTTTGGGGTGAGCATTTGCGTCTGGGGCAGAAACAGCAAGACAAAGACAAAGCAGATTTCTGGAAAGCCACTTGGGATGCGCTATGCAAAATTATGAAGCAGGCTGGAATTACGATTCCTAATGACAAAGTGACTAGTGATACTGGATCTATTCAGTCGATGTCAGAAAAGCTATGGGCCTTTGACATTGAGCAGCGTAAAATTGCTTTGGCAATTCTCATTGAGCTTTGCGACAGCTTGGTTTGGTGGACGCAACGTTACAAGAAGCCTAACAACGGGAGGTAATTCGCCATGCCAGATCATGACTATGTGCCGTTGATGTTTCAGGCACAGGTGGGAGGGCGATCGCAAATCCAGCGATTAATTCCAAGCCAGAAAGCTGACCAACAAGCCTATGATTGGGCACAACAGTGGCAGCAAGCCTGTGATCATAAGACTGTTCCCCAGTTTGAGCCACATATTCAAACACGCACCTATTCATTTACCTGGCGGATGGTCACCAATAGTGGCCAGGATGCAGGCGTGATTCGCCCAGTGATTGGAGAACGGGGATGGGCTTATTTCCCTGGTTCCAGCATGAAAGGTGCTTTTTTAAGAGCTTGTAAACAGCTTTATCCTGCCAATGAGGTGCTGTTTTTCTGTGGAGGTAAAGGAAAAGATGGTGAACTCCATCCGGGTGTACTGCGCTTTCATGGGGGCTATCCTGATAACGCCGAATGGTTAGATGACTCCCTGGTAGACATAGTGCATCCTCAGGAGGATTGGCAGACCAAGAACCACGGATCTCACAGCGCATTCATCCAGATCTCCCTGCATCAACCGACCTTTGTATTTGGTATTTCCAGTACAAAAACTCTAAGAGATGAGCAGTGGAAATCGGTCTGGGATGTTTGGCAGGCTGCATTAGAGCAAGGCATTGGCTCACGGGTCAGTGCAGGTTATGGGCAGATTGCAACTCACAGTGGCAATAAGCTGGTAAGTTTCTCTTTGTTAGGTGAAGGTCAGGCTTCAAAACTCATTGATGGACAGGGGGAGTTTCGTCCTAATCTCTTTAAAGCAGCTTTGCGGGGACATACTCGACGACTGTTTAACGGCATTACTGATGAAAGAACAGCAGATAGGATCACGAAGCTGCTATGGGGTGGAATTGGAAAGGGTGAGGAAGCGACGGTTGGGTTGCTCGGTGTCTCTTTCAATGCACCGAATCTAGAGTTAGATGAATGGCGATCGCCCACTCAGCGAAGTAACACAGCTCCAATCTATAAAACTGGAGTTGCCATTCTTGATGTGCTGTTGATGAAGTCTGATTTGACATCGGAACAACAGGATGAGTTGAAGCAATTTACCATTCGGCTGATGAGATTTGCCATGTTGTTGGGTGGGTTTGGGAAGTCCTGGCGACGGGTATATCATCCTCGATTTCTCCCCCAGTACGAGCGGCAGCTGATTGGTTGCCATTGGCAATTTACGAAGCGTTCCTACCCTTTGTACATTCCATTTAATGAGAGTTTGACAGCAATTACTAAGTTTCTGGATGTTTTTTACGACAAAGGGAAAGAATTTTCCTGGTTAGAAAACATCCATGCCCAGGGAAATCTAACACCTGGTATTCGGGAAGCTTGGCACAAAGGCAATGTCCAAGTTTGGGGACGGGTGGCAGAGGATGAGGAAGATAGTCTAGCGATCGAGTGGTTCCATGATCCCAGGTTCTCGATCAAGCAGTCTGAACTGACTGGGAAGATGGGACGGGTGGGGCGATTATGGCATCGGATGTACCCGCGCTTCCGCAAAACTCAAAATAGCGAAGGCAAAACGGTCTGGAAACCAACCGCTCAGTACGCAGAACTGCTGACGATCTTTCCTAACGGGCTTGAGGATAAGCAGGAGCAGGAGAGAGCAAAGAATTTTCTCAAGTTTTTGGATCAAGAAACGGAATTCATTCGGCTCTGGTAGGGAAAATTATCATGAATGTTTGGCTGGTGACAACTGGAAGCAGTGATGTTCAACTTACAAATGGAGGCCATGAGGATTGGAAGGACTGGTATCCAGACATCAAAAAGCTGCTGCATCGGTTGCCTTTTAAGCCAACGAAACCCAATGATGATGAAGATCTATATCGACTGCCTGCCAGGGTGTTGGGACTTGCGTATGAGCAATTACCAGATGAGGTGAAACCGAAATTAACGCTACCGTTGTTGCAGAGCTTTACTAAGGAGTTACATGCCAAGGATGTTTCGATTGATCAAATTATTGTTTTAGTCAGCGATCAGGAGAACCTCTTTGCTGAAGGCGATCGTGAGACGAAACGGTGTCCCTATTGGCAAGATACCTGTGCGCTTTACCCGATCTTGGAGGCTTATTTTCATCAGTATTTTCCAAAGGCTGAGGTGAAACCGCTACTTCTCAAGCCTCAACCTTTTGATAAAGGTCTGGATGATTGGGATGCTGTTTTAGGATTGGTTCAACGGGAAATTGCTGGACTAACATTTGCTCCAGAGCCCCAGATGGTGTACGTGAGCCATCAAGCTGGGACACCAGCGATTTCTTCAGCGGTGCAGTTTTCCAGCTTGGCGCGGTTTGGCGATCGCGTTCGTTTTCTGGTTAGTAGTGAGCAAAGTACCAGATCAACAGAGATTTTATCTAGCTCTTCTTACTTGATGGGAATTCGTAAGCAGGAAGCTAAAACTCTATTGGGTCGTCCTGATTATCCAGGTGTACAAGCAATCATTGAACCTTATCTACAAGACGACGATACTAAAATCTTACTAAATGCTGCTATCTTATGGAACTGTGCAAAATTTGATGAGTTTGTGCTTGAATTGCAGAAGTTATCAGACCAGGAGTTGGCTGAAGCAGTAAAAGAGCGATCGCAATACTATTGGTGGGTTGCTTATGAAGCTGGTTATTTAGCATTAGTTCGCTTAACTCAAGGAAATGCAGTAGAAGCCTTTTTCCACAGCTTTCGTTCTGTTGAAGGCTTGATTTCAAGATGGGCTGAAGTAACTTATCCTGATCATGTTGAACCCAATAATGATTCTCCCCAAGTTAAACTTTCAATCCTGGAAATATTGCCAGATTACTTAGGTAATAAAAAACAGGAACATCTTTTATCAGAGTTCAAAGAACGCCAGAAATTAGGGCTTCATGGTTTTCCTCTATATGACTTACTAAGAAAAGGCAAGCCCCATTGGAAACAAACTTGCAAAGATTTAACGGTGTTTACAGATCAGATTGCGCCGAAACGGAATAAGCTTTTTCATCGTCTAAAAGGGCTAGAAGCTATAGATGTTTTTGGTGAGTGGAAAGTTTCTAACGCGATAGAGCTAGAACTCAGAATAATAAGCTATCTCAACTTCATTTCCAATCAATCATTTCCTATGTTTCGGGAAGCGAGTTTGATGGTGAAGGTTCACCAGAAATTAGTAAAGGCGATTGCCCCACCTCTAACTCACCTCATGACGCCTGATTTACAATAAATCCGTTCTGATTTCCTCATTGCTATGATTGCTTCACCTCAGTCCCCCCTTACCCCTGAAGATTATCTTCATCTGGAAGCCGAGAGTCTGATCAAGCATGAGCATATTAACGGTGCTGTTTAGGTAATGGTCGGAGCTAGCGATACTCATGTCCCCCTTGCCTTAAACATTGCGGTTCTGTTTCGCAACCATGTGCGAAGCGTTCGATCGCGTTGATATTGATAAGTTTGCCGATTATCAAACCCTAGAACGCCTAGAGGAGTATGTTTTGATCAATACCTGACATCAGCGAGTCGAGTGTTTTTGTCGTAATACTGAGGGGCTGTGGGTTTTGCAATACTATAACTATATGAGACAAGCAGGTTTGAGCTTCATCGTGTCAATTTCTTAGATACTTTAGCAGCACTGTATGAAGATGTTGAGATAGAGCTACATCAAGGCAAATTATAAGTGAATAGCATCTAAGACCTGATTCACGCCCAGGTGCAGTTCAAGAAACAACAGTGACATAACCCGATTGCCTCCTCGAAATTGCTGCACCTGATATTTCTCATCTACAAGGTGATAGATCGAGATGGTGGGCCTCATACCCCTGATTTCCCTATGCCTAGCCTGATTCTTTCCTTTGTTGGACAACAAGATCCCGTCTCAGACCATACCCATGAGGATGGCTCCATTGTGAGTTTGATGCGTCATCTAGTGGCTGAGGGGCAGACCATCAAGCAGGTGCTATTGCTCTACACCACAGCGACGAAGGAGCGAGCTGAATTGACTCAGGGGTGGCTGATGGATGACCCTTTTCATTTGCCCCAGGAGCGGGTGCTGTTTCTCGCCACAGGCGATGGGCTATCAGATGACCCTGTGAACCTGCTGCTGTCAGTCCAGGCGGCGCGGCAGGGGTTGGAGATGGCGATCGCCCAGGCCACCCCTCAAGACATTCTCGAATTGAATGCCTCTTCGGGTACGCCTGTGATGAAATCTTCCTGGAGCTTATTGCAGGCGGCGGGATATGCGCCAAAAAGCCGAGTGTGGCAGGTGCGGAACCCAAAGGAGCAGCAGAGCCACCAGATGCGGGTGTTCCAGACGAATGTACAGGTTTTGCGACAGGAGTTTGATGCAAAGGTCATCCGGCAGCAATTGCAGGATTATAACTACAGTGGAGCATTGACGACGCTACGGATGTCGGGGCTGGCGACTCCACTGTTAGAGGCGTTACTCAATTACGGGCATTGTCGGCTTTCCCTCGATTTTCAACAAGCGCAGGAAGCGATATCGGCAGGCCCAGCATTAAGCGGTCTTTGCTTAAGTGGTGTGGATAGCCGCTGGCAGCAGGAGCTTGAGGCGCTTTTACAACGGAACCCAATCGCTCTCATGCGAGAGGCATACTTCAAAGCCATTGTGGAACTGAAGAATAAGAAGTTTTCAGATTTTTTAGTGCGGGTATCTCAGTTTCAGGAAAAGGCGTTGCAGTTTTTTGTAA
The DNA here is from genome assembly GCF_050565595.1 of Leptolyngbya sp. AN02str. NCBI lineage: Bacteria > Bacillati > Cyanobacteriota > Cyanophyceae > Leptolyngbyales > Leptolyngbyaceae > Leptolyngbya > Leptolyngbya sp. AN02str. Next base: position 3,667 of record NZ_JBNXVR010000012.1, on the reverse strand, counting down.
ATCGGCAGTTATCGTCGCGCCCATCTTTACCCGCATCGTTTGCGGAGACCAGTGGTTTTTGGTCTGCTCTTTCGATTGAGCATCCTGATCTCTACCAATTTTTGCAAGGGTATCGGTTCAGAGATGTTCCGTTACGGTTGGACGGGTTTCCAAACCGACCCACGTATATGGCGATTTTAGAATATAGCCAGGATACGGCCCTAGAACCATTGCAAGCCTTGAGTTCTTACTGTGATCAGCGGAACCGATACATCCATCAGTTTGAGGGAATTTCAAACCTGGAGGGAACCGAGGAGATTCTCAGAAAAGCACGTCAGGTGCTGTGTGAATTGGGGCAAACAGATTTTGCCAATCCTTATAATTTGCTCAATCAGGACGTTTTACGATCGCTCCATAGTTAATCAGGATTTGCGCAAGTCCACCGTACCTGGAATATTTGTGTTGTGTGTGGGATACGAAGCACTCCACACACAACACAAATGCGTCAGTCTTGTTAATGACTTCTACCGGAGCGTTGGGTAGGGGCAATTGCTCTGTAAAGCAGGAATTAAAGTATCTCTCCTTTTGGAAAAAATACCGAAGAAAATTTGTACTAAAGCCTGAAAGTTCAGCGAATACCGAAGCTGAAAATTATTTTGGTGCGTGGAACCTGGTTGATAGAACCGCATTGTCTCTCAAGTTTTTTGGTTGTACTCCCATTGCGAGGTTTTAACCAGGTAACTATGCGCTCCCTCTACATCTCTCAATCCGGTTGTGCTCTCTCGCTCAAACAGGAACAGGTACTCATCAAGCAAGGGCAAGATCTGCTTGATCAGGCGCAATTGCCTATGCTGGAGCAGATTCTAATTTTTGGTCAGTCCCAGGTTACAACTCAACTGGTTCGTGCTTGTCTCTATCGTAATATTCCCATTGTTTATCTGTCGCGTATGGGCCGTTGCTATGGGCGATTGTTGCCCATTGAGCGAGGGTATCGTTCCCTAGCACGGCAACAGCAAGCCCTATCAACGGGCGATCGTCTGAGTGTCGCCAAAGCGATTGTGCGGGCGAAGGTGAAGAATGGACGTGTTTTATTGCAGCGTCAGTATCGCCGTGTGGAGTCAGCTACGCTTAAGGATGTGATTGAACAGTTGAGCAGCCTGGTTGGGCAAATTGAGCAGGCTGATGCAATTGAACGTTTGATGGGATTTGAGGGGGCCGCAGCGGCTTGCTATTTTAGGGTGTTTGGTGAATGTCTCACGAGTGAAAGCTTTTCATTTCAAACCCGATCGCGGCAGCCGCCGCTTGATCCGGTCAATGCCATGCTCAGTTTTGGTTATCAGGTGTTGTGGAACCATTTGTTGAGCCTGATTGAGCTTCAGGGCTTAGATCCTTATGAGGCGTGTCTGCATCAGGGGTCGGAGCGCCATGCAGCCCTGGCTTCAGATTTGGTGGAAGAGTTTCGTGCCCCGTTGGTGGATTCTTTGGTGTTGTATTTGGTTAATAGCTCCATCGTCTCTGTTGATACGGATTTTGATTATCCCGCAGGAGCCTGTTATCTCAATGAGGAAGGGCGCAGAAAGTTTTTGCGGGCGTTTCTTCAGAGGATGGAGGAACCTTTGGCAACAGCGGATGGCCTGCAACCTCGCTGGGATCTATTGAATCGTCAGGTAAAGCTGTTTAAACAGTTTGTTTCTAATCCTGCTTTGGGTTACAAACCCTATTTGATCCGCTAATGTTACTTTATCTTGTCACTTACGATATCTCATGTAACAAGCGTCGTCTAAAAGTAGCCAATCTGTTGGAAGGCTATGGGAGACGCGTTCAGTATAGTGTCTTTGAATGTGTCTTGCCAATTGCTAAATACCAGGAGTTACGCGATCGCTTACGGCGGCAGGTTGAGTCGGAGGATAGTATTCGGTTTTATCCGTTGTCTGCCCATACGTTGGGCCAGGTGGAGGTTTGGGGTGGTTCTCCAGTTCTTCAACCACCTGGTTCTACGATTGTTTGATTGTGTTAGTTTCAATCGCTAATTTTGAGCGCTGCGAGGAATCGGCAAAATGCTCGAAACCCTACTGATTACGTTGCAGACCTCGATGCTTTTCTCCATAAGGCTTTTACGGCTTTTGAGGCAACTGTTCAAGGCGCATCCTCTTTCGTTCTGCCTCCCCCTCGCAACTCTGCTCTGGACACCTTGCAGGATATGGGGTTGAATGAGGGGGAGTCCCCACTCGCTGGGGAAACCAATTGAATGGAAACCAATAATGAACAAATACTTACTATTGGGTTGATATCTTAGTCCCCACTCGCTGGGGAAACCAATTGAATGGAAACTCAATTAACGCCACTAAGCCCCCTATAGTAATATGGGGGGTCCCCACTCGCTGGGGAAACCAATTGAATGGAAACAGGTAATACCCTCATACTCGTAGCCAAATTCAGCATGTCCCCACTCGCTGGGGAAACCAATTGAATGGAAACATAATGAACAAATACTGAGGGTTACTATTGGGTTGATATCGTCCCCACTCGCTGGGGAAACCAATTGAATGGAAACTTCCTAGTGCTGAACGCGGGATCATACTTCTGCCAAAGTCCCCACTCGCTGGGGAAACCAATTGAATGGAAACTAAAGGTGGCCCGCTCCACCCGTAGTTTATAGGCGAGAGGTCCCCACTCGCTGGGGAAACCAATTGAATGGAAACATCCGTAGTTTATGATGCTGCGGTTGGTGGTGCTACTACTGTCCCCACTCGCTGGGGAAACCAATTGAATGGAAACCCAACACTATAAAACTGAGACGTGGAATTTGATTGAAGTCCCCACTCGCTGGGGAAACCAATTGAATGGAAACTTCTAGTTGAGCCAGATCTTGCCCTGTTGCTTCTAAAGTCCCCACTCGCTGGGGAAACCAATTGAATGGAAACTTTTACTCAGGGGATCTTATCCTTATTTCATTTTCTTAAGTCCCCACTCGCTGGGGAAACCAATTGAATGGAAACTCTCTAGTAGTTTGGGTAACATCAAATCACTTCTAGAGGGTCCCCACTCGCTGGGGAAACCAATTGAATGGAAACGAAAGGCTTACTACCTCTTCATTCCAAGCATCGTATACGTCCCCACTCGCTGGGGAAACCAATTGAATGGAAACGTTTCATCAGTAGTTTTAGTTAAAGCACGAGAGAGGAGAGTCCCCACTCGCTGGGGAAACCAATTGAATGGAAACCCTAATTCCTTATTCTGGCTTAGTGCTTAGGGAATCAATTCGTCCCCACTCGCTGGGGAAACCAATTGAATGGAAACTGAACCTTTCTTTGGCCATCTCATACCGTGCCAGATCCATGTCCCCACTCGCTGGGGAAACCAATTGAATGGAAACCTTGAAATTTCAAGCGGTTTTGGATACGGCTCTCGTGTCCCCACTCGCTGGGGAAACCAATTGAATGGAAACTAAATCAAACGCCACAAACGGCTCATGACGCAACGAATAGGTCCCCACTCGCTGGGGAAACCAATTGAATGGAAACTATAGTCAACCTTATAACCCTTAGTTTGGTCTTTACTTAGGGTTTGCTGAAAAAAGCAGCAAAGGTTTACAGTGCCTAGTTTTCAAGCGAGATCAAGTCTGCTAAAGTGCAAAGAAAAAGTGTAAAACCTCTCAAAAACCTTGCACGAGCTTGCCGATGTACCG